>JAJZAL010000014.1 GCA_021799405.1 Acidobacteriota bacterium
GCGCTCAACAAAGGCTGCGCCGAGCTGTAACCAATATTCAAAACCGCGGAAAGAATGCCTGCGCCCGCGCAGAGCAGCAGACCCACCGCTATGGGCCGCGCATGGCCGACCATCTCTCCGCGCACGGCTTCTTTGTCATTCGCCTGGCTCTTCTCCCGCAGCAGACCTGCATAGCCGCACATCGCAATTCCGGCAATCCCCACGATGGTCCCGGCTATGATGGCCTGGCCCTGCGGTTGATGCAGGCGCTCTGGGGCCAGCAGCCAGATGGGAAAAAGCGAGCCCAGCGACGCGCTCGTGGCAAGAACCACCGTGTTGCTCATCGAGATGCCGATCGCGCTCACGCCTTGCCCAAACATGATGGCACCAAAACCCCAGGCGAACCCGGTCATGCAGGCGATCCAGGTTGCATGAGCAGGGGCCGTCGCGAGTACCTGCATCCAGTCGGGCACCGTCATCCAGGTAATCACCAGGGGCATCGCGACGCAGGAAACAAGGATGAATATCGCCCACACGTTTTCCCACGACCATCGCCCCAGATACTTCATCGGCAGGGCAAAGATTCCGCACATAATGCCCGCAACAATCGCGCAGGTTATGCCTAAAGCCAGAGTGGATGCGGGAATGACCATCGATTTCCTTTCCGGCTCAAAGCCGGGTATTCAACCGGCCTACAGGACAAACCTCAAACGGCTCATTGTGATTAAATCAATCCCTGAAGATTTCCTGTGCGCCAAGGCGATCTTCAAATTCACCTCGAACATCCCCGCGCGCAAGCGGAAAGGCAAAAACTCCATGAGCATTTCTCAACGCATGGCATTCGCATTCATCCTGATGGCCTTGACTCTGCTCGCTTCGCCGCTTGCGTCGGCGCAGGTAAAGAACTCCTCAGCGTTCTGCTCAGACACGCATTGTACTCAATCCCGGGAGCTACTCAAGAATCTCTGCGACTACATCGTAAAGGAGAAGGCGAACTTCCCTACAATCTACATCGGCGGCTATTACATGCGCACGCTGGTCGATGGCTACGAGATTCTTGGCGATCGCCGCTACCTTGATACCGCCATCGCGTATGGCGATTACCTGCTCGCGCACCAGATGGCCAACGGCTTCTGGAGAACCGGTTATGGGCCGGTCTATATGGCGGATACCGGAAGTGCGCTAGGCCTGCTGGTGGCGCTCTATAACCACGTGGATCGCGACCGCCAGAAACGCTATTTTGAAGCTGTCCAGCATTACGTTGCCTCCATCAAGGCCAACAACATGATTCACCCCAACGGCGCATTCGGCACAGGCTGGAGGCGCGTCAACGACGGTACGCTAGTGGATCCGATTTACGACCAGTACACGCTCTCGTCCGCGCTCACCGGCGGCGAGATTTTTACCTGGATGTATCACGTTACCGGGAAAAATGAGTACCGCGAGACCGCCTACCACGCGCTCAGGTGGATCTTCAGCACCATGAATTCCGAAGGGAAGATCCCGCATATCCTCGCCCTTGAGGGGTTTGACTGGGACAAGCGCAATGATCCGAAGGTCGCCTACAATCTGTGGACCAAGCAAACCTACGGAACTTCCGCCTACGTGGGCGAAGGTGTCCTTTCCTTTGATCTCTACTGCGGCAAGCGCGCATGGAAGTCCTGGATTGAGAACGCCGTCAAACCAAACATCGAGTTCCTGCTTCGTACCCAGCTTCCTGACGGCACATGGTCTCAGATCGGCCGCACCAGTTGGGACCGGACGCGCAGCCCCGGGATCATCGACTATCTCATCTGGTACTACGAACACGTGGACCGTGATCCGCGCATTGTGCGCGCTGTACAACGCTTCGACGCCTATATTCTGAATCCTGACGACGGCAAAGCCTACGGGCTCTTGAACGACGGCGCTACAGCCAATTCGAGAGGCGCCACCAATGCCTTCAATACGGTCACGAGCCTCACCGGGCGCGCGCTGGCGGATATTCTATCTCCGGGAGTCGATGCGCGGTGGTAAGAGTTGATCCGCATCGCCAATCCTGAAACAAGGAAGAATATGGATCCCGCTGCCCTTCGCCTGCGTTACCGACAGCTGTTACTCGACAATATCGTGCCGTTTTGGTTCCGGTACGGCATCGACTGGCAGCACGGCGGTGTGCTTTCGTGCATCGCCGATGACGGCTCGGTCATCAGCGGCGACAAGTTTGTCTGGTCGCAGGCGCGCTCGGTTTGGACATTTGCCGCTCTCTACAATCGCATCGAGCAGCGGCCGGATTTCCTGAGGGCCGCCGAGAATTCCATACGCTTTCTGCTTGCGCATGGGCGCGATCAGGACGGGCGCTGGGTCTATCAAACCGATCGCCAGGGCCGCGTGATGGAAGGCGCAACCAGCATCTATGCCGATTGCTTCGTCATCTACGGATTGAGCGAATATTACCGTGCCGTGCAGGACAAAGAGGTCCTTTCCGTTGTGCGGGCTACCTTCGAACGGGTGCGCCGCCGCATCGAGGAGCCTGATTTCCACGAGACTGCGCCGTACCCGCTTCCGCCTGGCTGGAAGAATCACGGTATTCCGATGATCATGACCGAGGTGACGAATGAGCTCGCTCAGACCACCGGAGACGCAGGTCTGGAGCCGCTGGTTGACGTCTATGCAGGTCGAGTGATGCAACACTTTGTCCGCCCGGACCGCAAGGCCGTTCTCGAATTTCTTACCAGCAGCTATGATGAACTTCCGCCGCCGGCGGGAACCTTTGTCATGCCCGGCCACGCCATCGAGTCCATGTGGTTTGTCATGCACGTAGCGCAGCGCCGCGGTGATCGCGACCTGATCCGCCGGGCAGCCGAAGTGATGCGCTGGCATCTTGAACTTGGCTGGGATCCCGAGTATGGCGGCATCTTTCTGTCGCGTGATATCGAAGGCCACGAATCTTACCTGCCTCATTCCGAAAAGAAGCTGTGGTGGCCACATACTGAGGCGTTGTACGGCACGCTTCTCGCTTACGATCTGACGGGAGACCAGAGCTTCCTCGAATGGCACGAAAAGGTAGCCGATTGGGCGTGGTCCCATTTTCCGGTCACGGAGCCCGGAGAGTGGCGCCAGCGCCTCAGCCGCGAAGGCAAGCCCATCTCCGAGGTCGTGGCCCTCCCCGTCAAGGATCCATTTCATTTGCCGCGGGCGGCTATTCTCATCACACAATTGATGGAAAGAATGGGAGCAAACGAATCCATAAAACCGCGTCCGCATTCGTCCCGGTGACAGGCTGCGCCATGAATTCTCAATCCATATCGGGCTATGATCCCCTGAGTCGTTCACCGCTCCGCATCGGAGTCGAAGATGGCGAGATTCGATCGATCCGTTCCGGTCCTGCCGAGGAAGGTATATGGCTGACGCCCGGTTTCATCGATCTTCAGGTCAATGGCTATTGCGGCTGCGATCTGAATGCGGATACCGTTGACGCCGATGTGGTCATCGCGCTCACGCGCAAGCTGTTCGCCACCGGCGTTACCACTTTTCTTCCCACCATCATTACGGCATCTGAAGCTCAGATCATCAAGGCCCTGCGCGCTGTTGCAAAGGCTCGGCAGGTCGACGCCCTCGTCGCTCATGCCATCCCTTTCGCGCATGTCGAAGGACCGCACATCTCGCCACTAGACGGCCCGCGGGGTGCGCACCCACGCGAGCATGTGCGTCCGCCGGACCTCTGGGAATTCGCGCGGTGGCAGGCCACCTCCGGCAATCTCGTCGGCATGGTGACCGTCTCACCGCACGGGGACGATGCGGCGGAGTACATCGCCACCCTCGTGGCCAAGGGCATCTTCGTCGCGATCGGCCACACGCACGCCACGCCCGCTCAAATCCACCGGGCCGCCGATGCGGGCGCGAGCTTGTCCACTCATCTCGGCAATGGAGTCGGCAGTCAGCTTCCCCGTCATCCAAATCTCATCTGGGCACAGCTTGCCGATGACAGGCTCACGGCTACTTTTATCGCCGACGGCCATCATCTGCCTGCGGACACATTGAAGGCCATGCTGCGCGCCAAAGGCGTCGAGCGAAGCATTCTTATCTCGGATGCCGTCGCCCCGGCTGGATTGGCGCCGGGAATCTACGATGCGGCCATCGGAGGCCGGGTGGAACTGCGCGCCGACGGCCGCCTGAACATGCTGGATACAGGATTTCTGGCAGGCGCCGGACTTCCCCTCAAAGACGGCATCGCCCGGTCTTCGCTCTCTGGAGTATGCGCACTCGGCGACGCCGTCCGCATGGCCACCGCGAATCCGGGCCGCTTTGCCGGCAATCGCGGCCTGCTGCGTTCCGGCGCTAGCGCAGACCTGGTCCGCTTCATGCTCGATGCAGAAAAGCAGAATCTGCAAATTCTTTCGGTCATGGTAAAAGGCGTCGAGTGGCCAACAAACCGTGATCTTCTGCCGGTGAAACCTATCGATTGAGATTTGTCGACGGCCGCGGATTAAAGTCCGCGGGAACGTGATTGGCAATGCCCAGTTTGCGATCCGTCGTGACAATGCCCAGAGCTTTGCAGCCATAGCCCGTCTCTTCCGGCAGGTTCACAATCAGGTTTTCCGGCACCATCACATAAGACGAGGAAAGCGGCCGCGTCTTCCCTTCCAGCCGCGAAGGGCTGAACGCGTCCAGCAGATTCGTAATGCCAGGCGTCAATGCGTCTTCGGGTCCCAGACCCTTCTCGTGAAACTCCTTTTCGCCGAGCTTGCGCCCGCGGAGTTCGTCGGGCAGCGTTGCCAGCGGCGGCAGGTTGAAAACCATATCCACAAATTTCACCACGGACGACTGGCTGCCCTGCGCATGTTCAATCGCACGCGTCCGGGCGTAAGGCGAGATCAGGACAAGGGGAACTCGGGGACCGTCAGTGATTACCGAACCATCTGGTCCAAAGGTCCGGATTGGCGGCGGTACATGATCGTAATCGCCCTCCGAGTCATCCCAGGTGATAATAATCGCGCTCTGCTGCCAATATGGGCTGGATGCGATGCGATTGATCGCTTCGGCGACCATCGCCTCACTGATCTGCCCATCCGAGTAAGATGGGTGATCATCGTCTCCAAGAAACTTCTTCTGAACATGCCCATCCGGATCCGCGGGCTTTAGCTGAAAGATGTTATCGTATCCGCCCTTGACGAAGAAGAGACCACCCTGCTGCGGCAAGGTGTGCTCCTTGAGCGCCGTGAAGAAATCCTCAAGCCCGTGAAGCTGCTGCCGCATCTGCGAGTTATTTGAGATATAACCGAAATACTGCGGGCCATTGTGATGCGTAATATAGGACGCGTGCATCCCATTCGCATCCACTGGATCATTCGGATCCGTTGGCTCCTTGTCGTAACCCTCCTCAAACCATCCAAAAGGCACGGATTTTCGCTTGAGTTGTGTAATAAATCCGACATCCTGCTTCACGTCGGCCAGGTCATCGTCGGGATCTTTATCCGCCTTCACCACGCTCTGCAGGTTACCACCTGCCAGAGTCAGCGGGAGTGTCGCATAAGTAAGGTTCAGCTGCGTGCGGTAGCTGGCAAAATCCTTTGGATTAACCGGCACCTTCTCTCCCGCCGGAGTGTGGTCGGCATGAGAGCCCCAGAAAGGATCGGCGTCGTTCAACACCGGAACGCCCGGCCCCGATGCCCCGTTGCCCGCATAATGTTCGTCAGGATGCAGCGCCCATTGCGTCTGGCCGGTCTGCGCGCCGATGATGGCAAGATTGCCGGGCGTCGACGGCCCGGTCATCGTCTGAAAGATGTGGTCGAACAGAACGAACTTATGCGCATAGTTCCACAGCAAAGGAATCGTGTCGCAGTCTTCGTGCGCCATGGCCAGCTCGCCAAACTGCTTCGCCCGCAGGTTGGGATTGCCCGTTGGGCTATACTTCAGCTCTTCACTCGCGGCAAACAGGTCCATCCGCGGAACGCTCTTCTGGACATCCATCTTGGCAACGATCCCCGGGTGCGAATGATCCACGTCGTCGGTATCCGCGGCGAAGCACTGGGTAGTGGCAGCGCCATTCACCAGGGCCAATGCGCAGTGGTCCTGCGGTCCGATGCGGAAGGGCTGAATCGTGGTCTTGCTTCCATCAGTATTGATCAGCGTCTGCGTAAAACCGGGAGTCCGGCTTGCAGGCTGGCTATACAGCCCGTCGGCGCCCGGAAAGGTGCCAAAGTATGAATCGAAGGAGCGATTCTCCTGATACAGGACGAAGACGTACTTAACCTTCCTCCTCAGCAGGTTGACGAGATCCGCTTGCGAGCGCTGCTGCGCAGGCGCATTTTTGGCAGAGTACGCGGTAGTCGCATTGCGATGGCCCGGCGCCTGAGCCGTCGTGAAGATCGATTGCGTCAGAACCAGCGCAAACAGAAGCGCACAATACTTCAATATCCCCTGGAATTGCATCAGCACCTCAGATCAGAAAGGAATGTACTCCTGACAGCGCAGCAAGCTTTCCTGCCAAGATCGCGTTTGCCACAGGCTTCTACGGCCCTCACTCGATGCAACGCCGGCCTGCTATAAGCACTCGCCAACTCGCTACCGCGCGCGGCAGAGAGAACTTGCCGATTTTGCTTCAAATCTCCCATCGCACATTGCAGAAATACGATCCACTTGAGCTGCAACCGGATCGCACCGCACTTGTTGCGCAATGAACGCTTTCGCTTTGCAGACACGGGCTACCGACGCGAGTACAGGCTCATTCAAAAAATCTCTCGCGGTTCCAACGGACCCTGCCAGCAAAGAATCTCCAGTATAGGTGAAGGCGTATGTGGCAACAACTCGCAGCATCGGCTTGTTCGTCTGCAATCCGCGACCTGAGCCGCATCCCCTCGCGCACAACCGGCATCCAGACGCTGCTCGCAACACTCCCTCAATCCGTTACACTGCTGAGGACTCCGATTGCGCCGGTGAGGAACCCAGCGGATGCCTCAACTTTATGCTGCTGTCTTGGCCGTTATTGTCACTTCGCTTCTGGCGGTTGCCCTCTATCGCACCTTCCGCGTGAAGACCAAGGCCGACTACCTGGTCGCCGGCCGGTCATTGCCGGCCCTCGTGCTCGTGCTTACTCTGCTCACCTCGTGGATCGGCGCGGGGTCGCTCTTTGCCGGAGCTGAGAACGCCTACCAGAACGGATTTGCCGCGCTGTGGCAGCCGGCCGGCGGCTGGCTGGGCCTGGTGCTCATCTACTTCATCGCTCCACGAGCCCGCAAATTCGCGCAGTTTACGCTGCCCGATTTGCTCGAAGCCCGCTACAACCAGACCGCTCGCATCCTCGGCACCATCGCCATCCTCTTTGCCTTCACCGCCATCACCAGCTACCAGTTCCGTGGCGGCGGCGATGTCCTGCACCTCATCTTTCCCGATGTAATCACGTCTGACCTCGGCACCTTCATCATCGCCGCCTTTGTCATCATGACCACGGCCATGGCCGGCATGTCGTCGGTCGCCTACATGGATGTCGCCATCGGCTCTCTGGTCACCGTCATCTGCATCATCGCCGGGCCCATGCTCTACATGAAGGCCGGCGGCTGGGCCGGCCTGCACGCCGCGCTCCCGCCAGAGTACTTCCAGGTCTTCGGCAACTACCGCTACGGCCCCGGCCACGTGCGCGAATCCGCCGGTATGGGCTTCATTCGCGCCATGGAGTTCCTCGTGCCTACGCTGCTGCTGATGCTCGGCAACCAGGTGATGTACCAGAAGTTCTTCTCGGCGCGGAGTGAAAAGGATGCGCGGGTGTCCGTCATCGGCTGGACGCTGGGCACGCTGGTGCTGGAGACGCTGATTGTGGCCATCGCCGTCATTGGACGCGCCCTCTACCCCACCGGTGAAGTGGCCATGCGCCCGCGCGAGATTATCCCCTACACCGCCCGCCACGGCCTGCCCGCCATGATGGGCGCGCTGCTGCTCGGTGCGGTCTTCGCCAAGGTCATCTCCACGGCCTCGAACTACCTCTTCTCGCCGGCCACCAACCTGGTGAACGATATCTTCGTGCGCTACCTGGCGCCCCAGGCCTCAAACAAGCGCGTCCTTATCGTTTCGCGGCTGGCCGTCGTGCTGCTCGGCTGCTGGGCTCTCTATCAGGCGGTTTATGCGCAGAGCATCCTCGAGAAAATGCTCTACGCCTACACCATCTACTCCGCCGCGCTGACGCCAGTGGTACTGGCGGCCTTCTATTCAAAGCGCACTACCGCCTGGGGCGCGGTGGCTGCCATCGCTACCGGCACGTTGGTCACGCTCGTCTGGGATTTTCCCGGTGTCAAGGAGCTATTCCCGCCCATCCTGGCGCAGCGCGACGCCATCTTTCCCTCGCTGATTGCCGCCGTCGCCGTGCTGGTTCTGGTGAGCCTGCTCACCCGGAAACCGTCGCCGGAGCAACTGGCGCAATTCTCCGATTAGGACCGGCCTGCGGTCGGCCAAGAAAAAAATTCCTCGACAGGCGCAATCAGTCTTACACTGGCGGGGGAAATTTCATCAGCCTATGCCCGTCGCGGAACTTACGCTCGAACTGCGCATCGAGCACGCCCAGTCGCTCAAGGACCGGCGCCAGGTGGTGCGCTCGCTCAAAGACCAGCTTCGCCAGAGCTTCAACGTCTCCGTCGCCGAGATGGACGAAGCCGTCACCTGGAAGTCGGCCACGCTGGGCGTGGCGGCCATCTCCCGGTCACGCGACTACCTCCACGGACTCATCGAGGAAGTGGAACGCGCCGCCCACCGCATGGCCAACGAACTCGGCGCCGAACTGGCCGACTCCTTCTGGGAGTACGTCGAGCGCTGACGGATGCGAGCGGCGGCTACTCACCGCCCCGCTCATGCGCCTCAGCCTCTTGGTCCCATCGGTTTCTCGTGAATGATCATCCAGTTCGTGCCGAACTGATCGCGCAACTGCGCGAAGCGATGCGCAAAGAACGTCTCGGCCATGGGCATAAAGACCTCGCCGCCATCAGACAGCACCTTGTAAATACGTTCGGCTTCGGCTGAGCTGTCAGCCGAAAGGGTGAGATAGGCGCTGCGCATCGGCTGCACGCGATCCAGTGGCCCGTCGCTGGCCATCACCACCGCGTCTCCGAGCATGAAGCGGGCATGCAGAATGCCCTTCTCAAGTCCCGGCGGAATCTGCCTCGGCTCGGGCATCTGGTCGAAGGTCATCTTTACAAGAATCTTTGCGCCAAGATGCTTTTCATAGTACTGGAGCGCCTTGTCGCATTTGCCGGCGTAGTTCACATAGGTATTCAGCTTCATCGCTTGGCTTTTCCTTTCGGGGAATTGGTTGTTTTAGGATTGGCTCGCGGACTGAAGGGTGGAATCAAGGGCGTGGGGTCGCGCTGCTCCCAGCGGCGATAGGTTTCCGCCAGCACGGCGGCGCGGTTCTGCTCGATCTGCGCGATGAACTCGCAGGGCGCGGCCGTCTCCTCGTGGTGCGCGGCCCAGAACAGCAGCTCAAGCAGCACGGGAGCCAGGGCGATGCCTTTGGGCGTAAGCCGGTAGTGAGCGCTGCGGCCGTCGTCGGCCGCCGGCTCGACGGTGAGAATGCCGGCCGCTTCGAGCTTGTGCAGCCGGTCCGCCAGGATGTTGGTGGCGATGCCCTCGCCCGAGTGCTGGAACTCGCGGAAGGTGCGGTAGCCGCGCACCATCATGTCGCGGACGATGAGCAGCGACCAGCGGTCGCCAAGGATCTCCAGCGAGATGCTTACGGGGCATCCTGAGCGGCGCCGCGGTTGTAGTTTTCCGGCCACAAGGGCATCGTACAAATATCACTTGCATTTCGCAATCTAAATAGGGGCAGGCGCAAAGCGAAGAGTCAACCTCACCCTTGCAATGAGGCTTTGAAGGCGGTCCGCTCAAGCGGACCGCCGGCGGCGCGGTTTGCTAAAGGAAACGATACAAAGGCGGCTAAAAGTGGGCCGCGGCATTTACTTTTAAGTAAATAAGTACATCTTTCAAGTTATTGATAAGCAGCATCTTGTGGCGCCAATGGCCTGAAAAAGCTCTACTCAAGGCGGGGTAGGGGGTGGGTGGGGGATCATGCGGGACGGGGTTTTTGCGGCTTGGGAGCGCTGTTGAGGGCGCTGATCGCCAGTTGAGCGGCGTAGAGGAGCGGGCCAGCCTTTTGCGGCGGGATGGCATCCATGAGCAGGCCTTGAGCGGTGCAGGCGATGAAGTCCCGAATGCTTTCGTAGCCGGAAAGGGTGGGCATGGCGTTGATGAAGGCCTCCCTGGCGTTCAGTGTTGCGACGAATTCGTTGATGTTGCCGTTGATGTCCAACTCAGTCGCCTCCAGGGCGGCGTGCAGGGCACGCTGATAGGCGGCGCGACAGCGGCGGAGCGCGGCCTTGCTGGAGGTTTCCGGTTTGCGGCCGGGCCTGATGGCCGGGGCGGCAGGAGTGAAGACGATTGAGGCCGTGGCCGGATCGTTCAGTTGCGTGGTTTCATTCATAATTTTGGATTCCTCTGCGGATAGTGTGCGCCGCGGGAGGGTAATTCCCGGCAAAGGCGTATGCTTATGGCGTCTTCCGCATCGTCTTGCACGCGGCGGCAACGCGGGGGAGTTATGGTAGTCTCTAGCCAAACCTGTGACGGCCCACAAGAATCAGCTCTATTACGGCGACAACCTCGAAGTTCTCCGGCTCTACGTCAGGGACGAGTCAGTGGACCTGGTCTATCTGGACCCGCCCTTTAACTCGCGCCAGGATTACAACGTTCTCTTTGCGGAGAAGGACGGCTCGCAGTCCAGCTCGCAGATTCACGCCTTCGAGGACACGTGGGAGTGGAACATCGAGGCCGAGCGCGCCTACGAGCAGCTTGTGGAGCGGGGCGGGCGCGTGGCCGACGCGCTGCGCGCCTTCCGCACCTTTCTTGGCGGCAGCGACATGATGGCCTACCTTGCGATGATGGCCCCGCGGCTGGTGGAACTGCGCCGCGTGCTCAAGGAGACCGGCTCCATCTATCTGCACTGCGACCCGACGGCGAGCCATTACCTGAAGATTTTGATGGATGCTGTGTTTGGGCCGCAGATGTTTAGAAACGAGATAGTCTGGAAGCGCACCAGCGCTCACAACAGCGCAAAGCGATGGGGTCCGGTTCACGACGTCATTCTCTTTTACTCGAGGGGCATCGAGCCAATTTGGAATCGGGTCTATCAGGGTTACACGGAAGAATACCTTCGCAATTTCTATAGGCACGAAGATGAACAAGGACGGTTCAGGTTAGGTGACTTGACTGGCGCGGGAACCAGAACCGGAGAATCCGGAATGCCTTGGCGCGGGGTTAATCCAACCAGGGTGGGTAGACACTGGGCTGCCCCCCGCCCAGATGATGCACCCGGGCATTGGGGCGACCTGACCGTTCAGCAGAGGCTCGATTATTTGGAGGAACGGCGTCTCATTCATTGGCCGCCACGGCCAAACGGCGTTCCGCAATTCAAGAGGTACCTGCGGGGTGATCGAGGAACGCCAGCGCAAGACGTAATCACGGATGTTGATCCTCTATCGCCCCACGCAAAGGAACGCCTCGGCTACCCCACGCAGAAGCCCGAAGCCCTGCTCGAACGCATCCTCAGGGCCAGCTCGAACGAAGGCGATCTTGTCCTCGATCCCTTCTGCGGTTGCGGAACTACGGTTCAGGTCGCGCAGCGCTTGAATCGCCGCTGGATCGGCATCGATATTACGCACCTCGCCATCGGCCTCATCAAGAAGCGACTGTCCGACGCGTTCGGGCCGGAGATCAAAGACACGTACGATGTGATCGGCGAGCCGACGGATTACGCCGGGGCGGCGGAACTGGCCGCCGAAGACAAATATCAGTTTCAGTGGTGGGCGCTGGGGCAGGTCGGCGCGCGCCCGGCCGACCAGAAGAAGGGCGCGGATCGCGGCATCGATGGCCGGCTCTACTTTCATGACGACCACTCCGGCAAATCCAAGCAGATCATCTTTTCCGTGAAGGGCGGCAACGTCACGGCCTCGCAGGTGCGCGATCTGCGCGGCGTGATCGAACGGGAGAAGGCTGAGATCGGCGTCTTTGTCACCTTCGACGAGCCCACCCGGCCGATGCAGCGCGAAGCCGCCGAGGCTGGGCTCTACAAATCGTCTGACGGCACGACCTATCCGCGGCTGCAAATCCTCACCATCCAGCAGATTTTGGAAGGCAAGCAACCGGAATATCCGCTGCACCGGAGAGACGCCACATTCAAGAAGGCGCCGCGCAGCCGCCCGGAGCCCGCCGAGAACCTGACGTTGCCGCTGTTGCCGCTGGAGTAGTGTTCATCCCAGGTTTCAGAGTCGAAACCTGGGGCACCCAGATTTTCAATCGACTCCTCCCGAAAGGTGGGAACGCAGCCGGGGCCCAAGATTGTTCAATCCACGGCTTCAATCCGTGCCCCGAGCTGGCGGCGCGCCCTCTGTTATCCTGAATGGTTTACCTGGGTGAGGAGGAAGCCATGCCGGAGCATCGGGCGCGCAAGCATCATCAGGACCGGGTGGCGGAGGCGCTACGCGAGGAGATCGGCGCCATGATCGAGGGCGAGCTCTCCGATCCGCGGATCGACTTCTGCTATGTAAGTGAAGTGGCGCTGAATCCGGGCGGCAAGTCGGCGCGCGTCTACGTGGCCCTGGACAGCGGGGTGAAGGATATTGAGAAGGCCGAAGCCTCGACCATCGCCGGCCTGGAAGCCGCTAAAGGATACATTCGCTACGAGTTGAAGGAGCGCATGGGCGTGCGGCATGTGCCCGATCTCACCTTTCTTGCCGACCGCTCCGGCCGCTTTCAGGCGCGCATCGAAGAGCTGATGTCGAGGGCGCAGAAACGGCAAAAGTCTCCGGCCGGGCAGGGGCCTCCGATGGAGCCAAGGACCCTGCTGGAATAGCGCATGGAAGCCAACCTGCCAAAATCTGCCATGAATCCATCGATGCCGGAGGCCGGCGCGGCCGCCATTGCCGCGCGCGCGGATGCGGCAGAGGAGCCGATTGCCGCGATTCTGGATGTGCTGCGCCGCGGCGAGCGGTTCCTGGTGTGTCCCCACTCTCGGCCGGACGGCGACGCGGTGGGCAGCATGCTGGCGATGGGCATGCTCATCGAACAGATGGGCAAGCGCGCCGACCTGGTGACGGCCGACCGGATTCCGCTGGTTTACGAAGAGCTGCCCGGGGCCGGCGCCATTCGCAGCGCGATGCGCGTCAACGGCCACTATGATGCGGTAATCCTGCTGGAGTGCGACGGGCTGGAGCGCGCCATGCTGCGGGGGCTGGAAGAGCATTTCCTGATCAATATTGACCATCACGTGAGCGGCCGCCCCTATGCCCGGGTGAACTGGATTGACCACGAGGCGTGCAGCGTGGGCGAGATGGTCTTCCGGCTGGTGAAGGCGGCCGGGGCCACGGTCACGGCGGAGATGGCCAATTGCCTGTATGCCACCGTTCTGACCGATACCGGAGGATTCTGCTACGGCAACCTGCGCGCATCAACCTTTGCGCTGGCGCGTGACCTGGTGGCGGCCGGGGCCGATCCTCTGCACCTTGCGCGGCAGGTGTACTTTTCCGCGCCGGTGTCGAAGGTATTGCTGCTGGGCGCGGCGCTTGGCAATCTGAAGCGCGAAGGGCGGCTGGCCTGGCTGTGGGTGACGCATCGCGACATGATTCGCACCTGCGCAGTGGAGGAAGATTGCGAGGGAATTGCGAATTTTGCGCTGGGCATTGCGGGCGTGGAAGCCGCCGTCTTTCTGCGCGAGCTGCCGGAGCAGCGCATCCGACTGAGCCTGCGCAGCAAAGGCAAAGTGGATGTGGCCGCCGTGGCGGTGCGCCTGGGCGGCGGAGGACACGAAAACGCCGCCGGCTGCACGCTGCGGGGGCCGCTGAGCCGCGCACTCGACGAGATTCTGGGGGAATTGCGCCGCAGCATGGGCGGTTTGACGGGGAACGGTGACCGGGAGATGTGAGATTCGGGGCGAAGACCCGGCCTGAATCTGTTAGCCTTGACCCTGTTACGAAGTCCAGCGCCATCAGCGTGCGTGGAGCGGTACAGACACTGCGCGGGCCAGGTCAGATGCCTCCGTCGTCCTGACCGGGGATGACTCAGATTTTATGCGTGAAAGAGGCTGGCGCCTGCCCGTGGGAGAGATGCAGGAAGTGGAAACAAACCAGGAACGTTCTGTTCCGGAGATTCACCGAGCCTGGCGAAAACGGCTGCCCTGTTGGAACACCGTGGGGGAAGCGGCTGTTTTTCTGGCATTTTCTGTTTTCTTTCTTGCCTATGGGCTTACGCCGCTGCTGGGCGGTGATGGGCTGGGACTGGTGGGGGCCGATGAGCCCCGCTATGCGGAGATTGCGCATGAGATGCTGGTCCGGTTTGACTCGGCGCACACTCTCAAAGCCCGCCTCAGCGCCTGCGTAACTCCCTATCTCTATGGGCATCCCTGGCTGGAGAAGCCGGCCCTCTACTACTGGCGGGCGATGTTCCTGTTCCAGGACTTTGGCGTGCACGACTGGAGCGCGCGCCTGCCTTCGACCACCTTCGCCTTCATCATGGTGGCGCTGATCTACCTGCATATGCGGCGATTTCGCCCCGGCGGCCACCTGGACGCGGCGCTGATTACGGTCGCCTGCGCTGGCATTATCGGCTTTGCGCGCGGCGCTTCCACTGACATGCAGTTGGCGGCGCCCCTGGCGATCGGGCTGCTGGGCTGGTACGCCTGGTATGAAACCGACTCGAAGTTCTGGCTCTTCGACATCTACTTTTTCACGGGCGTGGCAACACTGGCCAAGGGACCGGTGGCGCCGTTTCTCGATATCGTCATCATTGTTGCCTTCGCATTTTTGCGCCGCGAGTGGCATATTCTGAAGCGCTCGTTGTGGTGGCCGGGAATTCTGCTTTACTTTGCCATCGTGCTGCCGTGGTTTATCGCCGTGCAGCATCAGAACCCCACTTTTTTCCGCGAATTCTTTCTCCAGCACAATCTGGAACGCTTCGCTACCAACCGGTTTCATCACGAGCAGCCCTTCTGGTACTACCTTGTGGTCATCATTCTGGCCATGATGCCGTGGACCGTGATTGCGGTGCGGGCGCTGATTGATGGTGTCCAGACCTCGGTGGCGGAGTGGCGACTGCGCCACTCGCGGCCCGAGAAGCCTAAGCCCAGCCGTCCGGGAGACGCCTTCCCTGAATTCCTGGTCTTGTGGGCGCTCATCCCGATCGTCTTCTTCTCGTTTTCGCAATCCAAATTGCCGGGCTACATTCTGCCTTCGATTCCGCCCATTGCGATTCTCACCGGTGATTACCTCTTCCGGCGCAGGCAGGCGGGGCTCAGCCGATGGGTTCTCATCGGTCACGCGGTGATCTGCGGGGTGATGACGGTGACGGTGATGCTGCTGCCCTGGTTTCTGGTCCATGGCGCGACCATGCCTCCGGCGCACGCGGCTGTCGCGGCGCTGATCTCCGCAACCGGCGCCGCCCTGCTCATCCTCATCGTGGCAAAGTGGTTTGGCGTGGCGCGGATCAGGCTGGTCACCTCCGCGGTGCTTGTGGTGCTGATGCTTTTCCTCTACGGAGCCGGTCCGGCCTTCGGCATCCCCTCGATCCCGGCCACCAAGAAAGTGATTCAGCTGATTGATCGTACCTACTCGGCGCGTCCGCTGGCCGAGCATCTGGCGGCGGTGGCTCCGGCTGATGAAACGGTTGCGGTTTTCCGCGTGCGGCGCGACATCGAATATGGCCTCTCCTTCTACCGGAATCGCGAAGTGGTGAACTACGAGCAGAGCGGCGTGCCGGTGGAGCAGCATCTTCTGGTGGCCCGGATGACCGGCAAAGGCGGTGTTGACCTGCATACGGCAGCGGCGCTCGCTGAGTATCTGGCTGGCCGTCGCTACGAGGAGCTTTTCAACTGGCCTGAACAGGGATTGGCGGTGTATTTAGTAAGCGGGCTCCCGCAAAGCCAGTAACAGAAACCCGCAGTTGCACATGACTGCAAGTCATGTCAAAGTGACCGGAAGGGTTATTGGCACGGAAATACAGATGGCATCGAGCGCCTCCATCGAAATTCTCGATCTGCGCCACTTCACGGCGCCGTTGCTTCGTCCTGTGCTCGAGGCTGAGGGAGACGTCTGGAGAGAACGCCTGCACTGGGATTACCGGAACTCTGCCCGGCTGCTGATGCAGTATCTCGACAACCACACGCTGCCGGGATATGTGGCCCTGGAGGCCGAGCATGCGGTTGGGTACGCTTTCTGCGTTTACGAAGAAACCAAGGCCGTCATTGGCGATGTCTTTGCCCTCTCGACAGGGCCGGGACAGTTTTCCATCGCACCGGGCTCGGGCCACGAGATCGAGGAGACGCTGCTCAAGCATCTTTTGGAGACGCTGCAGAATACGCCGCACGTCGACCGGATTGAATCACAACTGCTGCTTCACCCTTCCGGTTCCCACGCCGGGATCTTCCGCAGAGCCGGCTTCCAGATCTATCAGCGGCTTTTTATGGTTCAGGCCTTGCAGGCTCCTCGGGAACTGCCCCGAGTGGACCTGCCCGGCGAGTTGGAGCTGCGCTTCTGGCACGACGACGACTTGCCGCGCGCCGGAAGGCTCATTGCTGAAGCCTATCGCAGCCATACCGACGGGCTCATCAATGACCAGTACGGCTCCGTACATGGCTCGCTGCGCTTTCTCAACAACATCGTGCGCTTTTCGGGCTGCGGTGTCTTTTCCGCGCCGGTTTCGCATGTGGTTGTGCACCGTCCGAGCGGCGAACTGGTGGCCCTGCTGCTGGGCTCGCGTGTAAGCCCGGAGAGCGGACACATCACGCAGGTCTGCGTCCACTCGGCGTACCGCCGCCGGGGCCTGGCGCGGTTGCTGCTGTCGATGGCCGCCGCCCACTTCCAGCGCCAGGGTGCTTCAGAGATCTCTCTGACCGTTACCGCAGCCAACACCCATGCGATCGACCTATATCGGGCCGAGGGCTACGTGTGCACCCACCGCTTTGATGCCGCGGTGTGGCGGCGGGGTGTGACCACCTGAGGCATTGCGGAAACCGGGTCGTGCCTTGCGGATGCGGGTGGGTGGCTGCGGTCTCGTGAAGTGTAAACCCTTTGCTCGCCCTTCAGCGCTTTTTCAATTGTCTTTGTCAGTGACAATTCCTGCGTGGTATCTTAGCCACGTGTTGAAGTGCTCTGATAAGGACCCAAAGGGCCCCTGGCGATGATCGAGAGTACAGATTCAAAGCACCTGCGCCGGCTGGGACGGGCAGGTACTCTTCCCTGATAGATCATTGATGCGGCTGCGAGAAAGCGTTGCCCACCCGGAAAGAATTCAAAATCCTTAGAGCATCTCAGCAGCCATTGATTTACATCCCCTGCTTTCTGACTCTGCGATGGAGTTTGTTCCAGCACAAGGAGCGAGTATGTCTCTTTCAGACGATTTTCTGCAGAACCCCGAAACCTATTGCGCGCCGCGCAACGCCGGCGGAAGAGGTCGCATCCTGATTGTGGCCGAACGAGAGATGCTAACGCTCAATGCCAAGGGCGGATACTCAAGTGTCGCCAAGACCGATCGGGTTTCTTATTGCCGCATCGCGCAGAATGTAAACATCGGCCAGCAGATGCAGCAGGTGACGATCAGCACGGGATCGGATACCGTGGTGGCGGAAGTGAAAAGGAATCCGCCCAATCCAGGCGACTACGGCAAGCGTGCGGGAGATTGGTTTCCCTGCTATTACCTGCCCTGGCAGGCCCAGCAGACTTACCGCATCACGCTCCGCCATTCAAGTGGATTCCTTGAGGAGCCGCGCATCTTTCTCACATCGACGGTCGACGGCTGTTCTGTGATCGTCGAGGGATCGCCAGAGGCTCCCACCGTGTATCACCTGAACGACGCAGGAGGCGGCGGCAACCCGCCGCAGCAGACAACCCTCGTAGCGCAACAAAACTATTGGAATCCGAAGGCAACAACAATGGAAACCCGCTTTCAGGCCGCGCGCAGTCCGAAGGAGGTACGCAATCAGGCCGCAAACCCCATGCTGCCTGCGCTGCCTGGAGCCAAGGGCGTACACGCCATGCACTACATGGACGTGACCGAGGCCAACCTGCCCGCGCTCGACACGGGTCTGGATCGTTACGGCTATGGCCAGCGGGCGCGGACCATGATCAGAGACGCCGTGAAGGTAAATTTTCAGCAGGCCCTCTACAAGCCCTATGGCACGGTCTTCGGCTGGAAGCAGAACACGACGTGGCGTTTCTTCTACCAGCAGCGAGCGGTGGTTTTCTATATGTATCGCGTGACGGACCGGCAGGGCGCAGTCCACACGGTTCCCGTTCCCCGGCAATGCGCGTTCAACCTGGATGAGTTCTGGCCGAATGGCAGCGGCGTGGCGGTCGGCAAAGCATTGGTGCCTTGAGCGCGGCAGGCAAGGTGCCATCAAAGCTGGGTCGCTTCCGGGCAGTGCGTAACGGCAAACCTGCTCCGGATTCCAGATTCCGCACGGAAGTCAGTCGTCGCGGGAGAGATACCGAGGAGCACACTCATGCCGCGCAGTTATAATTCCGTCTTCTCTCCAGATTGAATGGCGTTCGATGGGCAGTTGCTGCCTATCGCGCGATAAGGAACATCAGCCAACTAAGTACAATCGCCGAGCCCACAAAGAGCACAAAGCAGTAGGCACCGTAGCGGAACATGCGGGGCGGCGTCTCGCGCTGGGTGATGCCGAAGACCGTGGAGGCGAAGAGAGCGAACAGCAGCACCGCGGTAAAGTGGGAGGGCTGGAACACTAGGACTTCCTCCCGGTGCGAAGATTGTGCGCATCCACGGCTGCGATCACGTTCAGAAGTCCAGCCACCACCATAAACTTGGTGCCATAGTCGGCGGTGGTCACCTGCACGTGGATCGCGCCCAGGCCCAGAATCCGGCTGACAAAGAACAGCAGGCCGTTGCCTAGATCGCCGACCATACCCAGCAAGTCGAGAATGTCCTGCGCGCCGCTGTAAAGCTTGCCGTGCATGGCCAGTCCGAGAACGAACATGGCGATGATGGAGACCGCGAGCAGAGAGCCGCGAATCCACTTGCGCAGCAGAAAATGCCCGGCGCCGGGCACCAGCCAGCCGGCAATCAGAGGAAGATAGACAAACTGCTCTTGCGCTCCGTCCGTCGCTGCGGCGGTCTTGTTTGGCGTAGTTGCCATTCCTTCTTGACTATACCGCACCAGGGCGGGTGGCGGTTTTCAGGCAGGGCAATCACACGGGCGATCGCACAAGCATTTTTGCCGTCTGCAAGGTAATTGCCCCAGACCTCTATCGCCTAGGGACGGAGCGCGCTGCGCTTCTCAGCGGCGGTTGTGCCTCCGGACCTTCGACCCCGGATTTCTGCTTGCCGCTTTTTCGCTTGACGAGCGTATACAACGGTCTGCATACTCCCCAGTTAGGTCCACGCCGATGCATGCTTCCCCGTGCCGGCTGGAGTTGGCCTTTATGGATCTAATCCTCGTTCGGCTTCTTTTTGTTGCCCTATTAGCTGGAGTTTGTTACTTCCTTCACCCCTTCGGCATCCGCGCGGGATGGCTGGGGGCGCTTGCGGGAGCGGCAGCAGCAGCGGCGGTCATCGTCTTTGAGCTGAGGGTGCGCGCGCTGAGCCTGCGGCGCCTGATCGGCGCTGTCTTCGGCAGCGTGCTGGGCATCTTCGGCGCGGCTCTGTTCTGCATGGTGCTGCGCACCGCGCCGCTTGCCAGCTCGACTTCGGCGGTTTTGCAGATCTTCGTCCTGTCGTTTATGACCTATGTGGGTTTGGTGGTGGGCGCCAATAAGGGCGATCTGCTGAATCCGGCGGTGCTGGGCGCGCTCTTCGCCAGCGACCGGCCCGCGCGCCGCAGCGCCAAGGTGCTGGATACCAGCGTGATCATCGACGGGCGCATTGCCGATATTGCCGAGGCCGGCTTCATCGACGGCATGATGGTGGTGCCCGAGTTCGTGTTACGCGAACTGCAGGTGGTGGCCGACTCGACTGACGGCTCGAAGCGCCAGCGCGGGCGGCGGGGCCTGGACATGCTGCAGCGCATGCAGTCAAACAGCAACCTTCAGGTGCAGATTGTGGCCGACGATTTTCCCTCCATCCGCGAGGTGGACCTGAAGCTGCTGGAGCTGGCGAAGAAGTGGGAGGCCAAGGTAGTCACCAACGACTTCAACCTGAACAAGGTGGCCCATCTGCACCACGTTGAGGTGTTGAATATCAACGATCTGGCCAACGCGCTGAAGCCGGTGGTGCTGCCCGGAGAGCGCATGACGGTGCTCGTGCTGAAAGAAGGCAAGGAGTACAACCAGGGCGTCGGCTACCTGGACGACGGCACCATGGTGGTGGTGGATCACGCGCGGCGGCTGATCGGCAAGAGCGTGGATATCGCCGTCACCAGCGTGCTGCAAACAGCCAGCGGCAAGATGATCTTCGGCAAGCTGGATGAGAACGGCAAAGGCGGCGAAGCCGCATAGAAAGAGTGCCGCGACGACTCCTGAGAGGTGCTCAGCCTCCTGCACGCCCCGCCGGATCGGTTATCCGCGATAGAGCATGCGGTTCAAGCGCTCTTTGACGCCCGGCCATTCGGTGGCGATGATCGAATAGCGGGCGGAATCGCGAGGCGTGAAGTCAACCGCCATGCGATGGGCGCGAAGGATCCCCTCGCGCTTGCCTCCAATGCGCTCGATCGCCGTCTGGGAGCGGAAGTTGCGCGAGTCGGTATGGAGGCAGACGCGAAATGCTTTCCACACTTCGAAGGCGTGTGAGAGCATCAGGAACTTGGCCTCGGTATTGGCGGCGGTGCGGATGGCGGAGCGGGTAAGCCAGGTGCCTCCGATTTCAAGAACATCGGGATCGCTGCGGCCGTGCCGCGGATGGCCTGGCGGCCAATTCCACCACTCCATCTCCATGAACCGCGTTGACCCGATGAGCACTCCATCCGCGATGCGAATGATGGCAAGCGGCAGCGTGTTTCCTGCATCGCGGTCGGCAAGGGCCGCGGCGATATAGCCCTCAGCCGCCCCCCTGCCTTGCGGAATGGCGCTCCATTGGTAGAGCGTGGGATCCGCAGCCGAAGCGGCTGCCAGCCGATCCGCATGGCCCGGTTCGAGTGGTTCGAGGCGAATATGCGTGCCATGCAGCGTCAGGCTATCCATTCATCCGATCTCTCGTCCGCGAGCCGGAGCGGCCCGCGGCGCGTGTTGTTGGAATTGAAGGGCCAATGCGAGTTCTTTGGAGTGGTTCTCAATATCTCGGCATTGTGGGGTCGATTTCGTTGGCCCAGGCGGTAATGCCGCCGGAGAGATTAACGACCTTCGGATAGCCCGATTGAGCCAGGAATTCCGCAACGCGCTGGCTGCGGCCACCCATCTTGCACTGGACGACGATCTCGCGGTCGCGGTCGATTTCGGCCAGGCGCCGGGGCACATCGTTCATGGGGATAAGCGTTCCGCCGAGGTTAGCGATCTGGTACTCGAAGGGCTCGCGCACATCGAGGATAAAGACGTCTTCTCCTGCGTCAATGCGCTGTTTGAGTTCCTTCACGCTCAGTTGCGGAATTCCATTCATCAATATTTTCTCCTCTTTTTTGGTTTCCGGCGCGATGCCGCAGAATTGCTCGTAGTCGATCAGTTGGGTGATTGAAGGGTTCGGGCCGCAGACCGGGCACTCGGGATTCCTGCCGAGCTTCAGTTCGCGGAAGCGCATACTCAGCGCGTCGATCAGCAACAGGCGGCCCACGAGCGGTTCGCCCTTGCCCAGGATCAGCTTGATCACCTCAGTGGCCTGCATGACGCCTACAAGGCCGGGGAGAATGCCGAGCACGCCGCCCTCGGCGCAACTGGGCACCACTCCGGGCGGCGGCGGCTCAGGATAAAGGCAGCGATAGCACGGACCGTTTTCAGCGGCAAAGACGCTGGCCTGGCCCTCAAAGCGGAAGATGGAGCCGTAGACGTTGGGCTTGCCCAGAAGCACGCAGGCGTCGTTGACCAGATAGCGGGTGGGGAAGTTGTCCGTGCCGTCGGCGACAATGTCGTATTCCTTCAGAATTTCAAGCGCGTTGGCGGTTGACAGCACAGTCTCGTGCTTGATGACGTTCAGAGCGGGGTTCAGGGCCTTCAGCTTCTCTTCGGCCGAATCCAGTTTTTTGCGGCCTACATCTTTGGTGAAGTGAATGATCTGGCGCTGTAGATTGCTCTCATCCACCACATCGAAATCGACCATGCCGAGCGTGCCAACTCCCGCCGCGGCCAGGTAAAAGGCCAGGGGCGAGCCAAGGCCGCCGGCTCCTACGCAGAGGACGCGCGCGGCCTTCAGCTTTTGCTGCCCTTCCATCCCCACCTCGGGCAGGAGCAGATGCCGCGAGTAGCGGGCAAGATCCCCGGCGGTCAGTTCGGGAAGGGGAAGAGATTCAGTTTTCACTGCCATAGCCCATCGTTCGATTCAGATTCGATTCAATCAATGTGTCCACTTGCCCTGACGTTCACGCGCTGGTCCGGCGCCGTCGCTCCAGCCCCCGGCGGGATGCTCGGAGCCTATCAGCGGCCGTTGCGGGTGTGGCATCTCTCATGGTGATATAGCGCACATCCCGCCACTCAATACAGGTTAACAAAGGTGCGCAATCTGGCCCCGGAGGGGAAGAATCGTCAGTGCGGATCAGGATGCATGGCGGCGAGGCCATTGAGCACTTCGGCATTGGCAACGACAGCGATGCCGGGCCAACGGAACAAACAAAGCGGCTCCACAAGAAACGGAGCCGCTTGGGGAAAAAGTTCTCAATTTGGCAGCGCTGGATGGTTAGGGAGTCACCTTCTTGCTTGCCTGGGCAACTTTGGTGGAAGACATTGCGACCGGCGCCGGTTTCCAAAACTCCGGATTGGCCTTCACCCACGCATCAGGAGGGTAGCTCTGGCGGGGATTGATGGCGAACAGTTCGGAATCCTCGCTTTCGACCGCGGAGGCGACCAGCGCTTCGAGCTTTTGCATGGCCTCATCGCCCATGGCGGCGCGAAATTTCTTGCCATCCGCAAAGCCCTCATCGATATCGGCCATCGATGTATCGGCACTGAACAAGGTGTATTCATCTCCTCCGCCGTACTCGAGTGCGTACATGGCCCAATTCGCGTTTGTGCCGGCTTTCTTTTGACCAGCAATGACCATCTTGACCAGGTCATTCCAGTCTTTCTGGTGGCCGGGGCGAAGGCGAAATTCCGTGATTTCGATAAATCGCGTTTTGGAAAGGTCCGATATGGGATTCAGGCTCAGGTCATCCTCATAGTAAAGGATGGCCTGATCCGCGGAGTCGAGCAACTCGCCATCGGCCACCGTTGCGCGATCCATTTCGGCCATGAGAGCGGCGTTTCTGTCCATGGCGTCGTTGTCCTTTTGCATGGCGGCAAAGGAGTCATAGGGAAAGACATACAGTGCGCGAGATTTACCGGAAAGGGACGACAGGGCGTAGTAGTGAGTGGGCCACCTGGCGTGGGCCACGGCCCGGACGAAGCTGCTTTCGCTGCGGTCATGCAAGGCGCCGGCCTTGCCGGGTTTGACGAACTCGCGCTGGATTGCGAGCACCTTTGGTATGGAGGTGGTTTGTTGCGCGGCTGCGAGCAAACTGCCGAACGCCGCCAGAGACAGTCCCAGCAGGAAGGGGCTGATTTTGTTCATTTGGGATTACCTCCTTGACGTACTCAGAGGTCACTTGCGGGAGGAGTAAGAGAAGCACCGGGGAAAGCGCGCGTGCTCTGAGGTGACGTGATTATGAGGAGAGGAAGGGCGGTTGTAAAGGAAATTTTTGGATATCTTCAAGGATTTTGCTGAAGACGAGGCAGGGGCAGCCGTCGAAATTCCGGCCTCCTCGAAGCCCTGACCCGCCTCGGCGCCACCGGACGCCTCTATCTCCTGATGCGGAGTCCCTCCGGAGTTCGTTCATCCGCTGCTTTTTCGCGTTTCTGGCTGCGCTTTGATGCCCATTTTCTGCTAACATCTATGGCCGCAGGAGGTGTTTTATGCCCACTTCACATACGGTTACAGCCAGGGAGATCTCCCAGGAAAACCGCGAAGGCCACCCTGTGATCCAGCATTTGCAACGCGAGGTTGCGAATGCGTTCGTTCTCTACGCCAACTACAAGCACTATCACTGGCAGACATACGGTCCGTTGTTCCGCGACCTGCACCTGATGTTCGATGAGTTCGCCAAGGCGGTGCTGGATACGACGGACGATTTTGCCGAGCGGATTCGCATGATCGGCCAGAATATTCATCCGGTGCAGTTGCGGCAGATGCAGGAGACGGCCAGCGTTCACTCCGCCGCGGCGGGCCAGTCCCTGCGCGAGATGCTCGAAGAAGCCGATGCCAATCTGCTGGTTCTGATCAAAGAGATGCGGGACGGGGTGAAAGCCGCCGATGAGCACAACGATCCCGGCACGGTCGATCTTTTCACACGCGCCGTGCAGATTCATGAGAAACACGAGTGGTTCATCCGCGAGATTCTGAAGCGGAAGGATGGCCTTGTGGCCTGAGAGCGGCGGGCTCACGGGCGAGCAAAAGGGTAAGGATTCTCTTGTCAGGGCTGCGGTTCTTTCTCATTCCTCAATGAGGATTTCCTGCTGGTCGAAGCGCTTGTCTTCCTCCGTTGTTCCGGCCAGCAGGAAGGAGCGGGTGACTGCGGCCTTGCCGGAGGAAATCTCTGTAATCAAGTAGCAGCAGCCCAGCCAATGCGCCTCGGCAAGGTCAGTGGCGGACCAATGGGCGGGGTGATCGGGGTGAGAGTGGTAGAAGCCGGCGATCTGCAGCCCGCGGCGGCGCGCCTCGCGCTCGATCTTCACCAGTTCGACCGGCGCGATGCTGTAACGGTTGTGCGTTGAGCCGGCACTGGCGTTGCCGGCGCGGACCGCTTCCTCGACGAGCCAGCCCTCCGGCGCGGGCCGTCCCAGCAGGGCGCCGCAGCACTCTTGGGGATAGGTTTGCTCGCCGTGGGCGCGAAGAGCCTCAAAAACAGCGCGGGGCAGGCGCAGGATGCTCATTCCTGCTCCCATCGCGATGGTGCGCGGTTGATTGCCATGGCAAATTGCAGCCGATGCTGCCAGTGTGCGAGATTGGAAGTAGGGCGAAGGAACCGCCATTGCCTCCGTCAAGATTCTCGCAAATTGCATTGGAAAGCGACTATGAAACGAAAATCCCGCCATCCCAACTTTGACCAGACCCTGGAATTGTTGCGCGCTCACTCTTTTGATGTTGCTCCCGTTAAGGGGAATCCCGGGGGGATGCTGGTGAGCAAGCACGGAGCCGCAGCGGTGCTGGTGGCCGCAGCCGACGGAGCCGCGGCGTTTGCAGTGCACCCCGGCGTGCTGTTCCGGGGCGAAGTGGCGCGGTTGCTGGACCGCGGCTACCAGAAATTTATTAGAACGCCCCAATTTGAGCTGCCGGCCACGGCCGCGCAATTGCATGCGATTCATCTGTTCAGTGAGGAGCTTCGGCAGCTTACGGGAATGGTGAGTCTGTACAATGAGTCGCTCGGCACGACGAGCGATCAGTATATGTACGACCGCCTGAAGGGCCGGGAAGCGGATCATGCCGCGCCCGTGCGTCCATGGGAGCTGGCCGGCGGGCACTGAGGCCCAGCTCACGCTGGCTAACGGTAGATCTGGCAGGGTGGGCTCTATGAACGTAAGAGAAACGACGGAAGGTCCGGCGATCCGGCGACGCGAACGCCGCCGGGAAGTTCGGCATCCGCTGAGCGCAGCTTCGACGGTTCGGCTGGTCAGGAGCGGATCCAAACTGGGCGGGCGCATTCTTGACCTGAGCCTGAGCGGGTGCCGCATCCGCATGGACGAGCGCTTTGCGCTCGGTATCTACACGCGGGTGGAGGTGGAGTTTCAAGCCGCGGGGTTGCCCTTCCGCATCGGCGGGGTAATTCAGGCGATCCACAACCAATCCGAGGTCGGCATCCGCTTCCTCGATGTGGGCGAGCGCAACCGGCAGGAGATCAAGAGCCTGATTGAAGAGATTCGGTGGATGCCGCAGGCGGCATCAGAGATAAGCCAGGCTGAGCCGATCAGCGCCGTTTCGCCCGCTCCCGCTGCAACTCGCGATACAGTTCGCTCTTTGACCGGCCCAGTTCCCGCGCCAGCCGTTTGAGGGCTTCCTTCTCGTCGATCCCGCTTTCGAACTGAAGCTGCGCGATCCGGCCGGCAATTTTCTGCGCAGCGGCTTCATGCGCCGCGGCGGGAGAGCCGGTTTTGGGGGGCATCTCGACCAGCAGCGTGATTTCGCCGCGGATGCGATCGCGCGCAGCCAGTTCCCGCCGCACCTCCGCAACCGTTCCGCGCACAAACTCCTCATGCATCTTGGTCAGCTCGCGGGCGACAACCACACGCGTCACCGGACCGCATGCGGCCTCCAGATCAGCCAGAGTTTCGAGGATTCGATGCGGCGCTTCGTAGAGAATCAACGTCTGCGCGGCTTCAAGAGCGCGGGCCGCCGAGGCCAACTCCTCCAACCGGGTACGGCGCGCCCCGGCCTTTTCCGGAAGGAAGCCCAGAAAGTAAAACGAGTCCGTGGGTAAGCCGGAAGCGACCAGCGCGCTGAGCGCGGCATTGGCTCCGGGAATGGGAATGACGGGCACGCCGGCGGCGATGGCAGCGGCCGTGAGCCAGCTTCCCGGATCGCTGACGCCGGGCATGCCTGCGTCCGTGACGAGCGCGACGCGCGCGCCGGCTTTGAGCGCCTCCACCAGTTCGGCCGCGCGCTGGCGTTCATTGTGCTCATGGCAACTTACGGTCGGGGTGGAGATCTGGAAGTGATTGAGCAGTTTCTGGGTCTGGCGCGTATCTTCGCAGGCGATGCGGTCCACGCGCCGCAGCACGTCGAGGGCGCGCAGGGTGATGTCGCCAAGGTTGCCGATGGGGGTGGCTACCAGGTAGAGGCCCGGCGCAAGGGCAATTCCCTCGCTTCCGGCGATCGGTTCCGTGGTCATGGCGCGCCTGTCAGTTCTCGGATTCCTCACGTTCCAGGCGTCGCTGCTCGGCCAGCAGTGACATGGAGCTCATGAGGTTCTGCACGCTGACGATTCCCACCACACGTCCGCCCTCTGTTACGGGGATCAACCCCATACCGTGACCGGCGGTCAGGCGGCGGATGGTGGTTCCGAGCGTATCCTCGGGCCGGGCTATTTGGAAAGCGCGCGACATGATCGACTGGATATAGCCGTTGCCATCGTTGCGGAGAGCGTCAACGATGCGCTGCCGGGAGACGATGCCCACAAGCTGCGCACCGCGCGCAACGGGAAAATCCTCCTGCAGCGAGTGAACGCAGCGGACGAGCGCGTCGGCCAAAGTGTCGGAGGGCGAGAGGGTGGCGAAATCGGTGAGCATCACTTCGCGCATGCGCACGGTATCGACGACCGACTGGAAGAAGACGCCCTGGTCCTCAATCTGCGCGCCGATCATGATAAAGAAGCCGGCGATGATGAGCCATGGACTGCGCAGGAAGATACCGCCCAGCATGATTGCGAGCGAAAGCGCCTGTCCGAGGCCGGCTGCGGAGCGGCCAGCCAGAGCAAGCCCATGCTTGCGTGCGAAACTGCCGCGCAGCAGCCTGCCGAAGTCCAGCGGATAGGCTGGCAGCAGATGAAGCAATCCCATGAAGACCTGCATCCAAATCATGCTGCGCAGCAGATCACCGGAGGTAATCAGCGGCGTCTGGAAGAGGTTGATGCTGCTGCTGGCTCCTAAAGCCGCGGCGGCCATGACCAGGGCGGTGGCCCAGTTGGCCAGGGGACCGGCCAGCGCCATGGCAAACTGCCCGCCGCCGCGGTTGGAGTTTTCCTGGCTCTCGGGATTGGCGTAAGCGAACAGCCCGCAAATGGGCAGCAGCAGAACAGCGCGCAGCCGCAATCCCAGCCATGCCGCGACCAGCAGCCGCGCCGTTTCGCGCACAATGACCGCTACCACCAGCACCAGGAAGAGCGCCATTCCGCGCCCCCAGCCGTGCGATGCGCTGATGCCCAGGAAAAGAAACGCAAGCAGCGGGAAGAAGGCGTGAACGCGCAGTTCAACGCCCATCCAGCGGCCCATCGGGATTGACCAGCCTCGCATATCTACATCAATTATTGTAGTGGGTCGCGCCCCCGGAACGCTTCCGCTATGCTGTTGACGATGCGCATCATTGCCGGTTTGTTCCGCTCGCGGTCATTGGAGGCGCCGCCGGGGCTCGCCACCCGGCCCACCAGCGACCGGCTGCGCGAGACTCTATTCAATATACTGGCTCCCCGCGTCGAGGGTGCGTCCTGGCTGGATTTATACGCAGGCTCCGGTGCGATCGGCATCGAGGCGCTGAGCCGCGGGGCGGCGCACGTGACATTTGTGGAGCGCGCCCCCTCGGCGCTGAAGGTTCTGCGCGGCAATCTGGCAAGGCTGGGAGTGACGAGCGGATTCAGTATTTCCCCGGGCAGCGTGGGAGCCTATCTAAAGCGCTCGCAAAAGCCGGCGCGGGCTTTCGATGTGGTCTTTCTCGATCCCCCTTACGATGCGGCGGAGGAATATGCGGCTGTCCTTGGCCTGCTCGGCGGCGCGGTGGCGGGATTGCTGGCTCCCGGCGCGCTGGTCATCGCGGAACATCGCAGCAAAGAAAGCCTTGAAGAGCAGTATGGCAATCTGGCGCGAACGCGCCTGCTGAAACAGGGCGATGCGGCGTTGAGCTTTTATGCCGCCAAGGCCGCCGATGCTTCTTCGTGAGCGGGCCGTTCATGGCCGCCCGCGCCGGCTGGGAAGAGTGGCGAGCGAGCGAATGGACCGCCCGGTTGCAGGTGCGAGAATAGGTGACGATGAGATTCCAGCGGAAATTGGCATTGGTTGCTCTGCTTTGCGCAGCCGCGCTGCATGCGCAGAAGACGCAGCCTTGGGTCATTGGGCCGTTTACCCGTCCGGCAAGCGGCAATCCGGTGATTGCGCCACGGCCTGCATCCACCTTCATCGATCCCATCCTGAAGAAGCCGGTGCACTGGGAGGCGCTACACACCTTCAACCCCGCGGCCATCGTGCGCAATGACAAGGTGTTTGTGCTCTACCGCGCTGAAGACAATACAGGGGCGATGCGGATTGGCGGGCACACTTCAAGACTTGGCCTGGCCGAGAGTAGCGACGGCATTCACTTTACGCGTCGCGCTGCGCCGGCCTTCTATCCCGCTGAGGATGGCCAGCAAGCCCGCGAATGGCCCGGCGGCGTCGAGGACCCGCGCCTGGTTGAACGGGAGGACGGGCTTTACGTGCTGACCTACACGCAGTGGAACCGGAAGACATATTCGGTGGGCATCGCCACGTCGCGAGACCTGTTGCGCTGGACCAAGTATGGACCCGCGTTTCTGGCGGCAGCGAACGGGAAATATGCGACGCTGAAGTACAAGTCGGCGGGAATCGTCACGCGATTCGACAAGCAGAAGAACAGGCTGATCGCCGCGAAGATCAGAGGCTTGTATTGGATGTATTGGGGCGAGGGGGCCATTCATCTGGCTACGTCGTCCGACCTGATCCACTGGACTCCGGTGGAGGGCAACGATGGCAACCCCATTACGCTGCTGCGTCCGCGCCCCGGCCACTTCGACAGCACTTTTCCTGAGACTGGCCCGCCGCCGGTCGTGACGAGCAAGGGCATCGTAATCATTTACAACGGCAAGAACGCGGCCAGCGGCGGAGATCCCCATCTGGGCCCGGATGCGTATGCGGCCGGCGAAGCGCTCTTCAAGGCCGGCGATCCGGCGCAGCAGATCGGCCAGACGGCTGATCCGGTTTTGCAGCCGGAGATGCCCTACGAGAAGACCGGACAATATGCGGCAGGAACGACCTTTGCCGAAGGGCTGGTGGCCTTTCACGGCCATTGGTTTCTCTACTACGGCTGCGCCGATTCGCTGGTCGGCGTCGTGATCGCTCCGCAAAGATAGCATTACCGTCTCTTCGCACAGCAACGCGAAGAGCTTCCGTTACCGTGTCCACCTGATTTCGTCATCGAGCCACTGAGCCCGGGAGACCGCAAAGCTACACGGACATGGCACTAGCTCTTCCACTGCGGAAACGCTGTGATGCGCAGTTTGGCGGCGGCGTACGGAATCAGCGTGATGCTTTGCTCCGGTTCGGTGCTGGCGACGGGGCTTTGCGGCAACGGGTTGGCCGCTCCATCAATCGCGCGCCAATCGTCGACCATGCGTCCTTTCACCTGCATCTTCACGGGAGTGTTCCTGCGCGCAAACGGAGCTGCAGCGACCGCGGATTCCGTGACGGTGATGGATTTTTCGGGCGCGGCCGGATCGAGGTTCAGCGCGTAGTTCCACTGAGTCGTGGGAAAGACCTGCCAGTCGGCGGTCAGGCCGCGGTCGCGCAGCTTGACCCAGCTTTCGCCAATCCCATACGAAAAGACCAGTGGGCCACGTTCGATGGCAACAGAGTCCTGGAACCAGCGCGAAACGCGCGGCTGCATCGGAAAGACGATCTCGACGCGGTCGCCGGCACGCCAGGCGCGTTCCAGGCGAGCGAAGGAGCCGGCTGCGGGGGCTGGCGCCGGGCGGCCATTCACGCTGATCTTCGTTCCGGCGGCCCAGGCCGGGATGCGGAGCTGGAGCGGGAAACGCAGCGGCGAGGCCGAATTGACAGTCAACGAGACCGTGCCGCGGAAGGGATAATCGGTTTCTTCGATGAGATGCACGGCGGTGCCGCGGACAATGGTGCGCACTTCGCAGGGAGCGTAGACGGCGGCGACCAGGCCGTCCTGAGCATTCGTGTCCTGCGCGCCGGAGAGCATGAAGAGGCTGGCGGCAAACTTGGGCCATCCCTGGCTGAAGTTGGCCGTGCAGCAGCCAAAGTTGGGGGCCAGTCCGTAGAGATTTGATTCGGGGCCGTCAGTGGTCCAGGGCTTGTGGTGCAGGCTGCACTCCACCTGGTTCGGCTCCTGATTGTACTGGTGGGCCCACATATCGTCGGTGAGCGTGCCGGGCAGCGCATTGAAGGCGAGCTTCTCCAGCCGGTCGCCCAGCGCGGGATCGCCGAGGATGGCCAGCGAGCGCTCCAGCGAAAACATATATTCGACGACGGTGCAGCACTCGGAACCGTGGGAAGGATCGAGGCCGGCCAGGTGCTCATCGCACGAGAACATGCCGTTGGGCAGACCGTGGTACTGATTCAGCTCGGAGATCATCGTGAGGACCGCCGTGCGGTCGGCCGGCGAGCCGGAGACCAGCGACCAGACAGGGCCGGTCTTGATCGCCTGGCCATTGTTGACCCCGTGCGTGGAGAGCGAAAGATCCTTGAGCCCGTTCCCCTGATTCAGTTTGAGAAAGTCGCGCGTGATGGGCTGTGTGTATTGGAAGTGAGCGTATTGCGCCATCCAGTCATGGCCCTGCTGGTGGAGCAGGCGGGCGAGGTCGAGCAGATAGGCGGAGCCGGTGCGGTTGTAAAGCCAGACAACGCTGAGCAGATTGTCCTGCCAGCGGAACTTTCCCCAGTCGCGCAGAGGGCGCGAGGGCAGCTCGGCCAACTGATGCCGGAAGTATTTCTCCATCAGTGGAATCACGCGGGGGTCGCCGGTGGCCTCCTGATATTGGGTGAGTGCCTTGAGCATGACGATGCGCGGCCACCAGTCGTTGTTCGAGGCCGGTCCGATCATGCCGTCGGGAGCCTGGTGGGTCAGTGTCCAGTCAACAAATTGCTGCGCGATGCCCTTGAGGCGCGCGTCTTCGAGCAGGTAAGCGAGCGGCACCAGGCCGTCGAGATAGTAGGGCCCGCGCTCCCAGGACTCGCCGGTTCCGCCCAGCCAGCCGCTGTTGGGCCCAACGTCAGGCCAGGCTTCTCCCAGGTGGCCACTGAGGCCATTGGCCTGAATCGCAAGCTGCCGGCGCAGCCAGCCGCGAGGGCGCACGGATCCCAGGGGCAGGAGGTAAAAGGCGCCGGGGGTAAGCGGCGCGCGGTCCTTCACGGCGGGAACCGGAACGGCGGACGCGCGCGAAGCCGCAGCGGAATGCCTATCCGCAGCGAGCAGGCGGCGGGCGGGCATCAGCGAAGCCAGCCCGGCGAGGCTGAATTGTTTGAGCAGGCGGCGACGGGTGGAGGATGTGCGAGACGGGGAGAGCATGTTCATCTCCTGAGCGAACCAGGCTTCATGATAAACGCCAGTGCAGCCGGGCTCTTTCTGCCGGATGGCGAAGCTGGAACGCAAGCGGCAGTTTCCGCCAGGGAACATCCCCTTGGGCTGAGATCGCAGGAGCTACATCTGAAGAAAATGTGCCTTAAGGGGATACTTCGACGGGCTCGACCGTGGTGGCATCATTCCGAAACTGAAATTGCAGAATCCAGACGCTTGCTACCGCCCGGCCATGAACCCGCGCAGACCTGAACCTCCACTTACGCGCGGCTTGTAACGCCAGATTCGCAAAATACCTGCTTGGTCCCGCCGATTCGAAAGTGGCAGCCGAAACCCTCCCCTTTGCATTGGCCGTGACTCGAATCTTCACCCCCACCGTGCCCCAAATCGTCGAACTCGCCGATCGAGGCACATCGGGCATCACTCGTTCCGAGACGGTTCCCTTCCTTGTCGCGCCTCGATCGGTTCGCGCCTCAGGAACCTGCTGCCCCTCCACGGCCGGCGAAGAGCGAGACCTGTGCGATTGCAGGCGCACAAAAGCGATCACAAGAATCAGAAGGATCGCGGCGCCAATGAGCATCCTCGCGCGGGACCTGACTGGTGCGGTTCGACCTGTTGTGATGGGTTGGGCTAGAGGAACAGCTAAGTCTGGATGAAGCCGGGCCCGGATATCGCCCAGCGTGCAGCGGCGCAAGGGGTCCCGCCGCAGACATTCCCGCGCAATTTCGGCAAACGGCTGCGGAATCGACTCCGGAACAACGGGCTCACTCGCCACAGCTGGGTCCCAAACCGGCGGTTGCTGAGTCAGGGCCTCGACCACAACAACGCCCAGCGACCAGACGTCCGCGGCCGGCGCAATCGCCGCAGTTGCGCATTCCGGGGCGTGGTGAATGCCGGGAGGCTGGAAATGCATGCCCGGCTTGCCCACTGCTTCAAGCTTGTCCACCGAAAGCTTCAGCCGGTCATCCACGACCATGATGTTCGACGGCTTGAGGTGCCCGTGCACGAAGCCCTTCCCGTGAAGATAGGACAACGCGTCGAGGACCGGATCGAGCATCTCCGCGGTTTCCTCGGCAGTCAGAGGCCGGTCCGGAAGTATCTGCGCGAGGTTTTCATCGGTGTATTCGGTCACCGTATAGAACAAGGCGGCATCGTCGATCTCGCATGGGCCACTGTCAAACAGGCGCATCAGGTGGGGATGAGACAGCGTCGCCGCCGCCCAGGCTGCCTCCCGGATCTCCGCATGCGCCGCCGCGGCCGGCACAAGCTTGACGGCGGCCCGCGGCGATGAAGAACCCGGAATCTCGGTGAGGAAGACACCTCCGGCCGCAGAACCGCCTAACCATCGCAGGAGGGTATATCTCTCCGCAATGGTGCGTCCGGCCCAGTCACTGCTGATGATCGCCGAGTTCATGGCCTGGTCGGAACTATTCTATCCGAGCGCCCCCGGCGCACTCTCCGGGACTGCGTACTGAAGCGGATAAAGACCGGCTACAGCGTTTTCGATTCTGCTGTTTACAGAATGCAGGATGCCAAGTGGCTTCTTCCTTAAGGAAAAGCCACCTTGCACGATGCCAGAGATGTCAACAAGTGAATCGAAAGCGCTCTAAGTAATTACAGCCTCAACGCTTGCATAGTCCACTGGGCAGAACTCCGCGCCGCGCAGCGGCTGACCGCTGAATGCTGCCCTGAGACTTAACCCCTGAAACCTGTTCCCTTGTTCCCTGCTTCTACCGCCCCAGATACTCGCGGTACTGCTCCTCGAGCACGCCTGCCGAGCGGGCCAGCGCCAGCTTCGACAGGTTGTACTGGTACAGGCTCTCTACCAGATTGCTCTCGGCCGTGGCCAGCGTTGCCTGCGCGTCCACCAGGGGCAGATTGTCGTCCACGCCGGCGTTCACGCGGTCTGTCTCGTCGCTCAATGCGCGCCTGGCCAGCGTCACATTTGACCGCGCCACATCCACCAGCTTCGCGTTGGCCGCCACGTCCAGCAGCGCCGAGCGCACTTGCTCGTCAATGTGGGTGCGCAGATCGGCAAGTTGCGCCTGCGCCGCGTTCCACTCCGCCATGGAAGCATCCTCGTCGCCGCGCAGCCGCGCCTCGCGGAAGATCGGGATGCTCAACGTGCCCATGGCCATAAAGTTGCCGTGGGTGCCGGCTCCGTTCACGGTACTCGTAGCGTAGTATCCGGAAAAGCTCAGGCTGGGAAGGCGCTCGCTGCGATACGCCGCATGAACCGCCTTATACTCGACCGCCTGGTTTTGCAGATTCTGGTAGTCCTGGCGATCCTTGTATGCGATGGCAAGCACTTCCGCAGGCGTCTGCGCAGCCAGTTCGCTATAGGGCGCGCGATCCGTGAGCGCAATCTGCTGGCCCGGATCGACGCCGATCTCGCGCTTCAGCAGGATCAGGTCCTTGTCCAATGCGTTTTGCGCTGTAATCTGCTGCTGCTCCTGCGCCTGCAACTCGACCTTTGCCCTCAGCTCGTCGAGGTTCGCCGCAGTGCCGGCCACGTGCGCGGCGTGGGCGTGGTCAAGCGCGACCCTGGCCTCGGCCACCCTCGCCCTGGCATTCTCCACTTGACTGCGGTCGGCGATGCAGCGCAGATAAACAGTCGCCACCTGCTGCACCACTTCGCCTCGCGCGGACATCTTGGCGAAATAAGCGGACCGCACCGCCGCACCCGCCGCCCTCCAGCCGGCAATCACCGGGCCGGAAAAAAGCGTCTGCGTCAGGTGAATTTGCCCCTCAGTGAGGTAATCGCGCGTGATCGGCGAGAACCCCACCGGCTGATTGCCGCCAGGAAACAGCCCCTTGAACTCGCTAATAACGCTTTGGCTGAAGCCCAGGGCCGCCAGATCGTGCATGTAAAAGCCGGTGTCGCCGGTGAGTGTAAGGGTGGGCAGAAATTGCTGCAGAGCCTGGTTTCTCTCCCCGTGCAGCGACTTCTCCGCGTCCTCGGCCTCTTTCAGTCCCAGGTTATTCTCGAGTCCCCGCCGTATCGCATCGTCTAGCGAAAGATTAAGCGGCGCGCTGCTGACCGGCTGCGCGGTCACGCTGCCAAAGAAAGGATTGGCTGCCGACGACGGATTGGACGCCTGCGCGCGTGCGGCGCTTCCCGGCCCGGTCAAAAGCAGAAAGGCGGCAAAGATCAACGCCATCCGCCCAAAAACAAGATGCTCCTCTCGGTTCACTCCCATTATTCTCTCAGATGAGCCAGCCGCTATAAGGATTCCATCCGAGCACTTCGTTTGGAGCATTTTCTACACCATCGCCCGCTCCTTCACCGTCAAATACCGGTTCAGAACCGATGAAGTCAGCGCCTCCGGGGCAAGGTCGAGGGTCAGCGCGCCCTGCTCCTGGAGCCGCGCCAGCAGCAGTTCCCGCCGGCCGGCCAACTCCTGTGCGGCGGCGGCCAGAAACATCTCTTCCACATTCCGCGGCCGGCGCTCGGCGATGCGCGACACCTCCGGCTGCGCCATCGCCACAAACAGCAGCACGTGGCGGCGCGCCAGTTGCATGGCCCCCTCGATCACCTCGGGCCGCATGGCAGTCTCGGCCAGGTCAGTGACCCACAGGATCAGCGACCGCCTCGGCTGCATGCGATTCAGCATCGCCGTGGCCAGCAGGTGGTCAGCCTCGCCGCTCTCAGCGCGCGCCTGCGCCAGCAGTTCGATGAACTGCCGCAGATGCGCAGCGCCCCGGCCCGGCAGCAGACGCTGCTGAATACTCGCGCCGTATGCCAGCAGGCCCACGCGGTCGCCGGAAAAAAGCGCCAGCTTAGCCAGCGCCACTGCCGTCGAGCAGGCGTGGTCCAGCTTCGAGTGAACGCGTATTCCCGCTGCGTCGCCTCCCACGCGCGACTGCATCAGCCGGCCGCAATCCAGCACGATCCACACCGCCTGGCTGCGTTCGCTCTGGTACTGCCGCGCGATCGGGCTGCCGCGCCTCGCCGTGGCCGTCCAGCAAATATCACGCAGGTCGTCACCCTCGCGGTACTCGCGCAGGCTCTCAAAATCACGCCCCAGTCCCCGCTGCCGCGCCTGCCGCAGTTGCTGGTCGATCTGCCGGCTGCGGGCCAGATAAATCTGCTGCTCCTCGCCCGTGCGCAACGCCGGGTAAACGCGCACGGACTGCGCGAGCGGCGCCTTGGCCCAGCGCTCCACAAGCCCCAGCGGCGACCGGTAACGCACGTAGAGCGAGCCCGCTTGCCAGTCGCCGCGCTCCTGCGCCTCGAAGCGGTAGCGCACGGTTGCCGGCACGCGCGGAAATGCCGTCAGCCGGTGCGTCTCCGCCTGCGCAACCAGCGCCGGCGGTAGATCGTCCATCACGCGGCACTCGATGATGGTCCGGCCACGATTTTCGAGAACCAGCTCGATCTCTGTCTCTTTGTCCAGGGCTGGCGCGTTCAACCATCTGCGCCCGGCGATCAGCTCGGCGGGACGCGGCAACCTCAGCCCGTCCAGCGCAGCCGCCGCCAGCACGATCCCATCCCATACCAGCATGGCGTAAGCCAGCCAGCCCTTCCAGAACCCCGGCATCAGCCACACAAACCCCGCAATCAGCAAGGCAATGGCGCGCGGCGTCAGGCCAAAGCTCCACCGCCGCCGCCGCTCGCAAGCAGCGCTCACCGGCTCGGGATGAAGCGAAGGAGCAATCATCGCCGCGGCACCGGCTCCTCCGCCACCAAGTTGGCCAGCACGCGGTCGGCATCGAAGCCTTCCAGTTCCGCCTCCGGCTTCACAATCACGCGATGCCGCAGCACCGGCTGCACGACCCGCTTCACGTCGTCGGGAAGCAAGTAATCCCGCCCGTCAAACGCCGCCGCAGCCTGGGCCGCGTGCATCAGGCTCAACGCCGCCCGCGGGCTTGCGCCCAGCAGCAGCGTAGGCCACTCGCGCGTCCGCCGCGCCAGGCCCAGGATATAGCCGTACAGCTCAGGCTCGATGCGGATAGCTCGCACCTCGGCACGCGCCGCGGCCAACAACTCCGGCGCAATCGGCGTGATCGCCGCATCCTCCAGCAGCCCGGCGCCTGATCCCGCGTGATGCCGCTCCAGAATCTCCATCTCCTCCTGCTCGCTTGGGTAACCCATCCGGATCTTCAGCAGGAACCGGTCCAACTGCGCCTCGGGCAAGGGATAGGTGCCCTCGAAGTCCACCGGGTTTTGCGTGGCGAAGACAGTAAACCACGCAGGCAGCAGCCGCTGCTGTCCGTCGCTGGTCACCTGCCGCTCTTCCATGCATTCGAGCAATGCAGCCTGCGTGCGCGGCGGCATGCGGTTGATCTCGTCCACCAGCAGCAGGTCTGTGAAGACGGGGCCAGCATGAAAGCTGAAGCCGTCCGCGCCTGGCCGCAGAATGCTGGTGCCGAGAATATCGGCCGGCATCAGGTCGGGCGTAGCCTGCACGCGCTGAAAGCCCAGCCCCAGCAGCCTCCCGAGCGCCTTCACCAGCAGCGTCTTGGCAATTCCCGGAACACCCTCAAGCAGCGCATGCCCCTGGCAAAGCACGGCGATCAGCACCTCTTCAACCGCCCCCGTCTGACCGGCGATCACGCGGCCCAGCTCTCCGCGCGCATGGGCAATCAGTTGGCCCGCTGCGGCGGGCCGTTGCGTTCGCGGCGCAGCATTTTCCTCGCGAATTGCGTCGTCCATAGGTTCCTGGCTCATGAAGCCCTTTCCTGTTTTTCGGAATGCGTATGAGTGGAGCGGCCTTGCTTGCGGCCGCGCCGCACGGCGTCAAGCAAATCTTCGTGGTGTCTGTGCAACTTCTGAGTTAGCTTGAGCGCCGCATGCGGTTGAAGCTCCTCGTCTTCCGCGGCTTCTTCGCAGTCCGCCAGATCGGCTTCGAGCGTGGCATCCGCCTCCGGAAACCGCCTGCGAATCGTAGCAGCCAGCTCAGCCGCATTCATCCGGCTATCGCGCAGGCCGCAAAGCCGCAGGCTCTGCCGCCGGAATTGCTCCCAGGCAATAGCCACCGCCGTCGACGAGGCGCCCGCCTTGCGATAAAGTGTGCCGAGCGCCTGCAGAAATTCGGTAGGCGCAGTCCGCGGCGCAAGAGGCGCATTGCGCACCGGCCCGCTGCGCCGGCTGAAGCTGAGCAGCACCAGCAACCCCAACACCGGCAGGCCAAATTGCAGCAGGCGGAGCGACGGCCCCTCTGCATAGCTCCACTCTGGCCGCATCTCTCCGTGCAGCGATTCGTCCCAATAAAAATGATGCCCCGCGCGCGGCCCCAGCGAGTTCAGAAGTAAGTCCAGGTTGTCGGCGCGGGCCAAAGAGCCATTCTCCAGCGGAGTCGCGCTCGCCCACCAGACCGCGCGCCCTTTGCCCCAGTTGTATTCCACCACCGCCGGCTGGCCGGCACAGCTATATTCGACGTGCTGCGCAGGATTCCCCACCTGCCAGGTCGCCTCGGGAATCATCCACACCTCGCCCGAATTCGCCAACGGATCCAGACCCGCGGGCTCCAGCTTGCAGGGAGCGAAAGTGAACTCCTTGGGCAAGCCGCTGGCTCCGCCCGGCAGCAGAAATCCTCCCCAGAATCCGGTCGAAAGTACCCGTCCGCCGCGTTCCAGAATCCGTCGCACGGCTTGGATGTCGCTCAATTCACGCGTAAAGGGCTCGGCAAAGATCACGACCGTATCGGGCCCGGCGGTGGCAGCCAGTTCGCTTAACGGCCTCTCCCAGCGCTCCACCTGGTAACCGGAGCGCAGCAGCGTCTCATACGCCGCCCGCGCGCCATGCTGGCCGGCCAGATAGCTCGATGGCGTCAACTGATCGTTGTCATTGGCGTCCGGCAGCAGCCAGCCGGTGGCCACGGCCAGCGCCAGTCCAATGCCCACCCACCACAGCAGCAGCCGACGGTCCCCGGCGTCGAGCGAAGAGAGAAAGTTCATTGCGCCGCGTCTCCTCTCGTTGAAGAAATGCCGCCCGCGATCAACTCCTCCGCCAGTTGTTCGGCGCTCCGGTAGTCGGGCTCCGCCGCATCTCTGCCGCCGTACCAGACGCGTTCAAAGCTTCGTGTCAAAGCCGACAACCCGGTTTTGCGCGGATCATCATCAGCCACGAGCGCCAGATACTCGCGCGGTGTGCGCGCCCGGTCCGCGGGCCAAAGCCTCCGCACCTCAAGCCGTGCAATCACGGCCCAGTAGACGCTATGAATCGCCTGGCGCCATGCGCATGCGGCAGCATCTCTGCGCGCATCTTCCAACCAAAGCTGCCAGTCGCGAGCCGGAACGGCCCCAGCCGCGGAAGCTTCGCTCGCCGATTTCAGCAAGGTGCGACGCCTCCGCTCGAACTGCATCAGGCCCCAGGCCAGCCCCGCGCCAACCAGCAGCAAAAAGCCCCACACAATCACACGTCCCAGCCATGCCACGCGCGGAGCGAACCGGGCGGCGCTTGCAAAGATCTGGTTGAGCCAGTCGTTGATCTGTTCCAACACCGCTTCGCGCGCGGAAGGCTGATTGAGATTGCGGAACTCGCGCCCGGCCAGCACCTGCTCCATCGTTTTGCGTTCCGGGCCATAGGCGGGCTGGGCCTGCGGCGGCGCGCCGGCCTGTTTCATGTCGTGGGTCAGCCGCGCTTCGGCTGCCCCAAGCATTTCGGTTGTAGTAGGAGGCGGCGGCAGCACGCTCTCCTGCGCTCCTGCATCCTTCTTCGCAAACTTTCCCGCAACCCGGGAGACAGGTTCGGCAGCATCCTGGTCCTGCGCCTTCGAGAGCAGTGACCGCAGCCATCCGTAGCCGACAAGCCGCCGCCCGGTCTTGCCGGCCTGAGCCACCGGAATACGATCGTCAGGCCCTACCTGCGCTGGATCGCAGGCCTTCGCATTGCGTTCGCGGGCGCAAGCCTTCACCAGGGCCATCAGCGATTGAAGATGGTCGCGATACTCCGCCAGCGAAGCCTCGCGCGATTGCGCGGCCGTTGGAACCGGCGCAGCAGCAATCGGTGCTTGCGCTTGCGCAAGCCCGGCCCCGATCGCCACGGCACAGGCCACGAGTGCGCTGACTCCAATCTTCGGCCGCTGCCACGTCGCCTGCTCCATATGCGCTGATGATAGTGGAGAAACGCGACTCTTCGCCTGCCAAATCACTTCGTAATTACTGCGTTCCCGCCGGATGAATCCAGACCGCGTTTCCGCCTCCCGAAACCATGTGCACATGCAGCACCGTGTTCCGGTCCACGGCCTGTTTCGTCAGAGTCGTGTGCGTCGCCTCCTCGGCCGCATCCGGCGCGTCCGCGTAGATCTCAGCCGTATACTCGCCGTCCCCCAGAAAAGTCAGCGGCACCTTGATGTCGCGCTGATCCCAGTTGGTGATTGACCCAACATACCAATCCTCGCCGCTGCGCCGCGCCATCGAAATCCACTCCATGGGCTGGCCACCGATCACATGAATCGCATCCCACGTGGCCGGAACCCGCTTGATGAAATCGAACTCCTTCTGGCCCGCGTAGTGCTCCGGATAGTCCGACACCATCTCCAGCGGGCTTTCAAAGACGACATACAACGCCAGTTCCTGCGCGCGTGTTCCCAGGCTCATCGGCTCAAAGTTACGCGCGACAAAGTTCTTCAGATTGCTGTTGCCGAAGGCGCCCGGCGTGTAATCCATTGGCCCGGCCAGCATGCGCGTAAAGGGCAGCGTCGCGTTGTGGGCCGGCGAGACGCGCGCGCTCCATTTCAGATACTCCTTGCCCATCACGCCTTCCCGCGTCATCAGGTTGGGATAAGTGCGCCGCAAGCCATCCGGCTTGAAAGCGCCGTGGTAATCGATCATCAGATGACATTCTGCCGCCTTCGCCACTACCTTTCGGTACCAGTTCACCATCCACTGATCGTCCCGGTTCATGAAGTCGATCTTGACGCCCGCGATTCCCCACTTCTCGAACAGCGGGAAGGCCTGGTCCATATACTCGTTGACTGAAGTCCAATGCGACCACAACCAGATCCTGACGTGCCGCTCCTTTGCATAGCGCAGCAGTTCCGGCATATCGATCTCCGGAGTCACCTTCGTAATATCCGCATTCGCTGAATAATCCTCGGGGCCCGTGCGATGTGCCAGCGCCCACCCCGCATCAATCAGCATGTACGGGAAACCCGACTTCGCCGCAAAGTCGATGTAGTGCTCCATGGTCGCGGTATTCATGCCGGTCTTGAAGGTGACGCTCGGCGCCGCATTGTCTGACCACCAGTTCCACGCCGACTTGCCCGCCTTGATCCACGACGTATCCTTGATCTTCGACGGCGGATTCAGATTGAGCACGATATTTGACTCGATCAGCCGACCCGGCTCATCGCCGATCATCAACACTCGCCACGGACTATTGAATGGCGTCGTCGTCTCGACCGCCACTCCCGGGTCGTCCACACGTGGCGCCAACTGCGCCCGGACGTTGTAGCGCCCCGCATCCTTGCGCAGATACATTCCCGCGTAGTTATCGATGTCTGCTTCGGTAATGGCTACCCAGCCGATCCCCGGCTCCTGGGCCAGAAACGGCAGCCCGACCAGCCAGTCGCGGTGCAGCCCGCTCACCATGCGCAGTTGATATTCATCCTCATATGAGGATTGAAATCCGTCCAGGATCAGCGGATACGTCACCGCATCCTTCACATACGCAAACTCCGTCATCTCGTGCGTAATGCGAACCTGGCGCAATCCCGGCTGCTCCGGAACAATATATCGGAAGGCCACGCCGTCATCGAAAGCGCGCACCTCGATTGTCAGCTTGCGCCCGGCAGCATCCTCGAAATCCGCCCGCACCCCGTTGTAGTGATTGCGGACCGTGCGCGTCTTGCCCACGGGAATGGTGTAGGTCTCGTCCTCGCTCTCGGTTTGCACATTGGTCTTGTGCATACCCGGGCCCAGCGGCGGCTGCCCTTGAAGCTCCAGCCGCAGCCGCGACTCGGCGATTAACTGCTTGCCGTGAAACTCCACAGCATAATGGAGATCGCCCTCCGCGGGCGTTGCGGACGACGCCTGTCCTTCCGCCTGCGCTGCCGGAGCGGCATCAAAGAGCATCAGTGTGATCTGGCCGTTGGGCGAGCTCACCTTTACGCTCGGCGCATCGCTGCTTTGCGCAGTGACAGCCGCAGCGCCAACGAGAACGAGCAGGCAGAGCAGAGCGGCACGTATCGTAGGCATCATTCCTCCGTGCAAACCGAATTTGCTTTGAGAGCTTCTTTCCGGGTGATCCGGGTTCCGCGCCAGTATACTCTGCTCGCTCAGGCCATCTCGCTGCCCTGCTCGGGCTCTCTGCCCGTTCCATCAAGCTCGCCTGAGGGCGGCGGAAGCGTGAGCCCTGCCGCCTGCATCATCCACTCGATGTCGTATCCTTCTTTGCGCACCCGCTGGTCGTAGTAGAGGAGCGTGATCCCCGTAGCGTAGATTGGCCCGAGAAAGGTAGTCGTAAAAAATGAGATCACATGCGAGAGAGCGGTCAGCCCAGGCCCTGCCTGCCCATGCTGCTTGACGACGGCGACAAAAATGAAGCTCTGCGTGATCAAGGTGAGCCCGATTTTGACAGCCCCGATCAACAGCGCCAGCACGAAGATCCGCCCTCGCGCGCTTTTGCTCAGGTCCACTCCGCGCCGCAGTGCTTTCACGGCCTTCAGATCTTCTACCACGCACGCCGGCAAGGCCAGCGCATAGCGCAGTCCCATCCAGATGGTGTAAGCGCCCACGGGAATGAGAAGCAGGATGAAAATGACGGTGGCTGTGGCGAAGATTGAGAGCGCCGCCGGGTTGGCCTCCGCGAGATGCCCGGCGGCTTGACTCGCGGCGCCCTTTGTATACCAAATCATGGTTCCGAGATAGCCGGAATAAAGCAGCGCAATCGGCGCCCAGACCGCCACGGCGGTAATAGCCATCAGCCAGACGTATCTTCTGAGATGCGGCAGGATGCTCTGGTAAGCTCCCCGGATCGTGGTGCGCTCGCCCAAGTGCAACGACGCCACGGCGCGGCAGATCGCGGCCACGGCGGCGCCGAAGAGCAGAAAGAGGATCAGCAATTCCGCCAGCGTGGAACCCAGCGTGGTCCACACCAGCACGCTGTTCATGTGCAGCCTCTTCAGCAGTTCCATGAGCCCCAGCGTCAGCAGATTCAGCGCCAGAGCCACGCCGGAATATACGGCGAAGATCCCGGCAAACAAAAGAAAGTTTGTCCGGTAAAGCTGCGCTGTTCGGTCCAGAATCTCGCCGAGGGTCATGGGGCGAAGATCGGTTTCCATGCTTTGCTCCTCAATGGTGTGGCCGGAGACGCTTGGCGGGATTATAGCGGCTCCTTCGAGAGCGTGACAGAGTCAGCGGTTGACTGCCTGCGAAGATGTGCCGGGAACCCATATCGAGCGCGCTTTCTTAAAGGGAAGGAGAGACAGCAAGCCCCAGCCGATCATCCGGCTGGGGCCAGTGCTGTTTGGTTGGTTCAATCCGCCGGTCAGAATTCCAAACGGAGCGTCAACTGCACCTGACGCGGCGTGTTGTGCGACGAGCTGAACTGAGGTTGAAACTGCAATACGCCGTCGCCGCTGCCCGGATTGTTCAGTCCCTGCATATTGAAGACGTTGAAGGTGTCCATGTTAAACCGCAGCACCGTCGCTTCCTTGATCGGGAAGACCTTGAAGACGGAAAGGTCGGCTACGAAATTGTTCGGCCCATTCAGCAGGGTCTTTCTCCAGGGATTGGTGCTGGAGGGGCCGGGCGCGTAGCCCTGGTTGTCTGTGCTTCCGTCGAGCAGGTTGAGCTGCACGTCGTTGGTGTTGTAGTGCGAGTCCTGGGCCTTGCCGCACGGCGCGGTCGGGTTATAGTTCGTGTCAAGGGGCTGCGAATACGGCGTCCAGCCGGAAGGCAGACCGTTGACAACAGCGGTGCAGCCGCTTGACGGCAGTTGCGACGGCGCAACATAACCGTTGAACCATTCATACGCCGTAGCACACTTGCCGGAACGGCAGTCGGTTACCTTGTGGCCGCTCTTGTAAACATGAATCGGGTTGGTTGGTCCCCAGTTTCCATTGGAGACGTAGAAGTCCTGGGAGTTGAAGGTTCCGTCGCCCGCAACCTCCCAACCGCCAACCACCTCATTCATGAAACGGTTGACGCCGCTCAGGTAGTGCTTGCCCCGCCCAAAGGGCAGGTCCACCAGGGCGTTGAATTGAATCGCCTGGCGCGGTACGGAAGTGTCGATGATGTAGTCCTGGTAGACATCCAGTTGATGCCAGTAGGCATACGACGCGATGCCGGCTGGCCGCGCCGGAGGCATCACGGGGGCTGTGATCGGTGACTCATTGGGATATTCCTTGATCGTCCCCTGTCCCGAGCTGACGTATGCCTGCCCAGTGTAGAGCACGCCGTCGCGGAAGTAGTTGCCGCCCACACGGAATGGTTGCGACCAGTCGTAGAAGATCTGGTATGCCAATCCGTTGTGGAAGAGCCTCTGGTAGTTCACCTGGAGTTGGTTGTCGTTTGACCAGCCGCTCTTCTGGTCGAGGATGCTGTTGCCCCACACGGTCTGGTCGTACGGTCCCAGCGCCGTGGATTGATAGGTTGGCAACCCGATCGTCGTTCCCTTGGGCGGCTTGGTGCCGGTCAACAGTTCCCAGGCGAAGGTCGAGTAGGGGTTGTTGTAACGGTATTCCTGGTCCAGGTTGGTGCCGTGCGTCCACAGCCAGCTCACGCGCAGCGCCGAGTTGCCCTTGAGCGGCTGTTCGACCGTGAAGTTCAGCTGTGTCACGAAGTCGGGCGCCTCATTGGGGGTAATCGTATAGAGACCGATACCCGGCAGAATGGCCGTGGTCGAGGTGCTGTCCACAATGTTAGTGGTGTTGATGCCTTGCACAGGGAACGTCGCGTTCCGGATCAGGTAGTTCTGAGTCTTATCCGGTGATTGCGCGGCCAGGCTGTAGTTCTGAGAGTAGCCGGCGCCATGGGGCACCTGCCTCATTTCGTCCTTGTAGCTGGTGCGCACCGG
>JAJZAL010000162.1 GCA_021799405.1 Acidobacteriota bacterium
CGCACCCAAGGCCCCCAAGGAAGTTGGCATAGAGCCTGCCTACCTGCCTGGTACTGGCGAAGGCAAGCGAGGACGTGAAACCGGGAGGATGACTGGTTCTAACGGTCTTCTCCCACTTGAGTTCAACATGAACGGGGCAGTCTCTCCGGCCTCCATTTTTCAACAAGATTTTGACAGTCACGAAGAATTTTAACGAGCGAAGCTCTGGTGGAAAAGAGCCGGAGCAAGCCCAGAACCTTCAGGAGGAAACGTAGATGCAAACCGTCAACGATTGTCCAAAGCAGGTTCGCCCCAGATGGCGTGTACTGCTTCTCGCCGCAGTGGCTGCCGTCGGCTCGGTGATCTGCGGCCCGGCAGCTATGGCACAGAGCGGCGCTGGCTCCATTCAGGGAACCGTGACCGATTCCACGGGCGCAGTCATCCCGGGAGCATCAATCCGCGTAGTCAATCAGGCCACAAAGGTGGCGGCCGCTGCAAAATCCAATAATGTTGGCTTCTATCAGGTGCCAAGCCTCTTTGCAGGCACGTACATCGTAACGGTCAGCGCGCCGGATATGAAGACCTACGTCAGAACCATTCAGCTTCTGGTGTCCCAGACCGCGGTTATCAACCCGGTGATGATGCCGGGTGCGGTGACGCAGCAGGTGACGGTAACCGGAAACACCTTACAGTTGACTGACACCACCAGTGGCGCGATCAGCTCAACGCTGGAAAACCAAAGAATCAGCCAGCTTCCCATGAATACTCGTAATTTGCTCACGCTGGCTGGCGACACGGTGCCCGGCCTGGAGGGCGGCTCCCGTGACAACGGCCTGATGCCGGAAGCAACCGAATATGTGGCGGATGGCGTGCCTTTGGACAACGATAATTTTGGCGGCCAGACGAATACGTACGGGGCCATGCTACCTGACGCGGACTCTATCCAGCAGGTTTCCTTCGAAATGACCAGCACCCCCGCCCAATATGCAACGCCGGGGACTGCTGTCATCACGACCAAATCGGGAACGAACAACCTGCATGGCTCGTTGTTCGAAACAGCGGTGAACAGCTACTGGGGCGTCGCAAAAACCAGGAACGACCTTAGCAATTTCGTCGCGCCTCCGTATATCCGCAACGAATTCGGCGCATCGGCCGGTGGTCCCATAGTCATTCCTGGTCTCTATCACGGCCAGAACAAGAGCTTCTGGTTTTTCGGTTATGAGCGGTATTCACTGGCGGCGACTTCCCGGGAAGAGGTGTCCGTGCCGACGATGGCGGAACGGAATGGAGACTTCAGCGGGATGGTGAGCAACGGTCTGTTGCAAGAGATTTACGATCCGGCGACAACAGCGCCCAACCCGAACTGTCCACTGCCGCTCTTTGCGTCCGGCGCCCCGCAAAGCAATAACTGGTGTCGTACCCAGTTCGCCTATAACGGTGTTGCGAACACGATTAGTCCTTCCCGAGAATCTCCGGGAGCTAAGCTGATGTATTCGATCACGCCCCAACCCTCGAACTTGAACAACCCTTTTATAACGCCAAATCTCAACTCGCCCGACGTGCAGTATGTCGTTATCCCGACGATCACCTGGCGCCTCGATCAAAACTTCAATGCCAACAACAAGGCCTTTCTGCGCTATCAGCAGAATTTAGATTACAACCGGGCATTGCGGAATTACCCGAATGATTCGCCAGCCACGATTGCCGCCAATGGCTTCCCGGCCGCAGCCAGCGGCTACCAACTGATTCCAGAGGCCAACTTTGCAGGCGCGCTCGGATATACGCACATCTTTTCGCCCACATTCTTTTCCGAAACGAATTTGAGCCAGCAATGGTTCATGCAATATGTCGGCGGCGGCGGTAACCCCAATCTCGACTACGACAAGATGCTGGGCCTGCCTAACAACTTCGGCGAAACGGGTTTCCCGGTCATCAACGGTCTGACGACAATGAACTACGGTGGCACGATGTACCAGTACCAGGAGAACCAGATCATCTCGCAGATCGACGAGAACTTGACCAAGATCATTGGAAAGCATCAATTGCAATTCGGCGGCCGATTTCGGCATGGCCGGTTCTACTACCTGAATAGCCGAAATGCTGACACGACAACCTTCAGCACCTTTACAACCGGGCTTGAAGAACCCTCAACCGGCGCCGTTTATGGCTCTTGGGAGAATACAGGCCTGGGCGACGCCGGCTTGTACCTCGGGAACGTTGCGGCGGCCTCGGTGCAATTGCAGGATCCCCCGACATGGTTCCGCGACATGGAGTATGACGCCTACTTCCAGGACAACTGGCATATGAGTCGCGACCTGACGGTGAACCTTGGCTTCCGCTATGAGGCGCATCCGGCAAGGGTAACAAGGGGCAACGTGATGGATGCCTTCGACCTTGTCCATCACGCCATTGTGGTGGGCGCCCCCATCGCCAACCTGATTTCGGAAGGATGGACGACCCGGGCGATCATTACCAACCTGCAGAATATTGGCGTAAATCTAGAAACGCCGCAGCAGGCCGGCTATCCTAGCGCGCTGTACGAAAGCGCGGACCTGACAGTAAGCCCACGCGTGGGAATCGCGTGGCAACCATTCGGGAATCAGTCAGGAACGGTGCTGCGTGGAGGTTACGGCCGCTACATTTACCCGGTTCCCACCCGCAATGCGAATCCCGGTCCGACCGGGTTGCCATTCGCATATGGCTATACGCAGAATTACAACTCCGCCAATCAATCGCCGGATGGGCTGCCAAACTATACGCTGCGCGAGATCTACGACCCGGCTACAAATCCCAATTCGATTCAAATGGGCACGAACGCCACAAACATTGTCGATACCACGACAACCACTGCCATTGTGCCCGGCATCAGCGCAGAGTATTTCGATCCGGATTATAAGCCCGACATGGTCACAGAGGTCGACGCAACGGTCGAACAGCCCCTCAAAGGAAACTCTGCTCTCCGTTTAAGCTGGGTCTGGACCCACAGCTCTTACCTCGATCATTTCTACCATCCAAACAACCACCTTTCCAATTTTGTTTGGGAGATGAACACCGGCACAGCACCGCCGACCGGTGGAGCAAGTGTCATCGGGACGCCCCAGCAGGACACATACGCAGCGACTGCACTTGGACCCTATGACAATACCGTCTATGGCGACTTTGTCTGGAATGAAAAAACCGGCTGGTCCAACAGCAATGCACTCCAGGTGAACTATCAGCGGCTGTTTCACAATGGATTCGCTTATCAAATCTTCTACGTCTGGACCAGAGCGTTTCGCGTCGGCGGCAACACCTTCCGTGATGGACAGAATTACACCTCGCAGTCCTATCTTGGTGTTCGTCCCATAACGGCGAGCTTCACATCCGCCTATCCAGTCACTCCCGCTGCCGTTCCGCCGGCGCGCCCCGCGGGTATCGCATCTTACGCCGATTGGCACGCGCAGGATGTGTGGGAGAGTTATCAGCTCGACGCCGGCATCCCGCCGCAGCATATTCAGTTCAACTACATCTTCGATCTGCCGATAGGCCGCGGCAAAAAGTTCCTCGGCAACTCGAATCGCTTTGTCGATGAACTGGTTGGTGGTTATCAAATCGCCGGTAGTGGCTCTGTGCTTTCGGAGATATTCCAACCCGGCAGCGGGAATTGGGGACCTACGAACCCCATTCATATTTACAAGCACAAGCTGCCAATCGTGGATTGCCGCAGCGGCAACTGTTATCCTTCGTATCTGTGGTTTAACGGCTACATCCCACCGACTCAAAATGCCAGCAGCGGACAGTGCACTGCCGCCAACGGCGTGAAAACAGGCTCCGGCGGGGCACTGGAATGCGTCTATGGCCTGCCATCGAATTACAAGCCATACCAGGAGCCGATTGACACCGTTCCCGGTACACCCTTCTATAACACCAACGACGTAACGGTGAAGCTGGCAAATGGAAAAACGGCTACGGAAGGTTATGGATCCGGACCAATCGGAATCAATCCGTACTCGCACACCTTCATCTCGGGACCCTATAACTGGGAGACCGACATCTCGCTGTACAAGGTCTTTCCCGTTACAGAGAGGTTCAACCTAAGGTTCAATATGGATGCCTTTAACTTCCTCAACCATCAGGGATGGAATAACCCCAACTCGACCACCGGCGTTGAGGCGTATTGGCCGGGCGGGCAATCCGGCGCTTCATCCCACAACGCTGGTCGCCAGATTCAGTTCACGTTGCGGCTAACCTTCTAGCAACATGACCTCGTGATTCTACAATCGTGCCTGCGTATTTGGGTGCTCCATCCTTGCGGCATCTTCGCTTTTGCCGCAAGGATGGGAAAGCACAGATTCGCATGGCCGCGGCGCCGGCTTGGCGTGAAGGCCGGCCTCGCGCACGTAAAATGCATGAGAGGTTTCATGCTGTTCTTCTTGCATCACGTGCGAATGAACCGGCTACGCCGCAGAGCGTACAACTCGATTTCCCTATGCTTTGCCACTCTCGTGTTTCTATGCGGCGCCCGCACTGCTATTGCGGAGCCGGCGTTTCCTCTTCACACTCAGGGCGGAGCTATTGTCGATCGTAACGGCGTACGCGTTCATCTGAACGGTGTGAACTGGTACGGCGCCGAGTCAACCGACTTCGTTGTCGCAGGTTTGCAAGCCGCCACCCTTCAAAGTATCGTTCAGCAGATCAAGGATCTTGGATTTAACGTCGTGCGTTTACCCTGGTCGAATCAGCTCTACGAAACGGATCCGGTGGTTGGCAACTATGCGCTCGCGGCGAATCCAAGCCTGGAAGGCGAAAATGCGCTCACCATTCTGGACCAGGTGATTGCCGCACTCACCAGTGCCGGCATCATGGTAATTCTCGACAACCACAACAGCAATGCGGAGTGGTGCTGCAGCACCAAGGATGGCAATTCACTCTGGTACAACAACCAATATCCCCAATCCAGTTGGATCGCAGATTGGGAGGGAATGGTACATCGCTACCAGAACAATCCCTCGGTGATCGGCGCCGATCTGCGGAATGAGCCGCGTTCGCCTGCCACCTGGGGCGGCAGTTTGAACACGGACTGGCATGCCGCGGCACAGCTTGGCGGTAATGCCGCGCTGAGCGTTAACTCCAGTTTGCTGATCTTTGTTGAGGGCATCAATTACGCGACGGACCTTTCCGGTGCCGCTACATTACCCGTTCAACTCAATGTGGCCAACCGTCTGGTATACGAAGCTCATAATTACGGAAACGACTTCTCCAATTTGACCGGCTACAGTGATTTCGCAAATCGGGCAACATCGAATTGGGGCTATCTTGCGACGGGCAATAACCCCCAACCACTCTGGATTGGTGAATTTGGAACCTGCAATACGGCTGATACCTGCATCAACAGTAGTACCTCCAGCAACAATGGTTACTGGTTCAACATGCTTACTGCATATCTGCAGCAGTATGGAATTGATTGGACCTATTGGCCGATCAATGGCACACACTCCACTGGAGGCAATTCGGCGTATGGTTCTACCGAAACTTATGGCGTTCTGAATGCGTCATGGAATGGAACCGCCAATGCGCGCCTGACAGCGCGGCTCCAGAGCACGATGGCCACGGCGGGCCCTGGCATTACACTGGTTGGGCCAGCCAGCAGCGTCAATGTCGCGCCGGGAGAAACCGGGAGTACAACAGTCGCGATCGTACCCGGGAACGGCTTTACCGGCACGGTGAATCTGGGTTGCACGGTCAGTGGCCCGTCCGGCACAACGGATGCGCCAACCTGTCGTGTGCCGCCTTCTGAAAGCATCTCGGGAACTGCTCCGGCAAATGCAACCGTATCAATCACTACGACAGCAGCGGTGAGCCACACCCGGCAACAAAATCCGTGGGATATTTTCACGGGTGGCTCAAGGAGTGTGGCGACGGGTTATGTTCTGCTACTCGCCGGAAGTTTTGCGCGCTACCGTAAGATCTGGCTGGTACCACTCATTGGTTTCGTAGCCATTTTCAGCCTTGCGGGTCTTACAGGCTGCGGCGGCAATAGCTCCTCGCCCGGAACCACGGCGGGATCGTATACCGTGACGATTACAGGAACCAGCACGGGAATTGCTTCATCCGCAGCGCAGATCTCGCTGACGGTTCAGTAATTTGACGAATGCGAAGGCGAAGTACCCGGAAGGCGATGCAGGCAGCACATTGCTTTGCTCACTTAAGAGATGGCATTGCCGGGCAGGTGCATATCCGAACTTTGGAAGGACTTCAAGCGATCACTCCCGCAGCCTTTGACCCGATCAGCGAAACAAGAAGCCAATCAGATCATGGCAGGGAAAAATGGAGGAAGCAAATATCACAAATATGAAGAGGCGAACGTTTCTCATGCAATCGGGTGCGGGATTAGCCGCAGCCGCGCTACCAGGATTGGCGCAGGCACCAGCAGCTTCAGGCGGCAAGCACGCTGGGAAAGTGGCTGGGACTGCTGTTGCACGCGGAGTCCAGCCGCCGATTGTGCATCCCGGAATACTGCAAACTCGCGCTGACCTCGAATTTATGAAGGCGAAGATTAAGGCGGGCGAAGAGCCCTGGAAATCTGCGTGGGCCTTGTGGCTCACTGGTCCCACCTCGTCGCTCGACTTCACGCCCACGCCGTTTGTCCATGTCATTCGCGGCGCATACGATGCTGGAGATCAGGGTGGCCGCGCGCTCCAGGAAAGCGCCAGCGCGGCGGAAAATCATGTGATGCAGTGGTACATGACCGGAGACGAGGCGCATGCGGACAAAGCGATCGAAATCTTCGATGCCTGGTCGGGCACGCTCGCGGACTTTTTTGAGAACGACGCGATGTTGCTGGCCGGTTGGACAGGCGGCCAGTTCTGCAACGCAGCAGAGATTCTGCGTGCCACGTATCCGCGCTGGAGCCAGCGCTCGCAAGCGCAGTTCAAGCGCATGCTGTTGACGGTGTATGTGCCGCTCTTGCGGATGTTCTATCCCGAAGCAAACGGCAACTGGGACGGGGCGATCATGTACACGCTGCTGGCGATCGGCGTCTTCTGCGAAGATCGCGATTTGATGGAGGCGGTCTACCAGCACTTTCGTACCGGACCTGGGAACGGTGGCATTACGCGTTACGTGTACCCGAGCGGACAATGCGAGGAGTCGTGCAGAGATCAGGGCCATACGCAACTCGGCCTCGGATTCTTTGCCAACACCTGCATCACAGCGAGGAACCAGGGCGTCGATCTATTTGGCGAGGCCGATAACCGGTTGGCGCTTGGGTTTGAATACACCGCGCGCTACATGCTGGGCGAGAATGTGCCCGCTTATGGCACGATCAGCGAGAGGACGAGAGGGCGATTCAGCGACATCTACTGCGCGATTTTGCAGCATTATCGCTATGAGAAGCATATCGCGATGCCCTATACAGAAAGGGCGGCGCAAAGGGTCTTGCGCGCGCACAGTGTGGCTACGATGTTTCGCGGCGACTCTGGAAAAGCTCCCATCAGACTGAAGCCCGCGCCGGCGGCATCGGCGATCGCAACCATGGCTGGAGCGCAGGCAAAGCCGATGGGGGCAGCAGCCCCGGCAGCCGTTGCCGTCGCGCCGGGTGAATCGATCCAGGACGCATTGGACAAGCTAAAGGCGAACGGCGGCGGGACTCTATGCCTGGCTGCAGGATTGCATACGCTGCCGGCAACGCTAAAGCTTCCCAGCAGAGTGACGATCGTGGGGACGGGCCTTGATTGCGAGCTGTTCCTCGATCCGAAGAGTGCGGGATCTGAAGCGGCGATCGCCAATGCAGAGCCAGACCTGCACGACGTGGTTCTGCGGGACTTGGTCATTGAAGGCGGCCAGACTCCGGAGGCCTCGCACGATCCGAACTCTGACGTGCAACGACGGCGGCTGGAACATGGACCGATTCGCGCCGGAATAGTGTTTCAGAGTAATGGCAAGGCGGTACAGCGCAACTTGACGTTTGAGCATGTCACCGTGCGCAACTGCACTTATAACGCGGTGGAAATGTTCGGGGCCGAGCAGGTGAGGATCATCAATTGTGATTTCTCGGCAAGTGGAGGGATGGTGCCGCCCGGTCATGGAAAGAACCACAATCTGAAGATGAATCGTGTTTCTCGTGTCACAATCAGTGGGTCGCGCTTCGCCGACTCGATGTGGGGGCATGGAGTAGCAGTGATCTTCGGAGATAACGTTGCGATTCGTGATTGCGAGCTTACACGGAACGCGCTCGACGGCCTGATGATCGCTGAAAGCCGGCAGGTAACGGTGGAGGGGTGCCTTGCGGAAGGCAATGGCGGCGCGGGGATCACACAGGAAACCTGGATGGATCGGAATTGGAATGCGGTGGCGAGAAACAACATCCTGCGCAATAACGTTGTCGAAGGGTGAGAAGCCTTCTTAGTTCTTATTGCTCCCGGCAACCGTATTGTTGGGTATATCCAGAAACGTCTGTCGAGAGAGCCTCCGGAAGTGCCCTTCTTAAGTCACCTCGATGACACCGCGACGTGACAGCGATGGCTCCGGACAGCGCGCTATTCATAGCGTTGTCCGGAACCTCAAAGGTTCTAGGTCTGAAGGCGCACATGGTATGTTATTCCCTCGTGACTTGTTGTAGTTGACGGCACGATTCTTATTACGAAGTTATTGCCTTCAAGGAGAAATGAATTGAGCCTCCAAACGAAGATCTCGCGTCGGAGTCTGGCGAAAGCACTTGCAGCAGGCGGAACCATGGCTGGACTCTCTTGCTGGCTCAACACTGATGCAGCGGATGCGCAGCCATTGACCGCGCACGAATGGCAACAGATTCATCCCGGAGTATGGCGGATTACGATCGGGATACCGGAAGAATTCACGCCAGTATCGAGCCGCCTGGTGCCTCCTCAAGCCGATGCCTTCACAAGATTGCCCCATGCAGACAAGAGTCCCACCATGAGCGTTGAAGGCAAGCGAACAGCGCGTGGCTGCACGGTGCGGTTGCCGCTTGGGGCCGGCGAGCAAATTTTCGGCTTCGGGTTGCAGTTCTTGTCCTTTGCCCAGCGCGGCAAGAAGAAGATTGCTCGCGTCAATGCCGATCCAAAGATCGACACCGGCGATTCTCATGCGCCGGTGCCGTTTTACGTAACAACTGGAGGCATTGGCATCCTGGTTGATACCGCTCGCTATGCGAGCTTTTATTTCGGCGATGCACATGCCAAGCCTGCGCATCCCATTGCCGCGGTTTCTGATGCGAATCTCGCTCCGAAATATACAGGCAACTCGAATGAAACCGAAACAGAATTCATCTATGTCGACGTTCCAGTCGCGGCAGGCGTGGATATTTATCTCTTCGACGGCCCGGATATGCTGAGTGCTGTCCAGCGTTATAACGTCTTTTCAGGCGGCGGCTTTATCCCCCCGGAATGGGGACTTGGCTTCTGGTACAGGAATCTGGCAAAGGCCGGCCAGCAGGATGCACTCGCTCTGGCGCGCGAGTTTCGCGATCGTAAGATCCCTTGCGATGTGATCGGCCTGGAGCCGGGATGGCAGTCTCACGCTTATTCCTGCACGTTTGTCTGGGACAAGAAGCGTTTTCCTGATCCGCCGGGGTTTCTGCGCGCAACATCCGATCAGCAATATAAAGTCAACCTTTGGGAGCATGCCTTTACGCATCCTGCTTCGCCGCTTTTTCCCGCGATCGAGCCGTGCTCGGGCGACTTTGGAGTGTGGCAGGGGCTCGTTCCTGATTTCGCCGGCGCTCAGGCCCGCGACGCCTTTGGTGAGTTTCATGGCAAAACGCTGATCGACGCAGGCGTTAGCGGCTTCAAGCTCGATGAGTGCGATAACTCCGATTTCACGGGCGGATGGTCCTTCCCGGAATGCAGCGCCTTCCCATCAGGTATCGATGGCGAGCAGATGCACAGTGTTTTCGGTCTTCGTTACCAGATGGCAATTTGGAACGAATTCCGCAAACGAGGCCGCGAAACCTATGGGCTCGTCCGCTCCAGCGGCGCGCTGGCCACGCCGTACCCATTTGTCCTTTATAGCGACCTCTACGATCATCGGCAGTATATTCGCGCGCTGGTGAACTCCGGCTTCAGCGGGCTGCTCTGGTGCCCGGAGGTGCGGCAGGCTACGAGCGAAGAGGACCTGATTCGCCGTCTGCAAAGCGTCGTATTTTCTCCATTGGCTCAAGTCGATTGCTGGTATATGAAGAGCCCTCCGTGGATGCAGTTAGATCGCGGCAAGAACAATGCGGGCGAACTGCTCAAGGACTGGGAATCGCTGGAAGCGCGCTGTCGCGAAATCATTGGCTGGCGCATGCAGATGATTCCTTATCTTATGGCCGCCTTTCAGCGATATCGCGACGACGGAACACCTCCCTTCCGGGCCCTTGTGCTGGACTCCCCGCAGGATCAAAGGCTCTACCGTGTTGATGACCAATACATGGTTGGTGACCGGATGATGGTTGCGCCTCTCTTCGCGGGTGAAGCAACGCGCACGGTTGTATTTCCCCAAGGCAAGTGGCAGGATTTTTGGACAGGTGAGGCCGTTCCTGGCGGAACAAAATTGTCTCTGCCGGAATCGACCGAGCGCATACCAGTCTATGTGAAGAGCGGAAGCATCGTGCCCTGGGCAGACGTTGGTCTGCATGCGGGCGCTCCCGAATCACGTCGCCTCACTGCGCGCGTGTATGGCGACGGATCGCTGCCATTCACCTTCAATGGCGACAATAGCGCATTGCGGCTGAGTTGGAGAGATGGGCACGGGAGCGCAGAGACAAAAAAATATGAGGTCTACCGCTGGAAGCGTCTGGGGTGATCCGTATGTCCCATGTCCGGAACGCCATCCGGCGAGTGGGCATCATCTTTCGTACCAGATCGCCAATTCAGTGAAGCTCGGTTCCAGAGATCGGTGTGCAGAGAAACGTTCTTCCGGTACTGGCGCACTTTGAGGAATTGCTCAAATTTGTCGTTCAAAGCGAAACCTCCAGCATGCGCTCAAATGTGCTGGAGGTTTCCTTTCTTAAGAACGCCTAAACAGTCTGTTTTCAGATGGATGGTGCGCCCGGAGAGATTCGAACTCCCGACCTAATGCTCCGGAGGCATTCGCTCTATCCAGCTGAGCTACGGGCGCACTCCTTCAGCATACCGCATTTTACCGTTCGGGCGGGTTCCGAGCCCGGCCTGGCGCCTCGGCCGGCAACTACGTTCGATCAGAACCGGAAGACGTTTCCGCTCGAAGAATTTCTCGAAGTTCATCACGTCCTTTTCCGGACTTCAGAAATCCTTCACCCGGCCGCCGGGCTGGAGGCGCGCGCCGCTTCCCGCTGACTGCGCACCTCTTCCATCACCGACTGGATCAATGCTTTGGCGCCCTCCATGCTTTCCAGGATCGCCTGCAAATCGAGCGCGGGCTTGGCCGGGTTGCGGCTGGAGGGGCAATAGACTCCATGCTGTCCCACCAGGATCAGGGCATCTGTGAGCATGTCCAGGGCAACGGCCAGCCGGCCCCGCTCCACGCCCATCATGAACTCGTACCGCTCCAGCTCCGCCCGCTTTTCGTCGAAGACATTCATCTTCTCAGCCTAACCGAAAGGGCGGACCGGCCTAAACGTTCAGCTTCCGCATGTACTCGGCATCCAGGCGGAGTTCCTCCATCGGATCCATATCAAACCGTTCCTGCTCGATGAAGTAGTATTTCAGGTCCGTGGCCGCGCGCATAATGCCCTCATAATTCATGTTTCCTTTCCCCATCACCGGCAGCAGCACCTTGCCGCCCGGCTGGCGCACCATATCCTTCACGTGCATAAGCTGGAAGCGCTTGGGTGACAGTTTGAGGTAATCGATCGGGTTATACCCGGCGGCATAGACCCAGCCAGCATCCATCTCGAAGACCACCAGTTCGGGATTGGTGAGGCGCAGCAGTTCGTCATAGA
>JAJZAL010000163.1 GCA_021799405.1 Acidobacteriota bacterium
TGTCATCGCCGCGGCCGTTCAACCACCCGCCCCCCATATCGGGCCATATATTTGTTCCTTCGCGCACGGTTTCTCCGGTTGTCTGATATGCACCCGCCATGGCGATATCCCAGGCGGTGCGGCGCAATACATCAGCCGAGTCAGAGCCGGGCGCCCCCCATCGGGGGTAATGATCTTCATAGCCGTACTCTTCGTTCGTCTGGGGGATGATGCGTCCGGTCTCTTCCTGCAGCTTCCTCGACTCGAGCATCAGGGCGTGCTGCTTCCTGGACCACTCCTGATAGGAGGTGAACCCGAACCACGGTGCGGCCCGATCCTGATGAGCATTGCTATGGGCGGGATGACTGGTGGCGAGATGCTTGTAGGGGTCGAGGTTGTAAATCATCATGCCCGTCGCGTGTGTCCACGCTACATCGCGGTAGCTATCGAGATCATCTCCCAGGTCCCAGGTAATGTTGGGGAACGCGGACAGACGATTGATCGCGTACCGGATGAAGCGGTGCTCATCCTCACTTCCGGCGGCGGGATGAACTTTGCTGTCATTCATGTCAAGAACGACCGATATGATCATGTCGTCGTGGCGTGCGTACCTCAGCATACGATCAAATTTTTGCCAATAGGGCACGTTAAAGCGCGAATAGTCGAATCTGGGATGGGTCGGATCACCAGCATCCTTCGCCGGCCAGACCGCTATAAGTGGCGTCCAGGAAGGGCCGATCATTGCGCGTTCACCATAAAAGCTCGTCGCTCCCCTGCCTGCCAGCGTCACGCGCATGCGGTTCACCTCAAGACGGTGAAGACGATCAATACTGTATTGAATCTGGTGGTCGTCATTGAAGCCCACAAGCCAGTAGGCCGTTGTGCCGTTGAAAAAGTAATGTTCGCCTGTTCCCGTCCAAATAAAGTGCCATGGATACTTGGGATCGGCGGCGATGAGGCCGCGCCGATGCCCATCCGTAACATGAAATGTTCCGCTAGAAGACTTCTGGAATGAGCCTTGATGGTAGGCCACCGAGTAGGTATAGTCACCTGGCATCGCCGGCATGAAGCGGATCCGGAAGATGCTGCCATCGGCGCTGTCGCAAAATCCGTTAATGTTCCAGGACTTACTGCCATCCTTAGCTTGAAATGTGCCCGATAAGGACGCATCTTCAAAGGGATTCGCCGCATCGGGCCTGTCGATCTTTGCGGTGATTTCAACGTAGTCGTAGGCTTCAATCGAAGTTACCGACTGCGAGAACTCGACACCAGCTGGAGCCGCATTCGAGAGAGGGGGCAGACACAGTACAGAGAAAACTGACAAGACCAGAACCGCAGATTTTGAAGCCGCATGAGCTTTTGGTAAGGAATAGGCTTTCACTACTAGCAACCTCCGATATAGTCGAGACAAGTAAAGAACGGCTGATGCAAGATACAGGATCGAAAGGGGAAGAGCCTTTGTGGGACGGCACATACATCCGGCCTAGCGTGCAGTCATTTCCTCTGTCCAAGCTGCGCGGAAACTCCGTCCCTTTAGCCAATCTGTCCGATGATCGTAGCGTCGTTAAAAAAAACTAATCTAGAACAATTCCGTCTATTTTTTGTAGGAAAGCTATGAAACCATCACTTGGTTAATGGGGGCATTTGTGCTGTCGCAGTAAATCCGGCGCGTGGGTGAAGTATAAGTCAAGCGGCCGACGCAAAGATCCGCCAAGCCCGCTGATTGGACCATCCGCAAGAATGTTCGGCAGGTAGGCGCCAACTCTTCAGCAGCATTCTAAAGAATTAGCAGCCTTGGTAATTCCGGCGTCATCCCGGATGGCGCCTGCTTGCGCGAGCCGGACTCTATGTCCCCTCTTCATGCCATGAGCCTCATTTTCGCGTTAAGTGGAGGAATGTCCTGGTGTATCTGGGGAAATTCGTTAGCGCTGTTATTCCGAAAGCGGCGGCGGTACTCAGCCGGAGTTAATCCCACAATTTTCCTGAAAACCGCTCCGAAATAGCTTTGATCGCAAAAGCCAACATCCTGACATACGTTCTTCATCGATTCGTCCGTATGCGTCAACATGACCCTTGCTCTTTCCACACGATAATGAATGAGGTACTTCAGAAAGGACAAACCAGTTACTTCTTTGAAGACACTCATGAAATGAGACTCGCTCATTCCACAGACACGCGCAGCCTGTTTGATCTGGATCGGGTTACTGCAATTCTCTTCGAGGTATTGGAAGAGCGGCCGCATTCTTTCCAATGCCTTCTCCTGGCGATGAAATACCTCTGCCTTTCCTGAGTAGGACGCATAATGAGTCACGAGCAGCGCGAGAATCATTTTGAGGTAGGTCTTCAGGACGAGCCGGGCATTGGAGTTCGAGGCGCGTTCTGCGTGAATGTGCAGCATCATATCGAGCACCTGCCTGGGAATGCCTGTCTCCGCGGAAATGATATGGGGGAAGGTGGCGTCCTGGAATAGGAATGGCGACAAATACTGCATGCTATCGTTCCCGCCATCACAGCGGATCATCTCCGGCTCGAAGAAGAGGGCAGCAATCGTCAAAGGTTGCGATGATCTTCGTTCAAGGCGGTGATAGACAGTGCTGCCGATGACCGCCAGATCGCCGACGTGCATTGGGAGGAGCCTATCCTGGATATGACACAAAGCAGACCCCGAACACAAATAAAGTACTTCGAAGTAGCTATGTCGATTCATCCGAACCTTGTGTTGGCCACTCTCCATCAGGAAGAGCACGTCGAGGGGACACCTGGTGTCGAAGTTCCAAACGTGGATGCCTTCGGCATCGATTTGGGGTTCGACCAGGGTGAATTGATCCTCGCACGAATTCCGCGGAAAGCGCAGACGGCCTGGCGCCGCGATCAAGTGAATGGGAGACCGCGCGATTGCGGAATTTTCGAGACTTTCACATTCAATGGACGATTGGGAAGATTTCCTCGATTTGGCCATGGCGAACTCCATATAGGGATGAATGCAGATTTACAGTGGCATCGCCGTAATGGACCCATAATTCGATTTTCTGCCCGACCTGGAGAGTCTGACTTGAATTAGCCTCCAATTCCAGGAGCCCGTGTTCGGCATGAAGCGCCTTGAGTTTAACTCCAGGAAGATCCTTAACCGTAGAAAGACCGCGTTCCGCGCTCAACTCCTTCAACCCGCAGTCGATTACCGCGTGGTTTGAGCCACGCACACTGATGACCGAGGCAAGGATTGCAAGTGACCTTTGAAACGTCGCGCCACGGTCGATATATTGCGTATCCATTAGAAGATATGATCCAGGCTGAACTTCTGTAATTCCTGGATACTGGCCGCTGACGGCACACGTACCCGTGCCGGCGGTAGAGACTATGTCGGTCGGAATACCGTCTGCCTGAAGCATTTCCCTGGTCTCCACCAGGCTGCGGCAAACGGCTCGGACCTTCTCATCTCTCTCCGGGCCCGGCTGCAGTGGTTGGAGGTGACCTTCATAGCCGGTGAGACCGCGAACAGTCAGCCCTCCTTCGACAGCAACGCGAGCGAGATCAACAGCAGCCTGGCCTGGCAGGACGCCGCACCGCCCCATGCCGGTATTGATGTCGATAACGACCTGGAGCCGAGTTCCGTATTTCTTCTGCGCCCGCACGAGTTCGCGGATGTTCGCAACGCTATCTATACCAACCATGATGGAGGCATGGTGCGAAAGCTGGGCGAAACGATCGGTTTTCCACTCTCCGGAGATTTCGTTGGCAATCAGAATGTTGTCGATGCCGTGCTCGACCAGAATCTCCGCTTCTCGCACCGTCGCGCATGTCATACCAATCGCTCCCATGCGGAGTTGCTTCCAGGCGAGCATCGGCGCCTTGTGATTCTTGAAATGCGGTCTGAGTCTGGCTGGCTTGCCGGCAAAAATATCCACCATTCGCCGCAGATTGGATTCCATCGCGTCGAGGTCGACAAGCAATGCCGGTGTGGGAATTTTCTGGATCTCCATGACCGCCTCTGAAGGACGTTCTGAGAAATCAGGCCTACCTAACCTCGGGGAGAATCTCATGATATAGGGTGACCTTGAAGTCGTCAACGAGCTGGGGCCGGACATCTTCGAAGTAATGCGTGATATACGGCATGCCGCAATGAGCGTCGAATGTCTCTTTATTTTTCCACTTTTCGACAAAAGTCACCCAGCCTGGGTCGTCGGTACGCTGATTCAATTCATAGCGCAGACACCCCTCTTCTGCGTGGGTCGGCTTGATGAGAGAATGAAGCGCCGCAATCAGCTCTTCCGTTCTTCCCTCGATCGCATGGAACTCTGCAATGCAAACAACCCCAACATCATCGATCTTATACATGTTCGCTGGTCCTCCGGCTTGCTTTGAGTGTATGGAAAAGGTCATAGGCCTGCGCAGCACTTTCTTTGCCATGAACAACTGAGCGTACCGCCTGAACCATCGCGACAGGATCTTCGCATTGGAAGATGTTGCGGCCCATGTCTACTCCTGCGGCACCCTCCTGAATGGCCCGATAGGCCATTTGGAGCGCCTCGAACTCAGGAAGTTTTTTCCCTCCCGCGATCACCAGCGGAACCGGGCAGCCAGCCGCCACGCGCTCGAAGTTTCTTTCGCAGAAGTACGTTTTGACAACATGAGCTCCCATTTCAGCACAGATCCGGGTAGCAAGACCAAGATACCTTGCGTCCCGAGTCAACTCCTTGCCGACTCCGGTCACCGCCAGGGTGGGGATCCCGTATCGATTTCCTGCGTTCGTCACCTGGGAAAGATTGCGGATGGACTCATGCTCGTGGACGCCGCCTATATAGACCTGCACGGCAAGCGCCGAGGCATTCAGCCGAAGTGCGTCGTCAATATCAACGGCCACCAACTCGTTTGAAAGCTCTTTGAGAATGCTCTGGCCCCCGCTCACCCGCAGAACGGCGGGCTTTTGCATCTCGGCGGAGATCGTACTGCGCAAAGTCCCGCGCGTGAGCATGAGAGCATCGGCAAACGGGATGAGAGGTGGAATCACAACGTCGATGCGCTCCAGCCCAGTCGTGGGGCCCTGGAAGTAACCGTGGTCAATAGCCAGCATCAAAGTGTGACCGTCGCTAGGATCAAAGATCCGCGCCAGCCGATTCTTCATCCCCCACTCGAGTGAGCCACATCCTTTCAGTCCAAACGCAGGGCTCGTCTGAGGTACATCCAGATAAAAGTTCTTTCCATCCTGCAGATCTTCAAAATCCGCCATGATCAATCTCCCGTCGAGGTACAAGGGCTTCGCTGAATCCCTGAAAGAGGAGCGCCATCGAAACCGCGCCTGGATCTGCGTGGCCAAGCGTCTTCTCACCCAGAAATTTGGCTCTGCCATAATGGGCCACAAGCGGCTTGGTGGATTCAGCGCCGGCCTGGGCAGCCGCGGCGGCCCCTTCCAGTGCGGCGGGAATCGGCATGCCAGACTCCGCCGCCGCATGGAGGGCATTGACTGCCGGGACCAATGCATCAACCATCGTCTTGTCACCAGGCCGCGCCTTAGTCTGCTTCAACACTGCATTCAAACCCGATTCGAAAGCAGCAGCCAGGGCTCCGCAGCCGAAATCGCTCTCGCTCGCTGTCTCGGCCATACCCAGGAAGAACGTGCCAAGCAGCGCGCTGGAAGCGCCGCCGTCGATGCTCAGAATCCGCCATCCACAATCCTTAAGCAACTCCCGGGAGTTTTGCGAGGGCGCCTGCGCCACCGCAGCTTCCAACTGCCCAGAAGCGCTCAGCATTGTGGTGCCGTGATCACCATCTCCGGCCACGCAATCCAACTGCGAAAGATACTCGTGTCTTTCGCGCAGGCATCGCGCAGCCTCGCTGAGCATCCTTTTCAGGTCGGAGATGGAAATTCGATCGGTCATATCCTGTTGTAAAACGGCGTGTTGCAGGGAGCATCCCAGAGCCGGATGAGTTCCTCGTCCAGACGAGCTATCATCATTTGAAAACCTGCCTGCTCCTGCGTGGTGATGAACTCTCCAATCGCGCTACGTGCTAGCGTGATCCCCTTTTCCTTAAGTATCTGAGCCACCCGGCGGAAGATAAGCAATAGCTCCATCAGCGTTGTAGCGCCTGCTCCATTGATCACAACCAGAAGCTCCTCACCTGCGGAAACGGCAAGGTCATCGAGGAGCATCTGCAACATGATGGTCGCGGTTGCATCGGCGCTCTTGAGCTGCATGCGTCCGGTGCCCGCTTCTCCGTGCTGCCCCATGCCAATTTCCATCTCATCCTCACCCAAGTCGAAGATGGGATGGCCGGTTGCAGGATGCGTCGCCGTACGAACTGCAACCGCAAGGGTTCTCATATTGAGCTGCATCCTCTCCGCAATTTCCAGGCACTTATCCAGAGAGGCTCCCTGCTCGGCTGCGGCGCCGGCGACCTTATAAACCGGTAGAAATCCTACAAGGCCGCGCCGGTCATCCGGATTAGGCCCACCGGAAATATCCTCGTGGGTCAGCACCATCTTGACTGCCAGGCCCTCGCGCGCCGCCGTCTGCATAGCGATATTGGCGGTAAGCACGTCGCCGGCATGATTGAGAACGACCAGCAGCGCCCTGGCGGCACCGGCGCAGGCCTGCCGCAGGGCCTCAACAACCTTTGGCGCTCCGGGAGCAGCGAATATTTCGCCGGCCACGCTATAGTCAAGCATGCCCTCGCCGACAAAGCCGCTCAGGCCGGGCTCGTGTCCGCTCCCACCCAGCGTCACGATTCGAACCTTATCAGCAGCCTTACCTTTGGCCCGAGCCACAATACCCTCGCCAGCCAGACGAACCTTGTCTGGAAAAGCCAGAGCCAGTCCTTCCAGGAGTTCCGGAACAATGCGCCTGGGATCGTTAATGAACTTCTTCATTCGCATTTGGCGATACACTCCTTCATTTGCAACCGACCAAACTTTAGCTACCGCTTTCTTCTGGCAGGTGCGGAGTAACGAAGACGAAAGTCAAGAAACGGCCGGCGAGATCCCGCGCTCTCTTCCCTTCGATTCAGAACTGCGACCCTAACCGTCCGCTCGCGCCTGGAATGACCCCGTTCGGCCCAACCGCCTTACCATACTCCGGACTTGGCCGTGATCGCTGGCGCGGGAATTAGCAAAAACCATAGGCGCTTCAAAGCGCTTCCCGCAGCAAAGATCCGTCGCGGGATACAAGAAAGCCTTCGAGTAAAGCAGATCGCGGACACTCTTCATGGAATCCCGCTCTCTTACACTTCCGCTGTCTGTCCGCCGTCCACATATATCAGCGAACCAGTGACAAAGGAGGCATCATCCGAGGCTAGAAACACCGCCGCCTTAGCGATCTCATCCGGCTGTCCGAGCCGTCCCATGGGAAACGACAGGGCAAAGCTGGCGAGCTGATCGGGTGTTAGCGCCTTTCGGAGCATTGGCGTATCCGTCGGCCCCGGACAGATTGCATTTACCCGAATCCCGCGCCTTGCGTAGTCAATTCCCATCGACCTGGTTAGAAGGGTGACCCCTCCCTTCGAACTAACGTAGGCGGCTGCATGGGCACACGCATCATGCGCGCCGGTGGTCGAGGCCACATTAATGATCGAGCCGCGCCCCTTCTCCAGCATATGCGGCAATGCAGCCCGGCAAAAGAGAAAAGTACCGGTAAGATTGACCGCCAGCACCCTATTCCAGGTATCCTCGTCTGTTTCCAGCACGGTCCCGTAGGTCAGGATTCCCGCACCGTTGAACAAGATATCGAGACCACCAAATTGTTCCAAGGCTGAACAGACAGCACTTTGGACCGCAGCAGATTTTGAAATATCCACACTACAAAATTCTGCCCGGCCACCCTTGTCGCGAATCTCGTGAACAGTTTCGAGCAGCCCGTCAGTATCACGGTCTACCGCCATGACCGCCGCGCCCTCTCGAGCAAAATGCACTGCCGTGGCGCGCGCAATTCCGGACGCTGCCCCGGTCACAATTGAAACCCGCCCTTGGAGTTTCATCGGACACCTCCGGGGATTGGGCCAGAAATAGGTATGGCCCCGTAAAGTAGTTCAATTCTTCCGTCGCAGTCAACGATTTGCTATAAGAATTGTCCGAATCAGTATTGAAAAGCTCTGCTTTTACGCTCAATCTACCACCAAACCGGAGCACATGGGCTGACCAGAGGAATCGCGGTGTAGATTTGTTGGAGCGGATGCGCTGGCATGACTGGTGAAACTCCGGGAGAACTCCGAATGAGATGAAGTCCAATCTCGTGCTGGCTTTGGGTATCATCTAGGCTTCTCACAGGTATGCTTCGCTTTGCGTGCTCCGAGGCAAGGAACATCCTCGTATCGCCCCTGAGAGGCTTTCCGCCAGGCGTCAGGCCGAGCGGCCCAACCGGATTCCTGGGAATCGGAAAGCTGGGAGAAGCATTCGCGATCCCTCACAAGGTTTTCCGGCTTGCCGTGAAGGCGCCGCGTCAACAGGAGCACATTCGTACTTTCAAACCCGCGGAAGGTGGAGTTGATTCCGTGCTCTTCCAACAAAAAATCCTATCGATTCTTAGAGACCCGCAGGTTCATAACTGCATACTATCTTCAGTTGTCTACTTATTTTTCAAATTCCCCGAAAGGAATAGTCGCTCAAGACTGCTAGTGAAATCCAAATGAGACTCCAAGGCAAAGTTGCAATTGTGACTGGTTCTGCTGTCGGCCTCGGGCACGCTGTGGCAGCACGGTTTGCCCGCGAGGGAGCGACAGTTGTGGCGGCGGACATTAATGAGCAGTGTGGCGCGGCCGCGGTATCTCAAATCAGGGAGAACGGCCATTCCGCGATCTTCGTCCCGACAGACGTTTCTGATGAGGCGGCCGTTGCGGCGCTTATGCGCACAGGCATCGAGCAGTTTGGTCGCATTGACATTCTCTATAACAACGCGGCTGTCTTATTAGCCGATCGCGATGCTTTTGTGCACGAACTCAGTTCAGAGACGTGGGACTATGTGCTTGGTATCAATCTAAGAGGTACATTTTTATGTTCTAAATATGCCATCCCGGTCATGTTAAAACAGGGAGGCGGCTCAATCATCCATACCGGATCGCCAACAGGCCTCACTGGATGTGCTCCAAAGCTTACCGCTTACAGTGTCAGCAAAGGTGGCATAGCGGGCCTGACGAAAGTTATGGCGGCAGCATACGCACGCAACAATATACGCGTAAACTCCGTTGTGCCTGGAACGATGGACACGCCGATGAACGAATATATTCTTTCAAATACCCAAGTGCGCGAAGAATATCGGCAAGCGGTGCCCCTCGGCAGACTGGGATTGCCTGAAGATATGGAGGGCATAGCTGTATTTCTTGCCTCTGACGAGTCCGTATATTGTACAGGTGGAACCTACATGTGCGACGGAGGATTAACCGCGGTGTGACATGATCGTCCGCCCGGATAAGAGACAAACTGGTAGCGGATGCGCATATATGGAGGTCATGATGGGTCTGCGCAAGAGGAGGCGCTTATGAAAGCGGCAGTCTGGCATGACAGGTTCGATGTTCGCATTGAGGATGCGCCGGATCCTCCGCCACCGCCTCCGGGTCAAATTCAAGTTGCGGTTAGCTGGTGCGGCATCTGCGGCACCGATCTTCATGAGTATATGGGCGGCCCTGTCTATATTCCTCAGGGCGCGCCGCATCCGCTGACCAGGGTGAAGGCTCCGGTCATTATTGGGCACGAGATGTCCGGCCGTGTCACCGCGCTGGGCGAGGGCGTCGCAAGCTTCTCCGTTGGCGACCGTGTAGCGGCCTGCCCCATCATTGGATGCGGGCGTTGCCGCTGGTGTAAGTCCGAATCTATGGCGCAATGCGATCAGGTTGCGTTTCTGGGCACGAGTTGGTGGGGCGGGGCATTGTCAGAGCGGTTGAATTTATACGCGTACCAGTGCTTCCGTTTAGCGGACACCATCTCCGATGAAGTGGGAGCCTTGGTCGAGCCTTTTTCCGCCACTGTCCGGGCCGTTGCCCAGGCAGGAATTGGTCCAAATGACAGTGTCGCCATCGTTGGTGCAGGGCCAATGGGATTGATGACATTATTAGCTGCGACTCTCCGCGAAGCAAGGCAGGTTGTCGCGGTGGAAGTGGCCCAGCGGCGTAAGGAGACGGCAAGAAAACTGGGAGCCAGTGAGGTCATTGACCCGTCGAAGGAAGATCCTGAGAAACGCGCGCTGGATATTACGGAAGGCCAAGGATTCGATGTCGTAATTGAATGTGCTGGGCAGCCTAGCACCGCGCTGCTTGCGGGAAGGTTGACAAGGACGCGCGGCCGGCTGGTTATTATGGGCGTCTTCGAGAAACCTGCTCCGCTCGACTTGACGGACTTGGTATTTCGAGAGAAGACGGTCAGCGGAAGCATGAGCGGCTTCGGATTGTATGACGAAACAATTCGCTTGATGACCGATCCGAGATTCAAGGGAGAGGAACTGATTACCGGGCGTATTCCTTTGGATGATCTGGTGACGAAGGGTTATCGAGGCCTGCTTTACGAAAAAGAGAACAATGTCAAGACCTTGGTCTCGCCTCGTTAACGGCGTTCGAGCAAACGCTGAATTGCCAGCTAAATCAGACACTATCGTCGATCAAGGCAACGCGGATGCAGAGGCTTATGAGTGTCTTGTATCGCACCTCTTCGAGCATTTGGTCAACTTTCCTTCTGGAGTTTCCTATGGCACGCGAAAGTCTCTCGCTGCAAGCCATGACTCAGAGAGCTATCTCTGAGGTTGGCGCCGTCTTCAGTCATATAAAAGATGAAGCCAGTGAGCGTATGTGTGCTGAGATCCTGCGCGCGCGCCGCATTGCCTGCTATGGCGTCGGGCGCGAGGGGCTCATGATGAAGGCTCTGGCGATGCGCCTCATGCACCTTGGTCTGGATGTGCATGTTGTCGGCGATATGACAACCGCACCTATTGGTCAAGGAGACCTGCTCCTCGTAAGCGCAGGGCCAGGAACATTTTCGACCGTGCTGGCATTGCTTGGCGTAGCCCGTGAGGCCGGCGCCCGCACAATGGTTGTCACAGCACAAACCTCTGGGGCTGCGCCGCGGAGCGCGGACGTAGTGATTCACCTTCCGGCACAAACCATGGCCGACGACGGTGGCGCATCGGCGGGCCTTCTGCCGATGGGGAGTCTCTACGAAGCTGTCCAACTCCTCTTCTTCGATCTGGTTACCATCCTGCTTCGCGAACAAATGGGCCAATCATCAGATCAAATGCGAGCGCGTCATACAAATCTTGAGTAATTGCTACATGGAGAAGGACATGAATCTGGGGATCAATCTCAGCTTTGCAATCAAGAGGTGGGTGGAGGCTCCTGTCTGGGCGCAATTCGTTCGGGAGACTCTGGGGTTGGAGTTGGTGCAGTTTACTTATGACCTGCTCGACCCATGGTGGCCTGAGACCTTGCGCCGGCCCTTGGCGGCGGAAGTGCGGAAGGCGGCAAATGACTGGGGATTGCAAATCGAAAGCGCTTTCAGTGGTCTTGCCAATTATTGCTTTGACGGTCTGCTGCATCCGAGCGCTGCCGGCCGAAGCGCGTCGATGGAATGGTGGAAGCGGGCCTTTGATGTAGCCGCAGAGGTTGGAGCAAAGGCTTCGGGAGGTCCGCTGGGCGGCATGAGCGTGAAAGATGCGTCCGATCCCGAAAGCCGCGAGCGGCGCTACCGCGGCTTGCTGGATGCGGTGGCCCAGCTGTCAAAGGCAGCGCGAGTCGCCGGATTAGAACGGCTTCAAGTTGAATGTACACCGTTGGCGCGCGAGGTTCCCTGGACAGTCGATCAGGCAAGGACGTTCATGAATGACCTCGAAGGGCGGTGTGAAGTTCCGGTGAAGCTCCTGATCGATATCGGCCATGCCCTGTACCAGCCGTTGTATGGACCGG
>JAJZAL010000164.1 GCA_021799405.1 Acidobacteriota bacterium
CCGCTGATACCCCCGGTCAAGTCTGGACGCACGCGGAGATGCCTGGACCACCATGGAAATGCTTCTTATTATTTTCAGTGGCTTACGGGTATGGGTCGGAGGGGAATGGACCGCGGTGGACAACCATGGACAAGGCTTGGCGGAGGGAGAGGGATTCGAACCCCCGGTACCCTTTCGGGCACAACGGTTTTCAAGACCGCCGGTATCAACCACTCACCCATCCCTCCGCTGCGGAAAGCGGGCGCCGCTCTTTCAGTTTATCGTAACTCTTGCGAAGGAGTCCCCGCTCCAACCTCTGTGGATGGACCATAAGCGGCAGGTTCGCGAGGCTCGCTCCTGAGCCAATCGGAACGCCGGGATGAGCCCTTGATGGCCGGAGTTTCGCTCTCCAACCGATCTTGCATCCAGGAAACGGCATGACCGGCGATAAAAATAAGGCCACAACTCGCTCCATTCTCCTTTATTGAAAGTTTGATGGCATAACAAGCGCGTCTCATCGTGACCACGGTCACAGACAATCGTTATCTCAAACGCGGGAAATCTACGATTGCGGGGTAATTGGCTTCGCCCATGGCGGATCAGGGCCGGTCAGAGAGCGAAGCCGGTTTTCTTTTGCCTGGCAAATTCAACCCGGCTTGACACTGGATGTCGAAAACAAAGGAGATACTTGGATGGAATCGAACACTCTCACGATCACTGACAATCGTACCGGCCGGACCTACACGCTGCCCATCCAGGACGGAACCGTGCGCGCGATGGATCTGCGTCAAATCCGCATCAGCGACGATGATTTCGGCCTTATGACGTATGATCCGGCATTCATGAACACGGCTTCGTGCCGGAGCAGCATTACCTACATCGATGGCGACCGCGGCATTCTCGAATATCGGGGCTATCCCATAGAAGTGCTCGCGGAACACTGCACATTCCTCGAAGTCGCCTACCTGTTGCTCTTCGGCGAACTGCCAAACGAATCGGAATTGAAAGAGTGGGTCTCTCAAATCACCCACCACACCATGATCCACGAAACCACCCGAAAATTCATGGAGGGCTTCCGCTATAACGCCCATCCCATGTCCATGCTCGTGAGCACGGTGGCGGCCCTGTCTTCGGTGTATCCAGAGGCAAAGAACGTCCACGATGAGGCAAACCGATTACTGCAGGTGAAACGGCTGATCGCCAAGATGCCGACCATTGCAGCCATGTCCTACCGTCACAGCGTCGGATTTCCCTATGTCTTTCCCGACAACGATCTGACCTATACCGAGAACTTCATGAACATGCTGTGGAGGATGGTCGAACCCAAGTATGCGGCAAATCCGGTGCTGGCGCGCGCGCTCGACATCCTGTTTATCCTTCATGCCGACCATGAGCAGAATTGCAGCACCAACACAATGCGTTCAGTGGGAAGCTCCGAGGCTGACCCCTATTCCTCGGTTGCCGCCGCGGCGGCAGCGTTGTCGGGCCCGCTGCACGGCGGCGCAAATGAGCAGGTCCTCAAGATGCTTGACGAAATCGGCGCCAAGGAGAATGTGCCTGCATACATTCAGCACGTCAAGGATGGACACGGCAAGCTGATGGGCTTTGGGCATCGTGTGTATAAGAACCACGACCCGCGCGCCAAGATCATCAAGTGGACTGCCGAACAAGTATTCCAGATTACGGGGAGAAATCCCAAGCTCGATATCGCGCTGGAACTGGAGAGGATCGCGCTTGAAGACGAGTACTTTGTCAAGCGGAAGCTGTATCCCAATGTCGATTTTTATTCCGGAATCATCTACCAGGCCATGGGCTTCAAGCCGGAGCTGTTTACCGTCCTCTTCGCCATCCCGCGCACCGTGGGGTGGTTGGCGCAGTGGCAGGAGATGCACCTGGACGCGGAGCAGAAGATCGCGCGCCCGCGCCAGATCTACACCGGTCAGCGCAAACGCGCCTTTATTCCGATGGAAGAGCGCCAGGCCGCCGCTGTGCTGAAGGCGTAGCCTCATCATCATAAGCATTCTGGCCCGGATCGACCCTTTGCGGCCGGGTCCGGGCCAAAGCGTTCAAGCGAAAGGAAGGAACAACCATGCGCAGCAAAGTCACGATTGTGGGTTCCGGCAACGTAGGCGCCACGACGGCACATTGGATTGCCGCCAGTGGCGTTGCCGATATTGTGCTCGTGGATGTAGTCGACGGCGTGCCGCAGGGCAAAGGGCTGGATCTTCTTGAAGCCATGCCCATCGCGCGCAAAGATGTCGTGATTCGCGGCACCCAGGACTACGCCGATACCGCGGACTCCGATATTGTGGTCATCACTGCCGGCGTGGCGCGCAAGCCCGGAATGAGCCGCGATGACCTGCTCAACACCAACCTCAGGATCATGCGCGACGTGGTGAGCGAAGTCGTGCGCCATTCGCCTCTGGCCATCCTGGTGATCGTCTCCAATCCGTTGGACGCAATGGCCTACGCCGCTTACAAAGTCAGCGGTTTCCCGCGGTCCAGAGTTATCGGCATGGCGGGCGTGCTCGATTCGGCGCGCTTCCGGGCGTTTATCGCCCAGGAACTGCATGTCAGCGTTGCCGATGTTACGGCATTCGTCCTTGGCGGACACGGAGATTCGATGGTCCCGCTGCCGCGATATTCCTCGGTAGGCGGCATTCCGATCACGGAGCTGCTTGACGGCGAAGCCATTGAAAGGCTAGTCCAGCGCACCCGCAACGGCGGCGCCGAGATCGTCAAGTATCTCAAAACCGGCAGCGCTTATTACGCTCCCGGCGCGGCGGTTGCCGAGATGGTTGAAGCCATCCTTCAGTCTCGGAACAGAATCCTGCCTTGCGCCGCTTACCTCGAAGGCGAATACGGAATCCACGGATTGTTTATGGGCGTTCCGTGCAAGCTTGGCGATGGCGGCATCGAGGAGGTTCTGCAGATCAAGCTCACCGAGCAGGAGAAAGGCGCATTTCAAAACAGCGCAAACGCGGTAAAGACACTGGCGGATCTGGTGGATGAAAACCTGGCTCATCCGGCCATCAGTTCAGCCTCCTGAAGGGAGGACGCAGGAGCCTGCTATCGCAAGCAGGCTCCTGGCGCAGCCCGCAGAATCACTGTCAGGGAATCCTGGCTACACCTTGACGGCCCTTGTTCTCAACGCAAACTCATGAGCTGCGAGCACCATGCCTTTGCCCCATTCCGGCGTAGCGCCAGCATGCAGATGGGTATATCCCGCCATCACGTTGCCCACAAGCAGGCAATCCCGGCCATCGGAGCATCCGGCGCCACGGACGACGGCGCAGGCAGTATGCGGCGGTTCAGCGGCACCCATGATGCGTGAGTAATGAAACTCGTGCCCGCGCAGAACCGTCTTCAGCGGGAAGAATGGATTCCGCGTGTCAACCCGCAGTTCACTGTATCCATGACCTTGAGGAGTCGAAAAGACCTCGACATCGATGGAAAGAACATCGGCCATCGGATAACGCGTGCCCTTCCAGATCATACTGCGCGCCAGGAGCATCAGGCCGCCGCACTCAGCATAGACAGGCAGGCCGTTCTCACATGCCCGGCGCAACGAGGCAAGGAAGCTTTTGTTAGCCGCGAGTTCTCGCGCATGCGTTTCAGGAAATCCGCCTCCTATGTAAAGTGCGCACAGGTCATCAGGCAGGGCGGAAGAGCGCATGGCGGAAAGAGGAACAACTTCGGCGCCGGCGCGTTCCAATTCTTCTAGATTTTCAGGATAATAAAAGCTGAATGCCGAGTCTTTCAGGTATCCGATCTTGAGCCCGCGCGCATTGGGCAGTAGTGGACGCTCTTCCGCGTAGGGTTCGAGTGGAAAGGCGCTGTACGCAATCTCGATCAGCCTATCCACATCCATTCGGCCTTTCACAATTCTCAACAGGCCTTCCTCCACGTGGTCAATGGCACCGTGCTCCTCAGGAGGCACGAGTCCGAGATGCCGCTCAGGCAGAGGGTTGAATGTCGCTCTTGGAAGCGCGCCAATGACCGGAATTCCGCAGGAAGATTCGATCGCCTCGCTCAGGACCTTTTCATGCCTTCGGCCGTTGACATTATTCAGCACCACGCCGCGCAAAGAAAGCCGTGGGTCGAGCTTCTGGCAGCCGAGAACCAGCGCGGCGGCCGTGCGCGTCATTTTAGTCGCATCCACCACAAGCACCACTGGAGCGGAGAGAGTCTCAGCCAACACAGCGCTCGAATGCGTCCCCGCGGCATCAAATCCGTCGAAGAGGCCGCGATTGCCTTCAATCAGATTGACTCCCTCGGAGGTGCCGTGGCGCAGGAATGAGGCACACACGCGCTCGGGGCCCATCAGAAATGTATCGAGATTGCGCACCGGACTGGCAGATGCCCACGCCAGCCACGCCGGGTCAATGTAGTCCGGCCCTTTCTTGAAGGCGCGCACTTCGACACCAGCGCGCCTCAAGAGAAGCAATGCTCCGATTGAGACGACAGTCTTACCTGAACCGCCGGAGAGGCCTGCAATCAGCAGGCGCGGCATGGCGCGCATAGAATTAAAATCGCAGACAGCCGCTCTTACCCCGCCTGCTGCGATCCCTCCTTCGGCGGCAGCTGAATGTAAGAACCGCCCAGATAGCTGTAAATACAACGGCCCGAATCAATCAGAATCCGGATAGCCTTCTTGCAGTCATCCTTGCTGCAGGCAGCTTCGCCGTGTTTAGCGATCATGGCCTTGGTGAGATCGCCGGCTTTCAGATTCTTCTTGCCCTCACATTCGGCAACCAGCTGATACATCTCGTCCGCAAGTGTTTCGATGGGAACAGCCGCGGTTTCGCTCATACGCATACCTCTTTCCGCTCCAGGCTCGAAGCAATCAGTTGCTGTAATCTCTCTCGAAGGCGGACCACCTCGCCGACGACCAGTGTTGCCGGCGGTTCGATGCCGGCACGGCGCACATCGGCGGCGATCGTCTCCAGCGTGCCGGTGACAACGTGTTCGCCATCCCAATACGCCATCTGAATCATGGCCGCGGGCGTATCCGGGGAGCGGCCCGCGGCAATCAGCTTGCGCGCGATTGTCTCGACGTTATGCACGCACATGAGAAAAACTGAAGTGTCGATGCCGGCCACGGCCTGCCAGTCCACACGATCGCCGTTCCCTTCGGCGTTGTGTCCGGTGACGATGGCGACCGACGACGAGGCGTCGCGGTGCGTCACGGCGATTCCCGCGCTAAGCGGCGCGGAAAGGCAGGAGGACACGCCCGGCACCACTTCAAAGGGAACGCCGTGCTCCGCAAGATACTCCACCTCTTCTCCGCCGCGCCCGAAGAGAAACGGATCGCCCCCTTTGATCCGGACAACGGTCTTCCCCTCCCGCGCTTTTTGCACCAGGAGCGCATGAATCTCATCCTGGCGGGTATGATGCCCCGGGGCCTTGCCCATATAGATCTTCTCCGCATCGGACTTCGCCAGCGCGAGCACTCCACGCTGGATGAGACGGTCATAGACGAGCACGTCACCAATGCTGATGCGCTGCACGGCGCGGATGGTCAATAGATCCGGATCTCCCGGCCCAGCGCCCACCAGAATTACTTTTCCCATCTTCGCCATGTCCGCTTCACTTCCCCCAATCACAAACGCTCGAACACTCCGCGCTCAATCCGCCTGCTGCATCCGCGTCGACACGATAGAAGGCGCCGCCTGATGGCTTTCGGCCTCGGGAACAATGGAGTGTTGAACTCCTGCCAGTTCTCCGAGTTCCTCTCGAACCGAAAGTGCGATCTTATAGAACACGGTGATCAGCAATGCGCCGATCGCCCAGATTCCCATCACGATGCTCCACTCGGGCAGCGTGGGCGTGTACTGCGTGACCGCTTCCAGCGGAGACGGCACAAATCCGCCAACGATCAGCCCGAGTCCTTTATCGAGCCAGAGCGAGAGAAACACAAAAACGCACGCCACCGGCAAGAGGCTAGGGCTCGTTCGCCACGCAGGAACCAGCAGCAGGATCAGCGCCGCAACACCGAGCGAGATCGAGAGCCACATCCAGGGAACAAGGTGATAGTTCCCATCGAGTCCCCAGTAGAGATATTCGAGATGCTGCACATCCCCAGGGATGCGGCCGTAGAGAACCGTAAACGCCTCAACCAGGATGAAGAAGATGTTGATGATCGTGGCATATGTCACGATGACCGCAAGCTTTTCGATCGCTTTCTGCCCCGCATCAAAGCCTGTCAACCTGCGCAGCACCAGGCAGAACAGAATCAAGAGCGCAGGACCGGAAGCGAAGGCAGAGGCAAGAAAACGCGGCGCCAGGATCGCAGTTAGCCAGAAAGCCCTGCCCGGAAGACCGCTGTACAGGAACGCCGTGACCGTATGAATGCTGACTGCCCAGGGAATAGAAAGCAGGATGACGGGCTTGATCCAGCCCGGAGCTGGCACCTCCTCGCGCTCGGCGGTAAGCATGACTAATGTGATGATCACATTGAGCACGAGATAGCCACTCAGCGAGATCATGTCCCAGAACATCAGCGACCACGGCGTTGGATACAGGATGATATTCAGCACCCTCATCGGCTGGCCGAGATCGACAAAGATGAAGAGGCAGCACATGATCACCGCGGAGATGGCCAGGAATTCGCCGAGAATCGTGATGCGGCCAAACTGCTTGTAGTCGTGCAGATAGTAGGGCAGCACAACCATCACCGCCGAAGCCGCGACTCCTACAAAGAACGTAAACTGCGCGATATAAAGGCCCCAGCTCACATCGCGGCTCATGCCCGTGACGCCCAGCCCTACGTTTAGCTGGTACAAGTAGGAGATAAAGCCGGCGGCAGTCACGCAAAGCAGGCCGAATAGCCATGTCCAGTACCGGCGGCTCCCTGCGATCGCTTTTTCGAACATAAACATGGCATCACACCAGGTAATAGATTGACGGGCCGGTTCCAAGCTCAGGCTCGCGCTGCACGGCAAAACGCTTGCGCAGCAGTTGCCGCGGCTCGGAATTCGGATCCGCCAGGTTGCCAAAGACAAGCGCCTTTTCAGGGCAGGCCTCAACACAGGCCGGACGCAGGCCCTGCGCCAGGCGTTCCTCGCAAAAGTTGCACTTCTCCACCACGCCTTTGGTACGCGTAGGGAAATCGGGATTGATGTGAGCAATAGCCGGGCGCGGGTCCACCCAGTTGAAGCTGCGTGAACCGTAAGGACAGGCGGCCATGCAGTACCGGCAACCGATGCAGCGGTGCCAGTCCATCATCACAATTCCATCGTCTCGTTTCCACGTTGCCTGCGTGGGGCAGACATGCACGCACGGCGGACTGGCGCAGTGATTGCACATCAGCGGAATCGGAATGCCGGCATCGGTCTGCTGCGCATACTCCGATTGCTCAAAGGGGAAGACATTCTCGAAAGGCTCGGTCCAGATCCACTTCACCTCGTGCTTTGGATCGGCGAGGTGCGGAACATTATGCGCCGAGTTGCAGGCGCCGATGCAGGCATCGCAGCCCTGGTCTTTACGGCACTTCTGCACATCGACAACCATCCCCCACCGCACGGGCTGGGCCGATGGCTTGCCCGGCGAATTCTGCGCGGAGGAGTCGCTCCCGGCGACGGCGCGTGCCGCCTCCAATGTTCCGGCTGCCAGAAACGACAACCCGGAGAGCCGCAGGAAATCCTTTCGGGTGATCTTCATGGCATGCTCCTCGGGGATATGCCGGCTACATTCGTTTGCGGCTGGTTATGGCAATTCCAGCAGTAGGGACCGGAAACGCCGGCATAAGTGTGGCAACGATCGCAGAACTGCTCCTTGTTGTGGCAGCCGAGGCAGGTCTTCGTCAGGCTCTTGTCGTAAACCTTGCCGTCGAACGCCACATAGCGGCGCTGGCCCTGCCGCACTGCTTCTTCCCTCCAGCGCAGCAACAGCACCATGTGTGAGGCTCGCATGTAACTGACGGGAGCCACGCAGTCCTTCTGATTAACCGGCAGCACGAGATTGGGAACCTTGGTCAGATCCTTTGCAGGCGTGCGCTCGCTCCAGAAAGGAGCCGTGACCACAACGGCGAACAAAGCCAGACCGGCAATGATCCAGATGCGATCACGCATGAGCGGCCTCGCTTTCCCCGCCGGCCATCACTTCTTCCCTGGCCAGCGGCTCACCGCGCAGGTCGGTGGTTCGTTCCTTTTCGCCGGTCATTACCAGAGCATTGCCAACAAGCTCGTGTATGCCACCAACCTCGACACCCGGAACCCAGTATTCAAGCAGCGTGGGGAGCGTAGCCTTGTCGATGGCGCAGATGCAGGTAAGCAGATTGACGCCGTGCTTCTGCTTCACATACTTCACGGCATTGGCGCGCGGGAAACCGCCACGCAGTCGTACCTCCAGGTTCTCGTCTGTGCCCAGTCCCGCGCCGCTGCCGCAGCAGAAGGTCTGCTCGCGGATGGTATTCTCCGGCATCTCGTGAAATCTGCGCGAGACGTGATTCAAAATGTAGCGCGGCTCTTCCAGCAGGCCCATTCCGCGCGCCGGGTTGCAGGAGTCGTGATAGGTGACGGTCCAATGGTCGTTGCGACGCGGATCGAGCTTGATCTTGCCGTGATGAATCAGGTCGGCGGTGAACTCGCAGATGTGCACCATCTTCGTCGAGCGGGCATGCTCGAAGACCGTCCCCGTAATCGGCGAAACCGGAACTTCAAGAAAATCGGCGGGACCGTTCATGGTGTCCATATATTGATGGAGCACGCGCCACATGTGGCCGCATTCGCCGCCCAGAATCCACTTGACACCCAGGCGCCGGGCCTCGTCGTAGATCTTGGCGTTCAGCCTCTTCATCAGTTCGTGCGACGCGAAGGAGCCGAAGTTGCCGCCTTCGGAGGCATAGGCGCTGACCGTGTAGTCAAGCCCGATCTCGCGGAAGAGCATCATGTAGCCGAGTAGCGTGTAGTAATGCGGAGTAGCAAAGTAGTCGGCCGAAGGCATGACGAAGAGGATCTCGGCGCCCTTGCGATTGATCGGCACTTCGATGTCAAGCCCAGTAATCTCCGAGGCCTCGTCGGCAGCGAAGTCGATGCTGTCCTTGAATCCATGCGGCTGAATGCCCAGATGATTGCCGGTGCGGTAGCAGTTAGCTACGGGCTCCATCACCCAGTTGATGTTGCAACCGATGAGGTTGAGCAACTCGCGGCCTATCAGGGTGATCTCAGCGGTGTCGATGCCGTAAGGGCAGAAGACCGAGCAGCGCCGGCACTGTGTGCACTGGTAGAAATAGTAGAACCACTCCTTGATGACGTCTTCGGTGAGTTCGCGCCCCCCGGCCAGCGAGCCGAAGAGACGGCCCGTCAGGGTGAAATAGCGACGGTATACCGAGCGGATCAGTTCGGCGCGTGCCACGGGCATGTTCTTCGGATCGGCAGTGCCCAGATAGAAGTGGCACTTGTCGGCGCACGCGCCGCAGCGCACGCAGATATCCATGAACAGCCGGAAAGAGCGGTACTTGGCAAGCCTGTCCTTCATGCCGTCCAGAATGATCTTCTTCCAGTCCGGCGGCAGCTTCCAGTCGCTGTCGGCCGGCTGCCAGGCGCGCGGATTGGGAAGACCGAGATAAGTCAGATTCTTCGCGGCGGCGCTGTAGCACATGGCGCCCTTGCGGAACTCGACCTTCGGGTTTCGCCAGTCGCCGCGCGGCGGCTTCGGCTCAATTTGTACGAGCGTTTCCGGCATCGTCGGCCTCGAGCGGGATTCCCGCTGCCTTGAGTTTGTCGCGGAATTCTTCTTCCCATTCCGCGTAGGTGTGCTTCTTGACCGGGTAATTCCAGGGATTCACGTGCCGCCGCCGCCGGCTGTCGTTAGCCAGGTTGCGAGTGGGGCTTAGAAATACTCCGCCCATGTGCATCAGCTTGCTGAACGGAAAGTACGCGGCCAGCGTGCAAACCAGCAGCAGGTGCGCAAGAAAGAGCGGGTTGAGCGTGCTCGGATCAATCGGGTGGAATGCGGCCAGGCTCAACGCAAACTGCTTTACGCTGAGGATGTCGACCCGCACGAAATAGCGCATGAGCACACCGGAGACGGCGATTCCCAGTAAAAGAAACAACGCAAAATAGTCTGTGAACAGCGAAATAAATCGTACCGCCGGATCGCGAAAGCGCCTGTAGAGCAGATAGGCGAGCGCGGCGAGGACAATCACGTCAGAGAGGTAGATTTGCGGCGCGCCAACCTGAAAGAAGCTGTCGAGCCGCTCCAGGCCGTCGATCCAGGCAGGCACTGGCTCGATGAACAGGCGCAGATGCCGCAACAGAATCAGCAGCAGCGCCCAGTGAAACGCCAGCGCCCCCAGCCAGAGATACTTGCTCTCGCCGAGGATCAGGCGCTTCTCCGCCATGCGCGCCCGGTTGTTGCGAAAAAGCGAGCGGAACAGCAGGATTTCAGCCGCCATGCGGGCAAACACGCCCCATCGCGACGATGGATTATCCACCTTCGAAGGCTTTATCCATGCGAGTGCCTTCTGCTGGCCGCAAGTGGTTGGGATATGAAACGGCACTGGAACCCACGCCCAGCGCAGAACACGCGCGCAGAATCCTACCAGAAAGATGGCGAGAGCCGCGTACGGAACAGCCAGCGTGAGCACCGCCCGTCCTGCCTCAACCCGGCCTCCGGCAAGACCGGCCAGAACCAGCGCCAGCACCACAAGCACGGAGTAGAGCGCATTCATGGTGTTCCCCCTTCGCCGGCTGCAGCGCTGCGCGCCCACATGCGCAGTTCGTTGATCCGCAGCTCGAAGATTCGCTCGCGGCAAGACATGTATTGGTCAAAAGCCATCAAGGCAAGCTCATCGATCCGGCTCTGGAGCGGATCTGAAATCGCGCCGGATACTTCACCGATCACAGGCCGCAAATCGAAGACGAAGTGGAGCGCCTCGCCGGGAGTGAAATTCTGTACGGCGCGCAGCCGCACTAGCCCGTCGAGGGCGCCTGCAATCTTCTCCTTGTCCATCGTCCCCAGCAGCTCGTGCACCAGTGCTGCCAGGTTCTCCCGGAACGTGTTCCCCACCGGGTTGCGAAACGGATCCTTCTCGCCCCCCAGAAACGAGTGCATCTCCGAGGGGTAGGACTTCAGGGCCCTGTCAACCCAACGCTCCACGATGACAGCTTCCACGCTCATCGCCGTCTACACGCAGCCTGTCGGCTTGGGCAGCCCCGCCAGCTTGCAAGCACCCTTCGCCGGACCAGAAGGAAAGAGCTGATAGATCTCGCTCAGCTTGTATCCGGTCTCTTTACAGACCTTCCGCACCATGGGCGCAATCCCGTACTGGAGATAGTAGTTGCGGATATAGCGGATCACCTTCCAGTGGCCCTCGGTCAGCTCATCGACAGACTCGGTCCTGGCGAAGTCCTTGGCCACTTCGTCGGTCCAGAGGTCCGGCTCCTGCAGGAAACCATCCTCATCGACTTCGTACTTTCTTCCTTCCACTTCAAAGATCGACACTCTTCACCTCGTTGTCAGTTCATTTCGATGTACCCGCAGGGACACGTTTCCGCACACTTACCGCATCCGTTGCAGAGATCGAGCTTGATCTTGTAGTGCTCGCCCTTGGGCAGCTTTACAAAACAGTTCTTGCTGCAGTACATCCAGCAGGTCTCGCAGTCCATGCACATGCCGCACGACATGCAGCGATTGGCTTCGGCCAGCGCCTCGGCCTCAGTCATAGCCGGCTCATGGTTGTCGAAGCGGGACGCTGCCGGATACCAGTCCAGCTTCAGCCGGTCCGCGCGGATCACCGGCCGAGTCGAAGATTGCGAAATCGAACAGCACTCGGAGTACGCGGCGATCTTCTCGGCCACAGAACGCCCCTGGGCGATCGCCACACTCACGGTGTTCAGCACGCGCGGCTCAGCTTCGAGCGCTTCC
>JAJZAL010000165.1 GCA_021799405.1 Acidobacteriota bacterium
CGGCGAGTTCCTGTTGCTCCCGGCGCTGTATAGCGATGGCATGTCTCACCTGATCGGCCTGACCCACGGCTGCATCCAGTCGCGCCTGGTATGTCTGCCATAGCACAGCCCGCGTTGCCTGCTGCAGTGCGATTTGCGCCTGGTTGTGGTTGAAGAGCGGCAAAGATATCGTGACACGCGGCCCGAAGTCATTCACGCCTTCGATCGGATCGCGAGCCAGAGCCATGCCCGCCGTCAACGCGGGGAATTGCCCGAGCACAGCCTGGCGGACGTTTTCCTCCTGGCTCTTATATCCCGCCTGTAGCGCCAGCAAGTCAGGGCGCCGATGGGCGACCGTGGCAGCGGCCGCTTGGAAATCCTTTTCCGACAACGTGCGGAAATTCGGCGAGCCAATCAGGTGCAGGTGCACGTCCGATTGCAGCCCCAAAAGCGCATTCAACTGATGCCGCGCAAGGTTCATTTGCAACTGTAACTGTCGTTGAGCAGTTTCTGCGTGGTTCAGCGCAACCAGATCCGCAGAGACCGTGGTGGCCAGTGCGTCGCCGTGCAGCATTGCCGCATGGCTCGTCTTGTATTGGGCATGCGATAAGCGCACGGACTGATCCAACAGCTGGGTCAGACGCTGGTCGGTCTGTACCTGGATAAACAACTGCTCGGCCCGCGCCGCGGTCTGCCATTCCAGCCACAAAATGTTCAGGTTAACCTGTCGTTCGTTGGCCGCCGCCGCTGCTTTCGCCGCGCCGCGAGTGATCCATGACTGAATCTGTTCGCTCAGGCCGAGCGTCCCGCCGTAGTTGTGCACGGAAGACGCAAAGCTGGCGTCGAATTGCGGATTTGGCAAGAGTCCTGCCTGTAGGACTTGTGCGTCCGCCACACCCGCCTGCAGACGCGCAGCCTTCAGTTCGGGGTTGTGAATGACGGCGAGCAGCATGACTGTCGTCGCGTCCAGACCGCGCGAGGAAGTTTGATGGGGCGCAAGTCCCGGAATTCTGAATTGTGTCACCGGTACGGTGAGTTGTGTGGTGTTCCCCAGGTCAGGCGCAGCCGGCAGAGGGTGAGCGTGATAAGCAGTACAGCCAGTGAACAACAGACTTACCAGCAACGTCGCGGATAGTTTCCACCAAGAGTGAGCAGGGCGCTTCATACCTGTTGCTCCTTTGCGAGTTGCTTGCGTCGGATATGCAGATAAAGGGCGGGGAGCAGGTTCGTGCTGAGCAGGGCACTCCACAAAATGCCGCCGAGTACCACGACGGCCAGTCCCTGTTCCGGTGCGGCGCCCTCGCCCCAACCGAGTGCTGTGGGCAGCATGCCCAGGATCGCCGTCAGCGTAGTCAGCGCAATGGGCCGGAAACGTACCTGCACTGCCTCAGTCACAGCTTCTTCCAGTGGCATGCCTTCCGCTTCATTCCGCCGTGTCCGGTAAAGCAGCACAATACCGTGATTCAGCCCGATGCCAACCAGGGTGAGAAAAGCGACGAGCCCGACTGCATTGAGGCCAACGCCGCTCAGGATGAGCGCGAGGATCCCGCCGGTGAATGCCAGCGGAATTTGTAACAGTAGGAGTCCCGGTACAAGAAGGCCGTCAAACTGCATGATCATAATGGCTGCCATCAGCAGAAATGCCGCAATGGCAGCGGCGCAAAGCCCGAGCACGGCATTTTCCAATTGAGGGAACAGGCCGCCGAATCCGATGCGATACCCGGGCGGCAGATGCAGGCCCTTCAGCGCCTTGCGTGCTGAAGCAATGGTGCTGCCGAGCGGTCCAGTGGGAGTGGCAAGAATCTCCAGTGCGCGTGCGCCGTCAATGTGACGAATCTCATTTGGTGTCGTCACCATGCGGATGTCGGCGAGTTGACCCAGCGGAGTCCAGCCATTGGTGAGGATGGGGAGTTGCGCAAGTGTGGTGGGCGATTGTTGTGTGGCATCCGCGAGGCGTACGTAGAGTGCGAGCGGGAGATTGCCTTGCGGCACCTGCGCTACGATCTCGCCATTCAGCAGCGGCGCCAATTGTGCGTAAAGTTGCGCGGGGGTCATGTGGTGCAGCGCCAGAGCGCTTGCACGAGGTACGATCTGCAATTGCGTGATGCGGTATCCGTCATTGTCAAAAATTCCGGATAGCGCCGAGATCGGGCGCAGCCTGTGCACAACCTGCTGCGCGATCGTGCGCAACTCAGAAATGCTGTTGCCGTAAATATCGATCACGAAGGGTTGCGGCAGTCCGTCCAGACTCTCCCCAAGCCGTTCAATCGTTGGAGTGTCAATGGATAATTGGACGCCATCTGTAGCGGCCTCGTTCATGATGCGGTGGGCGATCGCATCGAGGCTGTCCACCTTCACATTGGGTTTCAGCATCACCTGAATTTCCCCTGCATAGGCGGGCTCCGTATAAAATCCGCTCGCCGCGGAGCCGATGCGCGCGTACACATGACGAACGGCGGGGTCCGCTGACATACGCTTACTCATGCTCATGACCGCATCTTCGGTTTCGAGCGTCGAACTTCCTGGCGGCAGCGTAAAGCTGACGAGCAACACGCCTTCATTGGGCAGCGGCAAGAAGTCGAGGGGAACCAACACGAGCCCGGCAAGACTGACGGTGAGCAGCAGAACACAAGCAGCGAGGCTGATCCAAGGATGCCTTGCGACGATCCGAAAGAGCCTCTGATTCTGCCGTCGCAACCAGATCAGTGCCCTCCCGGCAGGAGTGGGTGCCGTGCGCACTTTGGCTTTCAGGAATCCAAGGCTGAGTGGGATGAGGCTGATGGAGATCAACAGCGATGCCAGCAGCGAAAGCGCCATCGCCAACGCGAATGGAATAAAGAAGAGCCCGGCGAGGCCGCCAACAAAGAGCAGCGGGATAAAGACAGAAACCGTTGTCAGTGTTCCGGTGACGTCGGGACCAAGGATATCCATCAATCCACGAAAGACGCCAGGCCAGTGCGCATCGCCTTTTTCCCAGCGATGGTAAATGCTTTCGAGAACGATGATGCCGTCGTCACTCAGCAAACCAACGGCGACGGTCAAAGCGCCCAGCGTCATCAGGTTCAGGCTCTGGCCTGTGGCATATAGACCGGCAATGCCCAGCAGCAGTGAGAGCGGAATGCTCAACGACAAGATCCAGATTCCACGCCCGGCGCCCAGAATCCACAGCAGTACGCCAATGGCCAGCAGTCCGCCGATGAGCAGGTTGCGTCCGAGATCAGTGCCAATGCTGTGCACCAGATGCCCCTGGCTGTAAACGTTGACCCACTTCACCCCGGCGGGCAGTTCGTTTACGGTGCTCATCAGGCTCTGTCGAACTGCGTCGTCCACCGGGATGGTCGATGCGCCCGGTTGCTTAAAAACAACGAGCGCAATGCTTGGCCGGCGGTCGAGCAAGGATTCATTCAGGGTTGGAACAGGCGCGCGAATCACGCGTGCAAGATCGTGCAGGGGGATGGGGCCATCGGAGCCTGCAACAGGAATATCTTCAAGCTGACGAATCTTTGACGGAAGACTTCTGACTTCCACAAAGACATTCTGATGCCCCTCGGTGATGTATCCGCCGGGGCTGAGCAGAACCTGCTGCTGAAGCGCCTGAACCATCGCGGTTACAGGAACGCCGTAGTGGTGCATGGCTTCGAGATCCGGTTGCACCCATAGCGACTCTTCGCCGCTGCCATAGACCTCCACTTGATAAACACCGGGCAGCGCGCGCAATGCGGGAGCAATATCGGCGCGCACGGCGCGTTCCACTTGAGTTGGAGAAACACTGGCAGGAATGCTGAGAGCGTAATCTGCTACTTCATTGATTCCAGCCCCCATGATCTGAGCGAATGGACGCGCCGTCAAAGGAAGCCTGCCACGGACGCGGTCGATGGCGCTGTTGACGGCGAGCAGGTCCTGCTGCGCGTGCGTGCTTGACTGGAATCGAATATCCGTCTGAATCGTGCCGTCGCCCATGCTCGATCGCACGCTGACCAGGTTGGGCAACGACATGATTTCGCCTTCGAGCGGGCGGACGACCTGCGTCTCCATCTCCGTCGCGGTAGCGCCGGGCTCGTGCGTGATGATGCTGATCTCTGGAAAGTTGAAGCGAGGCAGCACCTCGACCGGAATCTTCCAGTATGCGTAGGCTCCGTAAAGAATCAGCGCACTGTAGATCATTACCCAGAACAGCGGCTGAAGCAGGACGCGGCGGAGAAAAGAGTTCCGTATTGTGTCGGGTTCGGCCATGGTCCTCAGTCCGGAATCTGATAATGCTCGGAAATTTCTGAATGAAACAGCAGGTACGCATTGGTCGTAACTACTTTGGCGCCGGGTGCAAGCCCGCTCTTAATGAAGGTGTTCCATCCTTGCGATGGCCCCGGCACAACCTGCTGCGCGCGATATCCTTTTGCGTTGCGAATCATCACCCACCATTTGCCCTGATCGAGGATGAGCGCGCGAGTCGGGACGACCGGCAGAATACGCGATTGTGCGTGGAGGACAACGGTCCCGGACTCGCCGTTGATCCATGCAGCGTGCCCCCGTGTCGGCTGCAGCGCAACCTGCTCCCCGCCGCCTGGAGTGACAGATGCAAAGAGCGCGGCAACTTGTACGGGGATAACTCCACTGCTATCTGAAGGAGTGAACTGCCCCGTCATGCCTGCGCGAATCGCGCGCAGATCATTGCCATAGTAGGTGGCCACCAGCCACAAGCTTCCGTCGCTTTGCAGTGTGACCAGGGGTTGTCCTGCCTGTACCAGCTGCCCATTCCGACTGCTGAGCGAGAGCACAACGCTGCCGGTAGGCGCCGTGACGGTGCGCATCCTTTCGACGGCAGAGAGTTGTGCCTCTGCGTTTTTCAACCCGGCCTGCGCTTTGGAGAATGTGCTCTGGGCCTGATGCACCATTTCGCGTGTGCTCAAATGAATGCGCAGCTGATCTTCCTGAATGGCCAGCGATTTCTGCGCATCGTCGAACTGCGCTTTTGCGCTCCGCAGGTTTGCCTTGTCCTGCAGCAGCAAATTCTGGATACTTGGCCCGCTGAGCTCGGCAAGCACCTGTCCCGCCCTGACATGCATGCCGGGCGCGACGCTCAAGCCGGAAACAACGCCGGTTTCTGCGGCGTTGAGCGGCAGAACGCTTGTCGGCTCGACTTGGGCATAGGCATTGAGCTGCGGTGTCATCCGCTTCGTCTGAACCTTGACCATGCCCACGCTATTTTGCGCGAAGGCCGATTGCGTGGTCAGAACGAGAGCCAGCATCGCAGTCGTCAGCCATCGCCAAAGTGATCTGCGGGGATTGTCCCTGAAGGAACGGCGCAGGAATGAAGGTGTGGAGGAATACCGAAACGTCATGATTTGCTCGTCTGTCGCAATAGGTAGGTGATTGCGTGCATCAGTCCGCCCAGCAGAAAAGACGCGTGTGCGCAGGATTGATGCGGGATGAAGTGCTCGGTATGGAAGTGCGGCTAGATGCGCAGAGGCAAACCCGCAGCGCCAGGTGCGGCTGCGGCGATGAGGCTTGCGGCGTGCTCAACGCAGCCCGGGGACGGGCGGAAAAGCGCGGCTCCACGAAGAAGCATGCTCGAAAAATTTGGCGGCGCGACCGAGAAGCTTTTCAGCAGCGAAATTCCTGAACAGGCTACCACCAGGAGAATCAGGAGAATGCCATGCGCTCCCAGGTGCCGCAAGTTATCCAGATGATCGTGACATTCCCAAAGGGGATCGATGATCAGGAAAATCACCAGCATGGAAAGCAGAAAAGCTACGATCCGTTGCGCCATCGAGCGCCTCTTGGAACACGAACGTCGCATTTTCCCGTGGTGAAACATGATCTTAGGGCCAGACTAGCAGACGGCAAAGAACGCAGCAAACCCTCGGCTGACATTACAGTCGTTCCCGTTGTGGGGATCGTGAAACAATATGGTGCAGATACCATGAACCACGACGACCCCATCGATCCACTTACCGCAACCGAATCTGAATCTTTGGTTGCCCCTACGTCCGAATCTGCCGAATCCTTCGGTGAACTTCTGGCTGAATTCGAGCAGAGTCACGAGCATCGCAAAGACAGGTCGCATTCGGGCGGCGCACAGCAACTGGAAGGCACCGTCGTTTCTATTTCTGCTGATTCCGTTTACCTCGACATCGGTTTTAAGACCGAAGGCGTGCTGCCTCGCGCTGCGTTTCCGCAAAACGCCGAAAACGTAGCACGCGGCCACCGATTCAATGTCTCGCTTAAGGGGCGCAATGAGGAAGGCTACTATGAGCTTTCGCTGGCCAGGCTGGCGCAGGTGACGGACTGGGCATCGCTCGAAGCGGCCTTTGAGCAGAAGGCGGCTATCGTTGGCACGGTGACGGGCGTAGTAAAAGGCGGTCTCAACGTGGATATTGGTGTCCGCGCCTTCATGCCTGCCTCGCGCAGTGGCGTGCCTGTCGGCGAGGATCTGGAGAAGCTGGTCGGCGAGGAGATTTCCTGCCGCATCATCAAACTCGATGTTGCGGATGAGGACGTCGTGGTCGACCGCCGCGCGATTCTCGAAGAGCAGGCCCGCTCCCTCGAAGCCCAGCGCCTTGCAGATCTGAAAGAGGGCGATGTCGTCAGCGGTGAAGTCCGCAGCCTGACAGGTTATGGAGCGTTCGTCAATATTGGCGGCGTGGATGGTCTGCTGCACGTCAGCGATCTGGCCTGGACGCGCGTCCGTACCCCCGACGAACTGCTTTCCGTCGGCCAGCAACTCAAGGTGAAAATCCTGAAGATCGATCCCGAGACCAAGCGCATTTCGCTCGGATTGAAACAACTCGGCCAAGAACCGTGGGAAACCGCCGCCGAAAGATACAAGGCTGGCCAGCGTGTCACCGGAACCGTGACTCGTCTTGCCGACTTTGGCGCATTTGTGGAAGTAGAACCCGGCATTGAGGGCCTCATTCATGTTTCCGAGATGTCGTGGATCAAGAAGGTACGTAAACCATCCGACATTCTGAAGGTTGGCGATACCGTCGAGGCAGTCGTGCTCTCGCTCAATACGGAGGAGCGCAAGCTCTCGCTCGGCCTCAAACAGGCGTTGGGAGATCCCTGGAGCGACGCCACTCAGAGATTTCCCTCTGGCTCCGTCCACGCCGGCACCGTTTCGCGCCTGATGAACTTTGGTGCGTTTGTGCAACTCGCCGAGGGCATTGAGGGACTGGTGCACATCAGCGAAATCACCTCTGAAAAGCATTTGCACCATCCGCAGGAAGCCTTGAAAGTTGGCGAGCCGGTCAAGGTTAAGGTGCTCGCTGTTGACTTGGAAAAGCGGCAGCTCAAGCTCAGCATCAAGCAGGCCGCGCCCACCGGACTCGATGAGTTCTTTGCAGAACATCGTGAAGGCGATGTGATTTCAGGCCGTGTGGTGGCAGTGCAAGGCGACACCGCTTCCGTGGAGCTTGGCGAAGGCGTCAGCGCTACCTGCAAGGCTACGACCGGCAGCAAAGTCAGCGCGACAGAAGGCGCCAGCGCCGGCAAAGCCGATCTGGCTGCTCTCACCTCGATGCTGCAGTCGCGTTGGAAGGGCGGATCTGGACCGGCATCCTCAGCGCCAGCTTCATTGCAGCCCGGACAGGTGCGCAGCTTCCGCATTACCAGGCTGGACGCGGATGCCTCAGCCATCACCGTTGAGGCAGTCTAGAGCATTTCCCCTATTGGTATAGACCGAAGAGAGAATCTCAACGCAGCTTTTTCGTTAAGAAAAGCTGCGCTTGGTTAAATTCAGAAAGTTCAAAGTAATAGGGGAAATGCTCTAGAACTGGTCTCATAAACCCTCCGCGCCTGGTGAGGCCTCGCATGAGACCCGCCATCGAAGCGGGGCTCATGCTTTTCGTCGAAGCCGCTACGCTATTTATGAGACCAGTTCTAGAATCACGATTTCCAACGCCTACCTCATCGCTGCCTGTCCGGTAGCCAAAGCGCAGGCGGTGGCGTAGCCTGAATCTTGTTTGCAAGCGCCACCGGTTGGTTCGGAGGGTTGCGTTTTGGGAGACCGCGAATTGTGTTGAATCCAATCTTTGACCTGACGGGCCGCTGTGCCGTTGTTGTTGGTGGCTCTTCCGGCATTGGACGGGCCATCGCTCTTGGGCTTGCCGAAGCGGGCGCAGACGTCGTGCCGACCGCGCGCCGCGAAGCAGAAGTGCAGCAGACCGTCGACAGAATTTCCGCCATGGGCCGCAAATCCCTGGCTTGCGTTTCGGACGTGCGCGATCGTGCTTCGCTGCGGGCGCTCCATGACTGCGTCATCGCTGAGTTCGGCAAGGTCGATATCCTCGTCAACGCCGCCGGCGTTACCAGGCTGACGCCTACGCTCGATGTTTCGGAAGAAGATTGGGAGCGCATCCTCGACACGAACCTCAATGGTACGCTCCGTGCCTGCCAGATTTTCGGCCAGTCCATGCTGGAACGCGGTTACGGTCGCATCATCAACATCGCGTCGCTGGCTTCCTATGTAGCGTTTTACGGCGTGGCGGCTTATGGAGCCAGCAAATCCGCGGTCGCCTCGCTCACGCGGTCACTGGCCGTCGAGTGGGCCGCAAAAGGCGTCTGCGTCAATGCAATCGCGCCTGGGATTTTTCCCACGGAACTCAACGCGAAAATTCTCAACGGTACGGGGCGCGGCAGGGAACTGCTCATGCGAACACCGATCGGGCGCTTTGGCCGCGTGGAAGAGCTCATCGGTGCAGCCGTGTTCCTAGCCTCCGATGCCGCGTCCTATGTCCATGGCCAGTTGCTGGCTGTCGATGGCGGGTTTCTGGCCAGCGGAGTCAATCAATAAGTCAAGGGGTGGAAGCCTATTCGTTTTGCCGATGAGGAACTCCGATGAAGATACAGAATGCCTACGTCCACATCTGCTCGCCCGGCCGTAACTTCGTCACGCTCAAGATCGAAACTGACGAGGGTATTTACGGCCTTGGCGATGCGACGCTCAATGGCCGGGAACTGGCTGTTGCCAGCTACCTGAAGGACCACCTGATTCCTTGCCTCATTGGCCGCGACCCATTTTCGACCGAAGACATCTGGCAGTATCTCTATCGCGGAGCCTACTGGCGCCGCGGTCCTGTCACCATGTCCGCGATTGCTGCGGTTGATATGGCCCTATGGGACATCAAGGGCAAAGCGCTCAACACGCCGGTCTATAACCTGCTCGGCGGCCGCAGCCGCGAGGGCGTCATGGTCTACGCGCACGCCCACGGAGAAAGCATTGACGAAGCGGTCGACGACGTAGGCCGTCACATCGACATGGGCTACCTCGCCATACGCGCACAGAGCGGCATCCCCGGACTTGACTCCACCTATGGAGTACCGAAGGGCCACCAGCGCTACGAGCCCGCGGAGCGCGGCTTGCCTTCAGAAAGCCGCTGGTCCACCGAGAAATATCTTCGCCACGTGCCGACGCTGTTTGCAAAGATACGCGACCAGTTCGGCGACGACGTGCACCTTTTGCACGACTGCCACCACCGCCTTACGCCCATCGAGGCCGGCCGCCTCGGCAAAGAACTGGAACCCTATCATCTCTTCTGGATCGAAGATCCCACGCCCGCCGAACTGCAGGAGGGCTTTCGCGTCATCCGCGAACACACCACCACGCCCATCGCCACCGGCGAGGTGCTCAACAGCTTGTGGGATGTAAAAGCGCTCATTGAGAACCAGTGGATCGACTATGTCCGCACCACGCTCGTGCATGCCGGCGGATTCACGCACCTCAAGAAGATCGCGGACTTTGCCTCCATCTACCACGTGCGAACCGGCTGTCACGGCGCCACCGATCTCTCGCCCGTGACCATGGCCGGTGCGCTGCACTTCGGCTTGGCCATCCATAACTTCGGCATCCAGGAACACATGCCGCACAACGAGGAGACAGACGCCGTCTTCCCGCATCACTACAAGTTTGAAGCCGGCTATATGTACCCGGGCGATGCTCCCGGCCTCGGCGTCGATCTGGATGAAAAACTTGCCGCGAAATACCCGTATCAACGTGCGTATCTGCCTGTAAACCGGAAGCTCGACGGCACGCTGTTCGATTGGTAACGGTATTGGATACGACTTACGAAACCGGAACGCGCGCCTGCGCAATCACCTGCAGATAACGGCGTGCCGTTTCGGTGATCGTGTGTGCCTCACCCTTGGCAATCGCCATGGGATTCACCAGGTCTGTGCCTACTCCCAGCGCCGAGGCTCCTGCGTGCAGAAAATCGGCGGCTGTTGTCAGCGTCACGCCGCCGGTCGGAATCAGCCGAATCTCAGGGAACGGTGCCTTCAGCGCCTTCAGGTAAGTCGCACCGCCCATCGCAGAGCAGGGAAACACCTTCACATAGGCCGCGCCGGCCCGCCAGGCAGTGATGACTTCAGTCGGTGTCAGCGCACCCGGAATCGAGACTTTGCCGGCCTTCAGGGTCGCGGCCATCACATCCAGATGCAGACTCGGGCTCACGACGAATTCTGCGCCCGCCGCAATCGTCGCTTCGCATTCGGCCACTGTCGTTACGGTGCCCGAGCCCAGCAGCATCCGGCTGCCATAGGTCTTCTTCAGGTCTTTGAGAATCTCAATTGCGCCGGGCACGGTCATCGTCACTTCCACGACCTCCACGCCGCCCGCCACCATTGCATCCACCAGTGCATGCGCCTCCTGTCCGGAGCGCGCGCGCAGCACCGGAATCAGCCCGATTCTTTCCAACCTCGTCATCGTTTCATTCGTCATCTGGTCTCTCATCGTTAGCGTTCGATCCTCGCGGAACTGCCCTGCATCACGCGCTCCACCTCTTTTAGCGTCGCCATGCTCGTGTCTCCGGGAGTCGTCATCGCCAGCGCGCCGTGCGCGACCCCACAGCGTACCGCCCACTCCACCGGCTTCCCTGTGATCATTCCGTAGATCAGTCCGGATGCGAACGAGTCGCCTCCGCCGACGCGGTCCAATATATCGATATCGCGTTGTGCAACGTGCACAATTTCATCGCCGGAGAGCGCAATCGCTCCCCATGCGTTCCGGCTTGCGGAATGCGCCGTGCGCAGCGTGGTCGCAATCAGCTTCAGGTTGGGATACTTGCCGGCTACCTCGCGCAGCATCTTCTCGTAACTGGCAATTGGCAACTCGGCAAAGTCCTCGGTAACGCCTTCCAGCTGAATGCCCAGCATGGCCGAAAAATCTTCTTCGTTCCCCAGCAGTAAATCCACCTTCCGCACCAACTCGCGATTCACCTCCTGTGCCCTGGCTTTGCCGCCAATGCTCTTCCACAGCGAAGCACGATAATTCAGGTCGTATGAAATCGGAGTGCCATATTTGCGCGCTGCGTCCATGGCCTCCGCCGCAACCTCAACGGTAGACTCCGAAAGCGCTGCAAAAATTCCGCCCGTGTGAAACCAGCGCGCACCCTTCGCCGGACCGAAAATATTCTCCCAGTCAAAGTCTCCCCGCCTGGTCTGAGAGATCGCCGTGTTGCCCCGGTCCGAACAGCCTGCTGCGGCCCGCACCCCAAAGCCCCGCTCAGTAAAGTTCAATCCATTGCGGATGGAGCGCCCCACGCCATCGTACGGTACCCAGCGAATCAACGATGTATCTACGCCGCCCTGCAAAATCAGGTCCTCGGCCAACCTTCCAACCGGATTCTCGGCAAATGTGGTTGCCACTGCTGTCCGCATTCCAAAGCAGCGCCGCAACCCGCGCGCCACGTTGTACTCACCGCCGCCTTCCCAGACAGCAAACGATCGCGTGGTGTGAATCCGGCCCTCGCCGGGATCAAGGCGTAGCATCACTTCTCCCAGTGCGACGCAATCCCAGGCCGGGCTGGCTGTATCAAGCGGTGGCAATGGCATTCTTCTCATTCCTCGGTTTC
>JAJZAL010000166.1 GCA_021799405.1 Acidobacteriota bacterium
ACCAGTCCATGGGGCATTTTGGAAAGGATACACCGCGCTGTTGAGGCCTTCCCAGGTCTCAAAATCGAGACCTGGGGCACCCAAAGGTGGTGGTTGGGCGCGCATCCCCAGGGCCACCCGCCTTTGCTAGGGCGGGATTGGCCAACGACTCTCAGGTCAGTCCTCGCAGTCCAGTATCGCGCCAATTGATCTCACTACCGGTCGAAAGAACGCTCTGAATTCAGCAAGAGCCCGAATTACCGGCTTACGGGACCTTTGACGAATTTTCTCTCCAGATGCGATCGAGTGGCGCTGGTTGTCCAGGAAAGCGCTGTCCCAGTCTAGGAAAGCAACGCCGAATCTAACATTGCGCTCTTCCGGATGCCATTGCTGTTGCCGCAGCCTGCTCGTGGGCGTGGTAGCTCGAGCGCACCAGAGGTCCGGACTCCACGTGGCGGAAGCCCATTCTGAGGGCCTCCGTCTTCAACTCGGCGAACTCGCGCGGAGTGTAGAGGCGGGCCATCGGCAGGTGGTTGCGCGAGGGGCGCAGATACTGGCCGATGGTGAGAATGTCGCAGCCCACAGTGGCCAGATCTCGAAAGACCTGGAGCAGCTCGTGGGTTTCTTCGCCCAGCCCCACCATGACACCGGATTTGGTTACGCCTTCGGGGCGAAGCTCCTTGGCGTAGCGCAGCAGTTCGAGCGTGCGCTCGTAGCGCGCGCCGGAACGCACGGCGCGGTAGAGACGCGGGACCGATTCAGTGTTGTGATTGAGCACCTCGGGACGCGCTTCGACGACAATGCGGATGGCCTCGCGGTCGCCCTGGAAGTCGGGGATGAGCACCTCGACGCGACAGCCGGGAGCCTGGCGGCGAATCTCCTCGATGACCATCGCAAAGGCACGCGCCCCACCGGCCAGGTCATCGTCGCGGTTGACGCTGGTGACAACGGCATGCTGCAAGCCAAGGGCGGCTACGGCCTCGGCCACGCGGCGCGGCTCCTCGAAGTCGATGGGCTCCGGCCGGCCCTTGGGCACAGCGCAAAAGCCGCAGCGGCGGGTGCAGAGATTGCCCAGCATCATGAAGGTCGCGGTCTTGTGATGCCAGCACTCGCCGATGTTGGGGCACTGCGCGCTCTCGCAGACCGTGTGCAGGCCGAGCGAACGGGCCAGGCGCTTCAGGTCGTGATAATTCTCACCCACCGGCGCGCGCGCCTTGAGCCACTCGGGCTTGGGCGCCGGCAGCCGCCGCGCCGGCTCAATCTGCACCAGTTCCATCACGCTTTCATTGTAGCTGCAGCGGAACGTATCCGGCCGCGTCTAAATAAGTTGCTACACTGCCTTGGAGCACTCGGAGGAAATAGTAGATGTGGAGACGGTGGCTGGCGGTTTTGGCGCTAGGCACAATGCTATCGGTGTGGCCCGCGAGGGCGGAATCATTACGTTCCGTTGATCATGCGGTACAACCGGCACCCGTGAAAAAGCAGGCGCGGCTAAAGGCGCATCCGGTGGTTGCGCTCACCTTTGACGATATGCCCGCAGCGGGCGACCTGGAGCCGAACGATACCCGCGTGCGGATCGCTACTGCCTTGAGTTCCGTGCTGAAGGCGCATGGCCTGAAGGGCGTTTATGGCTTTGTGAATGCCAGCGACATGGAAGGCGATTCCGACGCCCAGGAGGCCCTGCGCATCTGGGTGCGGTCAGGCATGAACATCGGCAGCCACACCTGGTCGCACCCCTCCCTCAGCGACGTAACCGCGGAAGCCTACATCCAGGACATCGCACGCAATGAGCCGGTGCTGGCTGAATACGGAAAAAGGCACGACTGGCGCTGGTTCCGTTACCCCTATTTGGAAGAAGGAGATACGCTGGAAAAGCGCAATATGGTGCGTACCTGGCTCCGCCAGCACCACTACCGCATCGCGCAGGTGACCCTCAATTTTGACGACGACGCCTGGGACGACCCCTACCACCGCTGCATGGTGAAGCATGACGACGCGGGCATAGCCTGGCTGAAGCAGAGCTACCTTCAAAACGCAGCCGAATACCTCCGCGTGGGCCGCGAGGAAGAGCAAATTGCCTTCGGCCGCGAGGTTCCCAATGTGCTGCTGTTGCACGAAACCGCCTTTACCACGCTGATGTTGCCGGATTTGCTGGAGATCCTGCAGAAGCAGGGTTTCCGCTTCGAGACGCTGCCCAAGGTCGAGCGGAACCGGGTTTACTCGATGGACCCCGGTGCTGCTCTCAAGGATGGTGGCACTCTCCCCAATCAGTTTTTGGATTCGCGGCATCTGCCGTATCCGCCGTCGACGCCCGAGCCTTATGACAAGCTGGATAGCCTGTGCAAGTAAACCACTTCTCATTCGGGAGTAAACCGAAGCAGGGTATCCGCCGCAGCGGATGGCGCTTCCCTCAAGGAAGCGCGACGTTTCATTGAGGCCTCAAGGGCTGTATCGGAAGGAGAAGTGCCTCATTTCAGCTTGCTGCGCACTTCGGTCCGGATCAGATAAAGGAAGAACACCATGTTCAGCAGGCCCTGCACAAGGTAGGGAAGCTGGTGCTGCGTGGAAAATTTCCAGAGGAAGAGTCCCGCCAGCATAAGTGCGGCAGAGAGCGTGAGTGCCCAGGCCCAGCGCAGCATCAGCATCAGACCCAGGCCCGCCGCGATAAAGAGCGCAGAAAAGATGAGGAAGGGCGGCGGCACGTGCCCGCCCGCCACACCGAGAATGTTGATTCCCGCCAGCACCAGCATGTAGAGAGCGATGGCGGCCAGGCCAGGGGGCGGAAGCCCCCTGCGTCCTGGTGGTTGCAGACGCACCACGCCGGGCTTGGCGCCGGATTCGCTCTTCGCGCTGTCTCTCGTGGGTTCGTCGCTCATAGCGTATGCAGGTAGGCCAGCAGATCCTGGAGCTGGCTGTCTGTAATTGCGGTGGCGGGCATCAGACCGTGTCCATGCAGGATGATGTCCGTCAAGCGCTCATTGGTGGGCGGCGCGCCGGAGGGCATGGATTTGAGCTTGGTGAGCGCCTGCAGCCCCGGCCCGTGCAGGCCGCGCGTGGTAGTGGGATAGTGGCAGCGGGCGCATTTGGCCTGAAATATCACAGCCCCGCGCCGCTCCTGTGCGTTCCACTGCGAGGGCGGCATCGACGGCGGCAGCGGCTTGCACCCCGCCAGACCACCGGCGAGGACACCTGCACAAATCAGCGCTGCAAAGTAGATAGAAAAAGACCGGCTTCGCATCTGCCTCTGATGATACAGGGTCAGTCAACCGCGGCGATCGCCTCGGCAATGTGGTCAATGGCCCGGACATCGGCCGCGCTCCCCGGCCGTCCGCCGTTAATCAGGATCGAAAAGACAAGCGTCTTGCCGCTGGCCGCGGTCAGATAGCCGGATAATGTATTCACTCCGTCAAGCGTGCCGGTCTTGGCCCAGAGCTTTCCCCTGAGGGGCGTGTCCCGAAAGCGGTACACCAGCGTGCCATCTACGCCGCCAACCGGCAAACTGGCGCGCCAGGCCTGGCCCCATGGCTGCCGCGCGGCATAGGCAAGCAGTTTGGTGAAGGCGCGCGGGGCGATGCGGTCGTCGGGGCTCAGGCCGGAGCCGTCGTAGAGGAAGAAATCGCTGTCGTCTACGCCGGCGTCCACCAGAAACTGCCGCACCACGCGCGCGCCCTGAGTAAAGCTGCCGGAGCTTCCATACAGCTTGCCCAGCAGCCGCAACAGCAGCTCCGCGTGCAGATTCAGGCTGTTTTTGGTGGTAGCCGTGATGTCCTCAGCCACCGGCACGGAGACGTGCCGGGCCAGGACGCGGCGGCCGTCCAGCGGCGCCTCGATGGTGTTGATTTGTACCGGGTTCAATTTGAGCGGCTGGGCGCGTTCGGCGGCAAATTGGCCGGTTCCGTTCGGCTCCTGATGCGCGGCAACGGCTGATCCGGTCACATGAATGCCCCGCCGTAGCAGCGCGTCCACGAAAGCCGATGCCGTGAACTGCGCGGGATCATCAATGGCCAACAGGACATGGATACCTTCGGGCGATACCGTGCCCCATGTACGCACCATCAGCGAGCCTGGCCGGCGCTCCATGCCGGGGTGCGCCGTCTCGCCGGGGGGCGCGAGCTTCATGTTGTTGTCAAGAGTGTAGTAGTCCACCTTGGGCGTCCAACGGGCGGCAATGGTATCAGGGGCATCGGGATCGGGCGCAAGCGTCACCTCTTCGGTGTTGTCATTAAAAGTAAGCGCGGAGACGGGCGCGCCATAGCTCCATTGCAGATCGTTCCAGCTCCAGCCCTGCCCGTACGGTTCGTTGAGAAAGTAGCTGTCGTCGCCCACCACGTTGCCATCGACGGTGCGCACGCCGGACTGCAATACCTCCTGGGCCATCAGATCAAGCGCGGCAGTTGGGCTCGGCGGCGCAGCTCTGGTCTGAGTAGCTGCGGGTTCAGCTTGCGACTGATAAGGATAGCGCCGCCCGTTCATCGTGGGATCGCCCGAGCCGAGCAGGATCAGGTTGCCGTGGAGCACGCCGGCCGCGTCGACCTCGCCGCCGGCCACGACGCTGGTGGTCCAGGTGAGTGTCTCCACCGGCAGCAGCGCAAACGCGGCTGCGGTCGTCGTGAGTTTGGCGCACGAGGCGGGAATGAACAACCGATCCTCGTTGAGCCCGTAGACAGGCAGTCCGTCGAGCGTGGTCACGCTGATGCCAAACTGCGCGTGGCTCAGGGCTGGCTCGGCGAGAATTGACTCGATGCGCTCTGCAAGCGTTCCTTGGGCCGCGGTACGTTCTGCCGAACGCGCCGCCGGCTGCCGGTGCCGTTTTTGCGCGCTCAACCCGGTGCAAGAGATCAGAGACGCCGCCAGTACAACCGCCAGAATCCGCCCAAAAGTTTTCATGCCCGGAGTGTAGCAGGAGGCTCGCCGCTTACGGCGTACCATCGAGATGGGAGCTTCGACTTTCGGCGTTGAGGCATCTTGCAATTGAGGACTTATCTCCGTCACCATGCGAGGACCGGTAAGAAGCAGTGAGAACGTTCGATAGATATGCCGCTGGTTGGCGCCTGCGCACCCGCACGCTCGATCTGGGCGGGCGCACGCTGGTCATGGGCGTGGTTAACATCACGCCCGACTCCTTCAGTGACGGCGGCGCCTTTCTCGCGCCGGAAGCTGCGGTGACCCACGCACTGCAATTGCTCGAGGAGGGAGCCGACCTGCTCGATCTGGGGGCGGAGAGCACGCGGCCCGGCTCGCGCGCAGGCGGTTCGTCCTCGGCTCCCCTGGTGAGCGCCGAAGAGGAACAGGAACGGCTCCTGCCCGTGCTTGAAGGTGTTTTGCGCGCGCGGCCCGGGACGATGATTTCAGTGGATACGTACAAAGCCGCCACGGCGCGCGCGGCCCTCGCCGCCGGAGCGGAGATCATCAACGACGTAAGCGGCTTCGAGTGGGATGCGGGCATCGCCGCCGTGTGTGCGGAGTTTGGCGCCGGCGTGGTACTGATGCATACGCGCGGCCGGCCCGACGAGTGGCGCGCGCAGCCGCGTCTGGCTCCTGATGTGCTGCTATCCTCGGTGCGCGATGGGCTTGCCGCCAGCCTCGCGGCAGCTTTGTCCGCTGGGATTCCGTCGGAAGCCATAGTCCTCGACCCCGGATACGGATTCGGTAAGCGCTTTGACGAAAACTACGCGCTGCTGGCCCGCCAGGCGGAGCTGCTCGCGCTGGGCCGACCACTGCTCGTGGGTCTCAGCCGCAAGTCTTTCCTTGGGCATACGCTGGCTCCGCTCTTCGGCGGCCAGGATGCTCCCGTCGCCGCGCGCGAGTCGGCCGGCATTGCGGCGCTGGCAGCGGCGATCCTGCACGGAGCTTCGATCGTGCGCGTGCATGCGGTGCGCCCGGCGGTGGAGGCGGCGCGCATCGCCGATGCGATATTGGCCGGCGGCGTAGCCGCGCCGGAGTGATTTCAAGCCGAAGGCTGAGCGGCCGGTGCGCTCCGATTAAGCCATTGCATCATTGACTGTTCGCGCGCGCGAAATCGACCATGGCGCGCACGTTCTCATGCGGAGTGTCACGCACGACTTCACAGCCTGCGGCCACGATCCACTGCGCGCCGACCTGCTGCCGCAACGTCTCCAGCGCTTGCGTAATCGTCTCCCGAGTGCCGTTGCGAAGATCCTTCACAGGGTTCAGGTTTCCGGCCAATGTTTGCCTGGGGCCCATTTTGGCGCGCGCCTCGTCCATAGGCACGGGGAAATCGAGATCCACCATTTCACAACCGAGCGCGCCCATGCCTTCGACGATCCTGCGCGTGTTGCCGCAGATGTGCAGCCGCACGCGTCCGCCCGCGGCGTGAATCGCGTCCACCAGCTTCTTCTCCCACGGCCACACAACCTCCTTGTAAAGGCGCGGCCCAACCAGCGACGCGGCCGCATCGCCGATGCCGATGATGTCGGCCCCGGCCCGGATCTGCGCAGCGGCGAAGCGGATGGCCGTGTCCACGGTGATGGCGAAGAGATCCTGCACAAACTCCGGATCGTCGGAGAAGTCCATCATCAGGCGGCTGATCCCGCGCAGGTCTGCCGACTCCGCGCAAGGACCTTCCACCCAGCCCTCGACAAGCAGCTCCCTGCCGGCGCGCTCGCGCAGCAGCTCGATTCCGCGGATACGGTCTTCCATGCGCCCGCCCGAAAACGGATCGGGAGGCTTCAACTGCTTGAGCGCGAGCTTGTCGGCAAGCAGCGCCTCTTCCTCGATGATCGCTGGAGGCTGATTCTCATACCACTGAATCTTCGCGCCCGCGTCGGCTGCCTCGCGCGCGGGATCGGAGATGGTGGAGACATAGTCGAAGCCGAAGATCTCCGCCGTCTTGATTTGCGCGTCCACCAGGAGCTTGTGGTCGCACGCATATTGTCCGTACTTCACACCGAGCACATCGGCGGCAAACATCATGGTGATCGGCATACAGGGCAGGCGGTCGGGCTGCTCGCCGGCAAAAACCGCAAGAACTCGTTCACGGCCCGTCATGGCGTGCACATACTTTCCTGAAAACAATTGGAGTGTCGAAAACTCTGGACGTAGTATGGCACAGCGCGAAGGCGGCCGGAAAATGGCTCCGGAGCCGTTGACAAATTAAAATGGCAATGAGGATGACTCCGATCGGAAAGATGCGGTTGGGCATAACAAAACAGATGAAAACCCACTTCTCCTTCGGCAAGAACGGCATGGATGTTTCAGTTCCTGATGGCTTCGCGTGCCAGGTGGTCAGGAGCCGCTCCGCCGCAGCGCTGAGCGATACAGGTACGGCGCTCAAGACCGCGCTCGACAATCCCATCGGTTGCGCGCCGCTGGCAACGCTGGCCGCGGGCAAGCGCACCGCTGCCATCTCCGTCTGCGACATCACTCGGCCCGCGCCCAATGCCACAACGCTGCCGCCGCTGCTTGCCTGCCTGCACGCCGCCGGAATCCCCGTCGAGGGCGTCACCATTCTCATCGCGACGGGATTGCACCGCGCTGCGACGAAAGAAGAGCTGGATGTCATCCTGGGGCCGGAGATTGCGTCGACGTATCGAGTGGTGAGCCATGATGCACGTGCATTGGCGCAACATCGCGCGCTCGGCACGACGCGGCGCGGCACGCCGGTCTATATCGACGAGCGCTTTGTCGCCGCCGATCTTCACATCACGCTGGGCTTCATCGAACAGCACCTGATGCTGGGCTTTTCCGGTGGGCGCAAGCTCATCGCTCCGGGCCTTGCGGCGCAGGAGACGATTAAGGTTCTGCACTCGCCGCGCTTCATGCGCGAGCCGCTCGCCACCGAGGGCTCCATCGAGGGCAATCCGCTGCATGCGGAGCTGCTGGAGATTGCGCGCATGGCCCGCCACGATTTCATGCTGGATGTGACTCTCACGCAGGACCGGCGGATCTCCGGCGTCTTTGCCGGTGATCCGGTAAAGGCGCATGCCGCCGGAGTCGCTTTTCTAGAATCGGCATCGCTCGAAGCGATTCCCGAACTGGCCGACGCGGTTATCACCAGCGCCGCGGGTTATCCTCTCGACCTGACCTTTTATCAGATCATCAAGGGCGTCACTGCCGCGCAGCACGTTGTCAAGCCGGGCGGCAAAATCCTGGTCGTCGCCGAGTGCGCCGAGGGCGTGGGATCTCCTGAATTCACGCGCGCGCTTGCATCCTTCCGCGGCTATCAGGATTTTCTCGATAAGATTCGCGACGCTGAGGTGAAGGTCGATCAGTGGCAGCTCGAAAAGCTGGCTCTCGTCGGCGTGAAATTTGAGATCCTCTTCTTTGCGCCGGGCGTCTCGAAGGCGCAACTCGGAGGCATGGGCTCCTCTCTCTTTGGCGGGCTCGACGAGGCTGTCGCCGCTTTGGTGAATGGATTGAAGCCCGGCGCCCGCATCGTGCTCATCCCCGAAGGGCCGTACACTTACACGCGCGCTGTGCCGGCGCTGGCGTAGGCGCGGAGGCCGATCGCGCAAGACAGGCGTATTCCGCAGGCCGCTCTTACGCCAATCCCCCAGTTATTGGCGATCCACCAACAACCGCAAAAGCGGTCGTCATTCCGAGCGAAGCCGAGGGATCTGCGGTTGCATTCAGCGGAGTTCGCCGCTCGGGAAGATCGTAATTTCCCGTTAGCCGATAATTTGCCTATACGTGCTGTTGGCAGGCGGTTCACCCTCTTCACCTCGTCAAACTGTGGGTGCCCCATCACACCGCCTCTCTGTCGCCGGGTGCCCCATGTCTCGATCCTGAGACATGGGAAACCACAACCCTCAATGTCATCCGGCGCCGCTCCCGCCACAGCCGGTTCCATCCCCGCCAGGATCGACCGCCCTGCTCCTCCCCGATTCCGCCAGGTACCCCACCCTTAAGCCAGCCACAAGCGAGGGTGTCCCACCCCTCCCGCCCGACAGCGATGAGCAAGAAGCTAGGAGCTAGAAGCTAGAGGCTGGAAGCTGCAAGGTGCGTGGCCGAAGGCCCAGGCAACCGAATTCGCCTATAGGCATAAAAATCTGGGGGTGTATTGCCCCGAAAACTCGCATTTTTGCATCAAAAACAGGCTGTTTTTGATGGCCTTCGTCCCGTTCTATCCAGACGTTCTGCAAAGATCCGTCCGCCTTCATCCGGACATTCTTCAAAAGAAGTCGGCCTCCGCCGGGACATTTATTTTCGTCCCGTTCCAGGCGGAGCTTTTTGCCGATTTTCGTCCGCCCCTGTCCGGACTTCCCTTCAAATTCCGCCCACTTCCATCCGTACTCTCTTGCATCTGCTTTAGGCAAGTTGCATCAAAGAAAGTTGACAGTATCTCGCTCAATCTGACATGATGCGAGCGTCAGGACTTTTGAACAGGCAGGGTATCGACTATGGCAAAGATGATCGGAATCGATCTCGGAACAACCAACTCTTGCGTCGCCGTCCTCGAGGGCGGTGAACCCAAAGTCATTGCAAATGAGGAAGGTGCGCGCACGACGCCTTCGATTGTCGGCTTCTCAAAGAACGGCGAGCGGCTGGTGGGCCAGGTGGCCAAGCGCCAGGCCATCACCAACCCGGAGAACACCGTTTTCTCTATCAAGCGCTTCATGGGCCGGCGGTACAACGAAGTGAGCGACGAGATGAAGATGGTGCCCTTCAAGGTCATTCAGCAGAGCGACCACGTAGCCGTTGTTGCGCAGGGCAAGGAGTATACCCCGCCCGAGATCTCCGCCATGATTCTTCAGAAGCTGAAGAAGAGCGCGGAAGCCTATCTGGGAGAAACAGTTACGGAAGCCGTAATTACCGTGCCCGCCTACTTCAACGATGCCCAGCGACAGGCGACCAAGGATGCCGGCAAGATCGCCGGACTGGATGTGAAGCGCATCGTCAACGAGCCGACGGCGGCAGCGCTGGCCTATGGCCTGGATAAGAAGAAGGATGAGACCATCGCGGTTTACGACTTTGGCGGCGGCACCTTTGACATCTCCATCCTGGAAGTGGGCGAGGGCGTTATCGAGGTCAAATCGACCAACGGCGACACGCACCTGGGCGGCGACAATCTCGACCAGCGCATCGTGGACTGGCTGATCGCCGAGTTCAAGCAGGAGAATGGGCTTGACCTGACCTCGAAGGGCAACGAAATGGCCCTGCAGCGGCTGAAGGATGCCGCGGAAAAGGCCAAGATCGAGCTCTCAACGACGCTTGAAACCGAGATCAATCTGCCCTTTATTACCGCCGATGCCAGCGGCCCCAAGCATCTGGTGCGGAAACTGACCCGCGCCAAATTGGAGCAGATGGTCGAAGATCTGATCGACCGCTCGCTGGAGCCGTGCCGCAAGGCGCTGGCCGACGCCGGCGTGACCACCAGCCAGATCGACGAGGTGGTGCTGGTGGGCGGGCAGACGCGCATGCCCAGGATTCAGGAAGTAGTGCGGAAGATGTTCGGCAAGGAGCCGCATCGCGGCGTCAATCCCGATGAGGTGGTGGCCGTGGGCGCGGCCGTACAGGCGGGCGTGCTGGGCGGCGAGGTAAAGGATCTGCTGCTGCTGGATGTGACCCCGCTGACGCTGTCGATCGAAACGCTGGGCGGCGTGGCCACGCAGATGATTCCGCGCAACACGACCATCCCAACCAAGAAGACCGAGACGTTCTCGACGGCGGCCGACAATCAGACCGAGGTCGAGGTGCATGTGCTGCAAGGCGAGCGGCCGATGGCGGCGCAGAACCGCACGCTGGGTAAGTTCAAGCTGGGCGGCATTCCGCCGGCGCCACGCGGCGTGCCGCAGATCGAGGTGACCTTCGATATCGACGCCAACGGCATCCTCAACGTGACCGCCAAGGACAACGCGACGGGCAAGGATACGCGCATCACGATTACGTCGAGTTCCGGCCTGAGCAAGGAAGAGGTGGAGCGCATGGCCAAGGAAGCCGATGCGCACTCCGCCGAAGACAAGGCAAAGCGCGAAGAGGTCGAGGCGCGCAACTCGCTTGACAGCCTCGTCTACAACATCGAGAAGATGCTGAAGGAGAGCGGCGAGAAGGTGGCCGCCGCCGACAAGACCGAGGTGGAAGCGGCGCTGGCTGACGCGAAGAAGGCGCTGGAGGGCACGCCGTCGCTGCCGGAGATGAAGTCCGCGCAGGAACGGCTGACACAGGCCAGCCACAAGCTGGCCGAGGCGCTCTACAAGGCCAGCGCGGCGCAGACCGGACCGGCGCCAGGCGAACCCGAAGCTGGCGCAGGCGCGCCGCCCGCCGGCGAGCAGAAGAAAGACGAAGGCGTGATCGACGCCGAGTATGTGGACGTGGAGGACAAGAAGTAAGCGGAGCTAGCGGGGTTAGAAGAGTTGGGGCACGCTAGCGAAGTTCGAAATACGAGGGGGTGGGTGCTGCAGGTGCCCACCCCGAATTGTTGCACGCCTTTGGGGCGTCTAATGCGGCGGGGATTCTTATTCCTTAACGCTTACCGTGTTACGATAAACGTTAAGCATGATTAAGTCCTTCGCCGACGCGGAAACGGAAGCGGTCTTCCTCAAAGGTACGAGCCGGCGATGGGGCCACATAGGACGAGCGGCGGCGCGGCGGTTGCAGGCACTGGACTTTGCAAGTGCGATCGAGGACT
>JAJZAL010000167.1 GCA_021799405.1 Acidobacteriota bacterium
AGCCGGTCAGCACGCCCAAAGAACCGCGGCAGAAGATCCTTTGCCGGCTGGGGAGCCTGGCTCCTGCGCCGCGGAAGAGTGGCTGGCGCTGGCCCACCGCCGGAGTTCACACCTCCTGGCGGACCGTGCGCCAACAACTCAGCACATACCAGGTGGTCGCTGTGGTTCTGCCCACAGGCGACGGAATGATCCTAAAAAAACGCAAAGCTATAACGCAGGAATCGGTTCACAGGCAGATTTACGCTACGCTGCGCATGCCCCTCAAAGTGAGGAAGCCGGTCAGTTTCTGGCACCAGTAGACCTCCTCGGTCGTGACGGAATGAAGTCCTATCCCCATGAGCATCAAGGATCGCGTCCTGTAAAACGCGGAAGTCAAGTTAAGGCAATTGAGGTTTCAATGGAACTGGATTGCCTCTTCGTGTGCTTCCGGTAAATCAGCTACACAGGCTTTGCCGGGCGGTTGCAGGTCACGAGTATTTTTGCGCGGCCCGCTCGTAAGCCGCATAAATTTCCTCGCCAAAGCATGTGAAGATTACTTTCTGTATCGCATCGCTGCTGATCAGTTCCGCAACTGTCTCGCGCATTGCGATTCCGGCGGCGAGCGCGACGGGAAACCTGTAGACGCCGCAACTGATGGCGGGAAATGCAATGCTGCGCAGTCCGCGCTCGCGGGCAATGGTGAAACAGGAGCGATAGCAGCTTGCCAGCAACTCCTCTTCGCCATGATCGCCGCCGTGCCAGACCGGGCCGACGGTGTGAATCACGTACTTGGCCGGCAGCCGGTATCCCTTGGTCAGCCTTGCTTCTCCAGTGGGACAGCCGCCGATTGTGCGGCACTCCTGCAGCAACTCAGGCCCGGCGGCCCGGTGAATGGCCCCGTCCACGCCGCCACCGCCGAGCAGTGTGGTGTTCGCAGCGTTGACAATGGCGTCCACGGCCAGGGTCGTGATGTCGGTTTGGAGAACGGAGATTTTGCCGGTCATGGATCCCTCCTCATGCGCTGGGATTCATCGCTATTGGAGCAGAAGATGGCCTTCATAGCCGCACTCAGGGTGTCGATGGACGCTGCTTCGTCGCTTGGGCCGTAGATGCCGCTCAGGCTCATGCGGCCGAAACCGATAGGGAAGACTTCAGGTCCGGTGGCGTCCAATTTGCCGGTGGCCTGGATAGAAGTAGTCATGATCGATCCCTTCAGGCAGCATCGTAGGCCTGATGCTTCGGCAGGGCAAGCCGGGCGTTGAGATGGCTGGCGCTCGGGCCGTTCAGGAGACGGCGGGCCGGGTTGCAGAGTGGCAATGGGCTTTTGGCGAGCGTATATGTACTCCACTGAAAACACATTGGTTACTGGATGAATCCGCCACGTTTTCATCAGGCCCGGGCAATTTTCTGTTTCCTTCCTGTTTGCAACTCTGCCATACTTGATTGTGCCCACCAAGTACGGCCAAACCCAACATTTCAGGCAAGAGGTTGCATCGATGTCGGCAAAGTATGTCTTTGTGACGGGCGGAGTTGTGTCCAGTTTAGGCAAGGGTCTCGCCGCGGCTTCTATCGGCTGTCTGCTCGAGAGCCGGGGTCTGCACGTCAACCTGATGAAGTTTGACCCATACCTCAACGTCGATCCAGGAACGATGTCGCCTTTTCAGCACGGCGAGGTCTTCGTCACGGACGACGGCGCGGAGACCGACCTTGACCTGGGGCACTACGAGCGCTTTACCCACGCCCCGCTCTCCCGCGATAACAATCACACGACCGGGCGCATCTACGAGCAGATCATTTTGAAGGAGCGGCGCGGCGACTATCTGGGCAAGACTGTCCAGGTCATTCCTCACGTGACCAATGAGATCAAGAACGCCATGCGCAAGGTGTCGTCGAATGGCGCGGACGTGACCATCGTGGAGATCGGTGGCACGGTTGGCGATATCGAGTCACTGCCGTTCCTGGAGGCGATTCGCCAGATGCGCCAGGAACTGGGCCGCGAAAACACCGTCTTCGTCCATCTCACGCTGGTGCCATGGATCGCCGCGGCGCAGGAGCTGAAGACGAAGCCGACCCAGCACTCGGTCAAGGAACTACTGTCGATCGGGATCCAGGCAGACATTCTGCTTTGCCGCTCCGACCGCAATCTGAGCCGCGAGATCAAGCAGAAGATTGCGGCCTTCTGCAATGTGGAGGAGAAGGCGGTGGTGGGCGCGACAACCGTGCCTTCAATCTACGAGGTGCCACTCGGCTTTGCGCAGGAGGGAGTGGACGCACTGATCCTGAAGTATCTCCACAAGGAAGCGCCTGAGGCCGACCTTTCGAATTGGAAGGATCTGGTACACCGCTGCTACCACCCCAAAGATGAAGTCTCCATCGCAATCGTAGGCAAATATGTGGAGTACGAGGACAGTTACAAGTCGCTGAAGGAGGCGCTGACGCACGGCGCGATTTCGCAGAACCTGAAGCTCAAGATCACCTGGATTGAAGCCGAAGGGCTGGAATCTAAAGGACCGGAAGACCGGAGTTACGAATCACAACTGGAGGGATTCGACGGGATCCTGGTTCCGGGCGGGTTTGGCAAGCGGGGGATCGATGGCATGCTGAACGCGATTCGCTATGCGCGCGAAAATCGCGTTCCCTATTTCGGGATTTGCCTCGGTATGCAAACGGCCTGCATCGAATTTGCCCGCAATGTGTGCGGACTCAAGGACGCTAACTCCAGCGAGTTCGATCCGGCTACGCAGCATCGCGTCATCTACAAGCTGCGCGAGTTGCTGGGCGTGGAAGAGATGGGCGGCACGATGCGCCTTGGGGCCTGGACCTGCGTGCTGCAGGATGACTCGCTGGCATCAAAGGCATACGGGGGAGCGACTGAAATCAGCGAGCGCCACCGTCACCGCTATGAGTTCAACCGCGAATACGAGGCCTTGCTCACGGGCGCCGGCCTGCGCATCAGCGGCACCACGCCAGACCAGACCTATGTCGAGATCGTCGAGATTCCCGGCCACCCGTACTTTTTGGGCTGCCAGTTTCACCCGGAGTTCAAGTCGAAACCGCTGGAGCCGCATCCGCTGTTCCGGGAGTTTGTGGCGGCGAGCTACAGGAATCGCGTTGCCAGGTCCGAGTCGCAATCGATCCACGCCGAAGCTGCCAGGTAGCTTGGCACGGATTGCCGCATTTTCAGAGATGGTGCAACTCGAAGCTAATCGGACGGATAAAAGCGTCCATCACACCAGGTGAATCGCGCCCTTTACCTCCCTTGCGAGCGCGCGGTCGAAGGTGACCAGCGTGAGGTTTCCGGCTTCGGCAAAGGCGGCGAGGTAGGCATCTGCCCAAAGCTTGGGTGTCGCTGATTCGCCGGAGGCGCGCGTCCGCATTCCAGCTTCAAGCCCTGGCGGCTCGTGGGCGACGAATGCATGACCCGAGTCAATCCATTGGTCGTAGATCGCCCAGCACTGAGCTTGGCTCATGGTGTCCTGTTTGAGCACGGCCTCCGTGCTCAAAAGGCGGAAGAGCCCCAACTGCGTGTGCCGGCAGAAGACAAAAGCCGTCGATTGCGGAAGCGCGTCGTACCACTTCACCGCGAGCGGGTTGTGCGCGTGCTTTTCGTAATTCAGCGCCAGCCAGACATTCACATCAGGGAAAATCAATGATTTCATAGATTTTCTCATTGTCGATCTCCAGCGTGTCCGTGCGGGCCGAGCGGACGAGAGGCAACTTCAACCGGCTGGCGGGCGGTTGTGAATTCCGCTGAAGCATCAGGAGGTCGAGCCCGTCGAGCACCAACTGCCGGACAGAGGAGTTCTTTTCGGCCGCAAAAATCTTCACGCGCTTGTAGGTTTCGTCCGGAATATCGATGGTAGTACGCACAAATACATATTAGCATATTTATGGAAATGAGAATGCCGACTTATTTTCTCTACCCCTAAACGGACTCCGGCCGATCATGTGGAGCTGTTTCTTTTCGGGGGGCCTAACTACCTATTGACAACCAATTGCAGTGGGCCTATTGTTTGTTCGGTTTTTCAGATTGGAGGACTCGAAATGGTGGCCTATTTTCAGCTGCAGCCTGCGGAATCGGATCTTCAGCATCTGGCTGAGGAGTACTGGCAAAATTCCGGCCGAAAGGAACAGGAGCTCGAAAGGGCAGCGTTCGAAGCCGGGGAATCCATTCGCAACGGAGATTATTCGCTGGCCAATCTGGAGGCAGTTGTCCGGTGGAAGTCGGAACGGGTAGTTCATTATCTGATTGCCAACAGCACGGAGAAGATCAGGCGCGCCCTCGCTGTAGCGGCCTCTCCCAACTCAACGACGGAAGCGGCGGTTAAGGCGCTGCTGGAATTGCATGGTGTCGACATTCCGGTGGCCTCGGCGATTCTTGCCACAATCTTTCCGGAGCGGTATACAGTGCTGGATTTTCATGCTCTTGAAGCCCTTGGGCACGCGCGGCATGATGTTCATTTTTACGAGGAGTATCTTGCGTTCTGCCGGCGGCTGGCGGAGAGCAATGTGGTGCAACCCCAACGGGAACTACCCGGGCCGACTCCACTGCGGGCGCTGGACCGTGCCCTTTCGGAGTGGTCGCGCAGCCATGTGGAGCAGTTGGAGACGCACGCCTGAACCGCACCGCCGGGCCGGGAGGATACAATCGGCAGCGTGAGGAATTCGTTTGAGATCGGGCCGGTGCAAGTGGGAAGCAAACATTTTTTTTTGATCGCCGGCCCGTGTGTGATCGAATCCGAGATGCATGTGCGCACAATGGCGGACGCCATTCAACGCATCACGGCTGATCTGGGCATTCCCTACATCTTCAAAGCCAGCTACGACAAGGCCAACCGCACCAGCGTGAAGAGCTTCCGTGGGCCGGGGCTTAAGGAAGGCGTGCGCATTCTTGGCCGCCTGGCCAGAGAAACCGGCTTGCCCGTGCTGACCGATGTGCACGAACCGGGACACTGTGAGGCTGTGGCCGAGGCGGTGGATGTCCTGCAGATTCCCGCATTTCTTTGCCGGCAGACCGATCTGCTGGTGGCCGCCGGCAAAACCGGCCGCGCCATCAATATCAAGAAGGGGCAGTTTGTGGCGCCGTGGGACATGCTCTATCCCGTCGAGAAGGTACGCTCGACCGGGAACGAGCGGGTGTTCCTGACGGAGCGGGGCGCGAGCTTCGGCTACAACACGCTGGTGGTGGATTACCGCTCGCTGGCGGTGATGCGGCGGATGGCGCCGGTGGTGTTCGACGGGACGCACTCGGTGCAGCAGCCCTCGGCGGCCAATGGCGTGAGCGGCGGGCAGCCGGAGTTTATTCCGCTGTTGGCTCGGGCGGCGGTAGCGGCGGGGATAGACGGGCTGTTTCTGGAGGTCCATGACGACCCGCCCAATGCCAAATCAGATGCCGCGAACGCGCTGGATTTGAAGCTGTTGAGGCCGCTCCTCAAAAAGCTGCTGGCGATTCAAGCGGCAGCCGCGGATTGACGATCAAAGAGCGAGAATGAAGGGTCACGCCCGGCTGAGCGCTTTCAGAGGCTGCGGAAAGAGTACAAGCGCCTGGAGAAATCCGGCAGGCGCCCGCATTAGTGTGTGAGTTTTTCGCGCCTTTCGGATCGATCAAACGCGCCTGCAAGTTTTCAGATTTATCTTCCATTTACGACAGAGAGGATTTGCGTGCGACTTCAATTTTTCCTGCCTGCCCTTTTCCTGTTCGTTTTCATTCCACATCTCTGGAGCAAAGAGCCGCATGCGCTGGTTTTGAGCGGCGATGATTCCTTTACCCACGATCCTTCCATTGCTCATGAGGGAAATACGTACTATGTCTTCGCTACCACAGCGAACGCCAACAAGGGGCAGTTACCTATCCGCTGTTCGCACGATCTGCACGCGTGGCAGATGTGCGGCTACGTTTTCGACCGGATTCCGGCGTGGATTCACGAAGCAAGTCCGGCGACAAAAGGACTGTGGGCGCCCGACATCTCTTACTTTCACGGCGAATATCACCTCTACTACGCCTACTCGCATTTCGGCTTAAACACGTCCGGCATTGCTTTAGCGACCAATCAAACGCTCGATCCGCACAGTTCGAAGTACCATTGGCAGGACCGCGGGCTGGTCCTGAAGTCGACGCGCGCAGATGACTTCAATGCGATTGACCCAAATATCGTTCTCGATGAAAGAGGGCAACCTTGGCTGAGCTTCGGCAGTTTTTGGAGCGGCATCAAGATGCGCCGTATCGATCCGGCTACCGGCAAGCCGTCGGCAGCCGATCCCAGGCTCTACTCGCTGGCCGCGCGCGTGATGCCTGCGGACCGCAAGCCTCCCAGGCCTGGCTTGCCGGCTGCCTGGCAGGCCATAGAAGCGCCCTTTGTTGTCCATCACCGCGGCTATTACTATCTCTTCGTCTCGTTCGATATGTGCTGTCGCGGTGTCAATAGCACTTATCGGATCATGGTCGGCCGCGCGCGCAACGTCACAGGTCCTTACGTGGATGCGGCCGGAAAACCAATGTTAGCGGGAGGCGGAACGCAACTGCTGGCCGGCAACAGCCGCTGGCGCGGTCCCGGGGGCGAGTCAATCTTGCAGGGGCCCAAGGGCGACATCATCGCCTTTCATGCCTACGACGCGATCACAGGTAGGCCTGCGCTGCAAATCTCTACGTTGACCTGGCAGCACGGCTGGCCTCACGCGGCATTGGGAACCACCCGCAATTCGAAATGAGGCGTCACGGAAGATCCCCACTTTGCCAGGGCGCAACGGGCCACGCAGATAAATTTCAGGTCTCACTCGACATATCGCGTCGAAGGATAATGTCAAAGACGTCATGCGGAACCGATGGCTTTCAGTAATTATCTCCGGCATCTGCATGAATCGCGGTCGTCTGATCTGGCTTGGCTACAATGGTGCGCATGAAGAAGGCGCATTTTTTGCCGGCGTTTGCCGCGCTGGTTGTAACCATAGCCGGTCCGGTCCTTGGGTGGGGGCAGTCTGCTCCCGCCGTTCCGAAGGCTTCGTCCCATCCGCAACTGGTGATCCTTGATACCGATATCGGCGACGACATCGATGACGCCTTTGCCTTGGCGCTGGTGCTGCGCAGTCCGGAGCTGCACCTGCTGGGAATTACCACGGAGTTTGGTGATACAGAACTGCGGGCGCGGCTGGTGGACCGCTACCTGGCGGCAGTCGGGCGCAGCGGGATTCCCGTGGCAGCGGGCGTGCGGACCCCGGCAACCAATCACTTGACTCAGGCAGCGTATGCTCTCCGGGAGACGGACCGCAGACATCCCGATGCTGTTGGCTTTCTGCTCGGGCAGATCCGCGCGCATCCCGGCCAGATTACGCTGATCGCGATTGGGCCGCTCTTCAATGTGCAGGCAGCGATTGAACGCGACCCGGCCACGTTCCGCAAGCTCAAACGGGTGGTCATGATGGGCGGGAGCGTTTATCGGGGCTACGATGACCGAAAGACGGGCGATTCCCGTCGGCCGCCCTCCGCGGAATGGAACATCCGGTGCGATCCGGCCGGGGCCAGGGCGCTGCTCGGTTCCGGCGTGCCCGTATATATGATGCCGCTCGATTCAACCCAAATCCACCTGGAAATGCCGCAGCAGGCGGAGATCTACTCCCATGGCTCGCCGCTCACTGACCAGTTGACGCTCCTTTACCACGAGTGGTCTGGGCCAAAAGAGTGGCGGATTCCCACGCTTTATGATCCGGTCGCAGTGACATACGCAATCCGTCCGGATTTGTGTCCGGCGACGCTCCTTCGTCTTGAGGTAGATGGCAAGGGATTCACCCGGCCGGTATCGGGACCGCCGAACGTCCAGGTGTGCCTGCATGCGGACGAAACCGGATTCTTGGAGCTGCTTTTGGGCCGGATTACAGAAAAATAGCCGAGAGTGGTTTCGGTGGGCGGAATTGAAAGAAACATTCAGGGGAGCTATAAACCCTTTTATGTGAGCGCCGTCACATTCAAACCCATTGACAGCAGAGGAGAGTAGGAGGAAAAATGGCGGGTCGATAGAAATCGAGCCGCTTGAAGCGGTCTGGGGAGGGAACGTGAAAAGCTCAATGAATTTGGCAGGCTTGAGTGCGGTCGTCTTGCTCGGCGCGGGGATGCTTTTGGCTGGCTGCAAATCCGCGCCACCGTTGTCCGAGACTCAAGCTCAGGCTCTGATTCAGGCAAAATACGATCAGACGCCGGCGACGGGCGCAACGATTATGTTGAAGAAACTGGGGTTGGGAATGGGCATTACAAGCGGCTACTGGAAGCTCACCAAGGTCTATCCCAACAAATATTGGGCCGATTACACCTTGACCGACACAGGCAAGAAGGCCGTCACTGTGTCGGGCGGCGGCACTGTCATTCAGTGGCGTCCCAGCAGCGCCACCGACACGAACTACTTTGTGACGGTCACGACCGTGGCTGCCAATCATCTGAAGGCGGTCAACGTTCAGAGCATCCAAAGCGAGACTTTGCCTGGCGTTGCCGCCGCCATGAGCGCCCAGTATAACGAAGTTGTGGACTTCGCCGGCGTACCGAAACCGCTACAGGACATCGCCACCAGCAACCCTGGCAACCAGTTGAGCACCGACCGTTCGGCCGACTTTGCACTGGTCAATGGGGCCTGGACCCTGAAGGCGATCAACTAATTCGGAGAATAAGACACCTGAAGCGGGGAAGGTGGAAATTTCTTAAGTTCGGAGCCGGGTTTCATTGACCCCGGCTTCGGTTTCTTGTTATTGTAAGAAGGTTCCGCAAAAACGCGGTTTGTCGTGTGTTTTAACGACGGCTGCGGCGGGCCGCCCGGGCAGCCTGTGGTTGGCTGAGTCGGGTGTCCGAGGGCCAGCGAAGTTTATCGGCCAGACAAATTCCCGGAATTGCCTCAATTTTGCGGAGGGCAGGGATCAATCGCATCGGTGCCCGCGCGTTCTCCGCCTTGGAGGGCTATGCGGGCCGGAATCAGCGAAACGGAGTTGGCTCCGCTGCGGCGGACGCCCGGCCACCGTCGCGGTTCTCGTCTGAGATGGGAAGGAACACAGACGCGAAGCAGGGAGCAGGGTTACTGCGCGTTTACGTGCCTCGGCGTAGGCAGGAAATGCGGCAATAGGACCCTTGATCGCTGTGCGCGTCTTGTGAAGTTGGTTGTTGCAGGGTTTTGAAGGGTAAGGAGTTGCAGTTTGCCTACATTTAATCAGCTTGTCCGCAAGGGGCGCACGGCCCCCCGTTATAAGACGGCATCGCCTGCGCTGCAGGCTTCGCCGCAGCGGCGTGGCGTCTGCACGCGCGTGTACACGCAGACACCCAAGAAGCCGAACTCGGCCCTGCGCAAGGTGGCTCGGGTGCGGCTGACCAACGGAATCGAGGTTACCACCTATATTCCGGGGATCGGCCATAATCTGCAGGAGCACTCGATTGTGCTGATCCGCGGCGGCCGTGTGAAGGATCTACCGGGAGTGCGGTATCACGTGGTGCGCGGCACGCTGGATTCAGTAGGCGTGGCCAATCGTTCGCAGAGCCGGTCTAAGTATGGAGCCAAGCGAGCCAAGGGCGGCGCGGCGAAGAAGTGAAAGAGTAGCTCCTGGCTTCCAGTTTGTTCGGTGGCGGGTTGGTTGTTGAGGCTGGGGCTGACAGGATAAAGCTGAAAGCTTATGGCTGGAAGCTGATAGCTGCATTTGAGGATATATGCCGAGAAAAGGGCACATTGCGAAGCGGGAAGTGGCGCCGGATCCGGTCTACGGATCCACGCTCGTGACCAAGTTTGTGAACTCGATGATGTGGGGCGGCAAGAAGTCGACGGCCCAGGGCATCTTCTACAAAGCGATGCAGAATATCGAGGCCAAGGGTGGCGGCGAAGAGGCCATCAAGCTGTTCAAGAAGGCCGTGGAGAACTGCAAGCCGCTGCTGGAAGTGAAGACGCGCCGTGTGGGTGGAGCCAACTATCAGGTGCCGATCGAGGTCAATCCCGACCGGCGCACGTCGCTGGCCATCCGCTGGCTCATCACCTATGGCCGTGGCCGTGGTGAAAAGGGCATGGTGGACAAGCTGAGCAATGAGCTGCTCGATGCGGCCAATGGCCGTGGCGCCGCGATGAAGAAGAAGGAAGACGTGCACCGCATGGCCGAGGCTAACAAGGCCTTCGCTCACTACCGCTGGTAGACGCCGGATCTCATCCTTGTCCGCGCGAGTTGCGGGAAGGATCGGTGGCTCTGAAAGTTTGCGAAGTTGAAGCCGGCCACGAGGGAGGTCCGGCGCGACGAGGCCCCGGGGTAAATGGGCCTTTGAACAGAAAAACCGCGGGCGATTGCGCTCGCAAGGAAGAGATGACGTGGCTCGTACCATACCTCTGAATCGTTGCCGGAACATCGGCATCATGGCGCACATCGACGCCGGAAAAACGACAGCGACAGAGCGCATCCTGTTTTACACGGGCATCACGCACCGCATTGGCGAAGTGCATGAGGGCACCGCGACCATGGATTACATGGAGCAGGAGCAGGAGCGCGGCATTACCATCACGTCGGCCGCAACGACCTGCATGTGGCGCGACATTCGCATCAACATCATCGATACGCCCGGCCACGTGGACTTTACCGCCGAAGTGGAGCGGTCGCTGCGCGTGCTCGATGGCGCTGTGGCGGTCTTTGACTCTGTGAGCGGCGTGCAGCCGCAGACCGAAACCGTGTGGCGGCAGGGCGACAAGTACAAGGTTCCCCGGATCTGCTTTGTCAACAAGATGGATAAGAACGGCGCCGACTTTGAGTTTGTGCTGGACACCATCCGCAAGCGCCTGGGCGCAAGACCGGTGGCGCTGCAGATTCCCATCGGGGCGGAAGCCAACTTTAAGGGCGTCGTGGACCTGATCGAGATGAAGGCGATCCTCTGGCACGACGAAACCATGGGCGCCAAGTACAGTGAGGAGCCGATTCCGGCGTCGCTGCAAAAGAAGGCGGAGGCCTTCCGGATGCAGCTGATCGAGGTGATCGCCGAGACGGACGACGTGCTGCTCGAGAAGTTCCTGGAAGGCGAAACGCCCACTGTCGAGGAATTGAAGGCCGGTATCCGCCAGGCCACGATCGATCTGAAGGTCTTTCCGGTGATCTGCGGCAGCGCCTTTAAAAATAAGGGTGTGCAGACGCTTCTCGATGCGGTGGTCGATTACCTGCCCAGCCCGCTGGACAAGCCTCCGGTGGAGGGGATTAATCCTTCGCGTCCGGACGAGAAGCTGACCCGCAAGGCGGAAGACAATGAGCCGCTGTCGGCGCTGGTTTTCAAGCTGATCAACGATCCATACGGAAAGCTTTCTTTTGTCCGCGTTTATTCCGGCTCGCTGAAGACGGGCGACACGGTGCTCAATCCACGCACTGGCAAGACCGAGCGCGTGGGGCGACTCGTGAAGATGCACGCCAACAAGCGGGAGGATGTAACCGAGATTCTGGCGGGTGACATCTGCGCTTGTGTGGGACTGAAGGATCTAAAAACCGGCGACACGCTCTGCGTTCCCGCTCACCCAATTGCGCTGGGCGCGATTACCTTCCCTGACCCTGTCATTTCGGTGGCCATCGAGCCGAAGACCAAGGCGGACC
>JAJZAL010000168.1 GCA_021799405.1 Acidobacteriota bacterium
GGTCGTTCGCAAGGTAGACCACACCGCTGCCCCCGGCGCCGAGGCGGCGGAGGATCTCATAGTGCTCGATAATCTTGCGTTTTACGGCCATACCCCTAGTGTAGCGGTGGGGGCGTGAAGAGGACGTTATCGCAGGCGCACAGGAAGGTCGCCCGCTAGTCGGTGGTGGCATTATTGTTGGTCGTGGCAACCTGGTTGATGATGCGCTGGACCAGAACGATGCGCATGTGGATGTGGCGGGCGATATCGGGAAGGAACTCGGTGACGAAGTTGTCAATGGGCGCGGTGGCCAGACCGGTGGCGTAGCGCGCTGCCGTGCTGGGCAGGTTGGTCTGTTCGCCGGGGACGTAGAGATTGGCGATCTCATCGTCGATGGCGAATCCCACCAGGTCGGCGTAGTTCACCATTTGCTTACCGTTGTCGCCCTGGGTCCATGCAACCTGAAAGATGGCGTGCGCGATTCTGCGCTTGATGGAAGCGTCAGGCATGCGGTGGTAGTGCGGGTCCTGTCGAGCGATGGAAGGGATGAGGAAAGTGCCGAAGAACTCGCCGGTCGCGTCCTCGGCGTAGCTGACGCCAACGTTGCGCCCGAAGCCAGGCATGCCGGGGCCATAGGGGGAACTTGGATCCGAGGCCACGGCGATGCCGGATTGGCCCAGTATGGTGATGGCATTAAAGGGATCTCCCAGGTTGCGCGTGGCCAGCCATGCTTTCTCTTTGGGCGTCAGGGGCTTCACGTGCGGCCCGTCGAGAAAGCGGGCATACCAGTTGACGATGGGGAGATGAGAGGGGCAGGGAGTTGTCTGTTTGACCGGCTGCGAGCCGGAGCGCAATGCTGTGGCTGGCGCAGGCGCGGCAGTCCTGCCTGTGTGGGTATTGCCAGGCGGGCAGGGCTTTGCAGGCCTGGAGCGTGCGGGATGCGCAGCTTGAAGTTGGGTTTGCGACTGTGGCGCCGGAGGCAGCGCTGAGGCGGGATGGGAGTCTGGAGCCTGCCCGGCACAGGCCACGCCGCAAGACAGCAGGATCACGATGGCGGGCAGGGCGAGCATGAAAAACCGGGACCACCGCGAGCGGGACTGCACACGGAGAGCATCGCCGGCGGCGTATCTGCTTGTGTTGGAATGGCATGAACCGCTTTCCAAAAGCAATCGGCTCCTCGCTGGATCGGCGTCGCGCCGCAAAGTCTCTATTTCGGCAACGATCCGTGGCGAAACCACTCTACCCACTCGGAGTGGGGGCGCAGCCATCATCCTCCACCCTGAAAGTCAGACGCATCTCTGGCGGAAAAAGTTACTGGCCAATGGGCAACAATTCTTCAGTAAATAGGAATCTAACTAGCTTGAAAAAGAAAATAAATAGTGGATCCCTTCCTGTAGTAATCTTTGCGATACCTCTGGCGAGTGCGGCATTGACTCGTCGCGGTGGAGCCGCCAGACTAAGGAAAGACTCGCCAGCCTTGGTTATCGTTAATAAGGTTTCGAATCATGAGCACATATTCCGCCCCCGATCGTAGTGCGGCCGGAGTTGGACACCGCATTGAAGAGGCTGTGGAATTGATCGAATGGGAACTGCGCCATGCCATTGCCTATGTGAATGATGCAGTGGTACCGGAGGTTCGAAAAGAGTCCATAGCCGCGATGCGCACGATTGCCGATACGCTGCGCAGACTTGCCGACTGGATGGAGCAACCCTCCGGTCCGTTCAAGGGGCCTAATTGTTGAATTCAGGGATACGACAGCGAGCCAAAGCAGGACGTTGGGCAGGGCTGGCTGGTTTGGCGTTGGTGCTGCTGGTGGTTACCGGCTGCAGGCATCATCAACAGATGGCGCAGCCTGCGCCACAGTCGTTGCCGCCCCCGGTCTATCCCACGCCACCGCCGGTTTACACGCCACCGCCGCAACCGCGGCAACCATCGCCCGAAGTTTCCAGCACGCCGTCGTCGCCGATCGGGGCGAACGCCGAGGACCTGGAGTACGTGGAGACGCACCGGCCGATCGAGACGCGGGTCGGCCTGGCCAGTTGGTATGAAGCACCCTACAAGGGCCGCAGGGCGGCCAATGGCAAGGTCTTCGATGGCGAAACGATGACGGCCGCGAACCGCACCTTGCCCATGGGATCGCTCATCAAGGTGACGAATCTCAAGACGGGGCAGTCGGGTGTGATGCGCGTGACCGACCGTGGTCCTTTTGTGGAAGGCAGGATCGTGGATCTCTCACGGGCAGCCGCAATCGCCACGGGCATTTACCGGCCAGGCATCGCGCGCGTACGGCTGGATGTTTACGAGACACCCAAGCCCATCGAGAGCGGCGGCCACTGGTGCGTGCAGATCGGCCCATTCACGAGCTATGCGGTAGCATCGCGTCTCAAACGAAGGCTTATTCGCAAGTACCCGCGCGCCAGCGTCATCGAGTTTCCCTCCGAGCGCCACTATTGGGTGCGCATCCGGCCGCACGACGGCGACCGCGCCATGGCGGAATACCTGGCTCGTCATTTGAGGCCGAGCCAAGGCGAGGCGTATCTGACGCGGCTGGACTGAGGGGCTACAGCGCGATTTCTGCTTCTAGCTCGGGCACACCCCGGCCGCTAGAATCCGTCGTGGCGGACGGCGAGGGTGGGGCACCTGATTACCCAGGCCTCGAACGCGAGACCCGGGGGCACCCGGCGCAGCATGTTCCTGCGAGCGGGAGCGCCCAATCGCAGTCGCCTTATCGCAGCAGCGCAGAGGCGGCCCACAGGATCGTTTCCTGGCCGTGGAAGTCTCCGGTTCTGCGCGGGCGCTCCAGGTAATATTCCAGGTCGTCTTTCTTGTTGGTGCCGGCGCAAATGTTGGTCACGTTCGCGTTCTGGTCAATGAAGCCGGTGAGGGCTATCCATGCCTTACGCGCGGCGGGGCCGTAGGTGGCCGCGTCGAGCCAGCCATTCCTGACGCCGCTGATCAAGGCAAAGGTAAACATGCCGGAGCCGGAGCTTTCTTCCCATGCCTCGGGGTGGTCGATGAGCTGCCGCCACATTCCGTCCTGAGCCTGATATTTGAGGAGGGCCGCCATCATCTTTTGATATGCGGCGAGAATCTCGGCGCGCTGCGGATGGTCCTTGGGCAGGGTGAGCAGCATCTCGGTCATGCCCGCTGCCACCCAGCCGTTGCCGCGTCCCCAGTAGAAGGGCACATCCGGTGCGTGGTAGAAGAGGCCGCTTGGCTGCTGTAGCTTTCTCAAGTAGGCGACCATCTCGTTGGCGTCGCGGTCGAGGTACTTCTTGTCGCCGGTGGCGCGGTAGGCCTGCAACTGGAGGATCGTGAGCATATACATATCGTCGATCCAGAAGCGCGTTTCGTGCGACAGGCCGTCAGGAAGCGGGTTTTCCCATTGGCGGTCGGCGAAGGAGAGTCCGAAGTCGAGATACTTCTTGTCTTTGGTCAGGATATAGATCTCGAGGGGGACAGTGCCGAAGATGGAGTCGTCGACGTGATCGCGCCGGGGAATCCGATCGGCTTCAGCGCCGCCCGGCATGAGGGGCTGGAATTTCTTGATGAGTTCATCGCGCAGGGCATCGTCGTGGGTCAGTTGCGCGAAGGTGAGCGCGCCGTACCATGTGCCTACTTCGCCGTAAAAGATGGTGCCGTTGCCCTGGTGCGGGCTGGTAACGAAGTGCTCGGCGACAAGCTTGCCTATCTCCTGCGGAGCGCGGCCGGCGGGCCAGTTGCTGAAGTAATCCTGCTGCGCGGCAAGCGTGACCGCGGCCAGCGGCAAAAGCAATCCCAAAGCGGCGATCTTGAAATGAACTTTCACGCGTATCTCTCCTTGCGTTCGATGCACAGGTTTGGCTCCCGGTGAAAAGCGGCAGCCGCATGATTCACCTTCTCTTCGCAGAGTCGTCTTGAGCTTCGCCTGTATTCGAAACTACGGTCTCAAGGATTGTCAATGAGGTTGAGCGGCGGAGTAGCGGCGCGGACGCCGCCACGACAGCCGATCGGGAGACCGGCGCTACAGAATTTTGTTTGCCCATTAACCTGAGACATTCTCCATCTCGGGCGCGCGGGCGAAGCGGCCGCGGCGCAGCGCGCGGCGGTGCATGAGCAGGAAGAAGACGGGAACCAGAATCAGCACGTGAATGGTGGAGGTGATCATGCCGCCAACGATGGGTGCGGCGATGGGCTTCATCACGTCGGAGCCGATGCCGGTCTCCCAAAGGATGGGCGCAAGGCTGAGGATGACGGCGGTCACGGTCATCAGCTTGGGACGCAGGCGCTGCACCGCGCCTTCAATGACTGCCTGCTCCAGAACGGCTTCCGTCATAGGCGTGTCCTGGGCGAGATGGCGCTCGAAGGCCTCCTGGAGATACACGACCATGACCACGCCCGTTTCAACAGCAATGCCAAAGAGCGCGATATAGCCGACCCAGACGGCGACGCTGAAGTTGTAGCCGAGCAGCCACTGCAGCAACAGGCCGCCGGACATGGCGTAAAGCGTGGGAAAGATGAGCACCGCGGCCTCAGTGGCGGATTTGAAGACGAGATAGAGCAGCAGGAAGATGACAAAAAAGACAACGGGCAGGATGATCTTGAGACGTTCTTTGGCGTGGACCTCGAACTCGTACTCGCCGGCCCAATGCCAGGTGTAACCGGTGGGTAGCGCGAGCTTCTGATGCATGAGTCTTTCCGCCTGACTCACAAAGCCGCCGTAATCGTTGGTTTTGAGGTCGAGATAGACGTAGCCGGTGAGTGCGCCGTCTTCGTCGCGGATCATGGCGGGGCCGCGCGAGAAGAAGATGCGGGCCACCTCGCCGATGGGAATTTGCTCGCCTGACGGCGTCGGGATGAGAGCCTGCGACAAGGCTTCGGGGTGATCGCGGAAGCTGCGCTGATAGCGCACGGCAATGGGGAAGCGGTTGCGGCCTTCGATGTTTTCGGCGATGTTGGCTCCGCCGATCTCAGAGGTGATGACGCGCTGCACGTCGGCGACGGTAAGGCCGTAACGCGCGGCCTCGGGCCGGTTCACGTCCACGTTGAGATAAAAGCCCTGCGAGACGCGCTCCGCATACACGGAATTGGCCTGTGGCATGGCGGAGAGAATCTGCTGCATCTGCGCGCCGATCTCTTCGATGCGCGCGAGGTCGGGGCCCTGAATCTTGATGCCGACGGGAGTCTTGATGCCGGTCATTTCCATGTCGAGGCGGTTGCGGACGGGCATCGTCCAGGTGTTGGTAAGCCCGGGAAACTGAAGCTTTTCGTCCATCTGCGCGATGAGCTTTTCATAGGTCATGCCGGGGCGCCACTGGCTGCGCGGCTTGAGCATGATGGTGGTGTCGAACATATCTAGCGGCGCGTTGTCGGTAGCCGAGTCAGAGCGGCCGACGGTGCCGAAGACAGTTGAAACTTCAGGGAAGGTGCGGATGATGCGGTCCTGCTCCTGCATGAGCGAGACGGCCTGCGTGATGGAGATGCCGGGCAGCGCGCTGGGCATGTAGAGAGCGGAGCCCTCATAGAGCGCGGGCATGAACTGGCTGCCGAGGCGGAAGTAGAGCGGAATGGTGACGGCCAGAAAGAGGACGTTGAGCGCGACCACCAGCTTCCAGTGGCGCAGGCTCCAGCGCAGCACGGGAAGGTAGAGGGCCTGGGTGATGCGGGTGACGGGATTGCGGGATTCAGGGCGCAGTTTGCCGCGGAGAAAAATCGGCATGAGTGCGGGCACCAGCGTAATGGAGAGCAGCGACGAGAAGATGAGGGCCAGCGTCTTGGTCCAGGCCAGCGGACGGAACATGCGACCCTCCTGCGCCTCCAGCAGAAAGACCGGCAGAAACGAGACGACGATGATGATGAGCGAGAAGAAGAGCGCCGGCCCGACCTGCTGCGCGGCGCCGACGAGGATCTTGCGCCGCTCAGCTTCGCCGGGTTCTTTGTCGCGCTCGGCGAGCTGGCGGTAGCCGTTCTCGACCATGACGATGGCGGCGTCAATGAGTACGCCGATGGCCAGAGCCAGGCCGCCGAGCGACATGATGTTCGAGCTGATGTGCAGGTAATACATGGGGATGAACGCGGCCAGCACGGCTATGGGCACAGTGAGGATGGGGACGAGCGCCGAGCGGAAGTGGAAGAGAAAGACGATGCTGACGAAACTGACGATGATGGCTTCAGCGATGAGGTCGCGCTTGAGAGTGTGGATGGACTGGTCGATGAGCCAGGAGCGGTCATAGCCGGTGACGATCTCGACGCCGGGCGGAAGCGAAGGCGCGATCTCCTTGAGTTTGGCCTTGACGCCGTTGATGACGTCGAGGGCATTCATGCCGTAACGCATCACGACGATGCCGCCCACGGTTTCGCCTTCGCCCTGCCAGTCGGCCGCACCACGGCGCACATCGGGGCCGAAGGAGACGGCGCCGAGATCCTTGATGAGCACGGGAACCCCGTTTCTGGTGGCGACAGGTACGTTTTCGAGGTCAGAGAGCGACTTGAGATAGCCGAGGCCGCGGACCATGTATTCGGCGCCGCTCATATCGAGGACATCGCCGCCCACTTCGTTGGTGCTTTGGCGGACGCGATCGATGACGGTGGAGGCAGAGATGCCGTACGAGAAGAGCTTGTTGGGGTCGAGGTTCACCTGATACTGGCGCACGAAGCCGCCGATGCTGGCCACTTCGGCAACGCCAGGCACGGTCTCAAGCTGATAGCGCAGGAACCAGTCCTGAAGCGCGCGCAGATCGGCGAGGCTGCGGGTGTGGGTGCGGTCGACGATGGCGTACTCATATACCCAGCCGGCGCCGGTGGCGTCCGGGCCGATGGCGGGGTGGACATCGGCGGGCAGCTTGCCGGCGATCTGTTGCAGGTATTCGATGACACGCGAGCGCGCCCAGTAAAGGTCGGTGCCGTCTTCGAAGATGACGAAGACATAGGAGTCGCCGAACATGGTTTGGGCGCGCACGTTTTTCACGCCGGGTGCCGAAAGCAGGGCCGTGACGATGGGGTAGGTGACCTGGTCCTCGATGACATTGGGTGGCTCGCCGGGCCAGGGCGTGTGGATGATCACCTGCACATCGCTGATGTCAGGAAGCGCGTCGAGCGGGACGTGGCGCAGGGACCAGATGCCGGCGACGACCAGAAGAATCGATCCGGTGATGACGAGGAAGGGATTGTGCTCGCACCAGGCAATAATCTTGGAGATCATCACATGCCTCCTGTGGCGTCCACGCTGAGTTGTTTGGTGGCTACGGTTTGGCCGTTGCGCTGCGCCGTGATGGTCACCTGCCAGGTGCCGCCCGAACCGAGTTGTAGCGGGCCGGAGTAGATGCCATTGCCTTTGTCGGCGAGCGTAGCAACGGCACGCATGGCTGCCATGCCCATGGCCGGCATGGCGGGCATGAAGAAGGTGACGGCAACCTGCGCGCCCGCGACCGGCTGACCGTTTGCCCCTGTGAGCTTGACCTGAACGGTGTTGGCGCCCTTGTTCGGCGGTGAGGGCTGCGTGCTGAAGTCCACCTGTGCCTGAACGGCGGGTGCGGCTGCGGTTGCGCCCGCGGCGGGCGGCTGCGGCAGAGGCGAAAACGCGGCCATGGCGGCCTGGAGCTGGGCTTCGGAGTCAACGAGGAAGTTGGCGGAGCTGACGACATCCTCGCCGGCTTTCAGGCCGCTGAGGACGACGACGGAATCATTAACCTGCGGACCGGTCTGGATGACGCGCGGCTCCAGATTGCCGTGGCCGTGATCCACAAAGGCGATGGACTGCGTGCCCGAGGCCAGCACGGCCGATGCGGGGATGACGAGTTGACGGCCCAGTGGGATGTGGATGTCGACGTTGACGTACATGCCGGGCTTGAGGACCACGCCGGAATTGCGGAAGACGAGGCGGACGCGCACGGTGCGCGTAACGGGATCGACCTGGGGCAGGATCTGATCGATGTGGCCATAGAAGCGCCGGCCGGGATAAGCATCGACGGTGACCTGGGCGGGGTCGCCGGGACGGAGGCGGCCCACGTCGGTCTGGAAGACGTCAGCATAGACCCAGATAGTGGAGAGATCGGCGATGGTGTAGAGCTTGGTTTGCGGCTGCACGTAGGCGTTGGGCAGCGCGTTGCGCTCGGTGATGTAACCGCTGGCAGGCGAGTCGATGGTGATGTTGCGCTGCACCTTCCCGGCTTTTTCCAGATTCGCGATGGCCTGCTCGGGGACACCGAACTGGCGGAGGCGTTCCTCGGCGGCCTGCACGAGCCAGCCGCCCTCTTCGGCGGCCATGCCGTGCATATCCATTCCCGCCGGACCCTGGCTTTGCGAAGCTTGGCCCGAAGCGCTTTGCGTGAAGCTCTTCTGGTTCTGTCTGGCGAGCAGATACTCCTGCTCGCTGCTCACGAGGTCGGGACTGTAGACCGTGAATAATTGCTGGCCCTTACGCACGTACTGATAAGTGGCATTGACGAAGACATCCTGAATCCAGCCGGGGAAGCGGGTTTGCACATAGGCGAGCTTCTCCTCGTCAATATCCACATTGCCGGGAACGCGCAGGTCGTCATCAAGGACTTTGAACTGCGCTACGGCTGTGGTGACGCCGATCTCCTGCATGCGCTGGGGAGACAACTGTACGGGAGCCAGCGCGGGCGCGCCCGCTGAGGGCGCGGCGGCCGCGAGTGGAGCAGGCTGTGAAGCCACTGTGGGCCCGGCCGCGACGACCGGATTTTCAGCGGCAACCGCCGGGGCCGGCTGAGTACGGCGTAGCAGCACATACGCGAGCGCGGCGGCGAGCAGAAGGCAGGCGGCGACGGCTGCGGCAAGGGCAAACTGATACGTGCGCGTCTTCATGGTTTCACCTCCGGCGCGGGATGCTTGGATGATTCAAGAGGAGCGCCGGCGGCGAGTTCGAGATCGGCGAGGCGCGTGTCGTAGTCGGCGATGGCCTGAACCCAGTCGACATCCACGGTGATCACTTCCATCTGGCTGTCGAGAAGATCAAGAAGGCTGGTCTGGTCGTTTTCGTAGGCGATGACGCTGGCCTGGAGCGTGGCTTCGGCCTGCGGGCGGAGCTGGTCCTGATAGAGGGCCGCGAAGCGCTGCGCGGACTTAGCTTCGACCAGGGCGTCCTGAATCTGGCCGAAGGCGGCGTTGCGCAGATCGGCGAGCTCGGCATCCTGCTCGGTAGCGCGCGCCGTGGCTTCGGCAATCTCGGCGTCGTGCTTGCGGTGGTTGAGCCAGGGCAGATTCATGGAGCCCTCGACCATGTAGTTATTGCGCATGTCGGAGCTGGGCGGCATGAGCATGTAGCCGCCCGAGACGGTGAAGTCGGGGATGTAGGCTTTCTTGGCGAGAGCCTGCTCCTTGTGGCTGCGCTCGGCTGCGCGGCGGGCTGCCATCAGATCGGGGCGGGACTGAAGCGCGAGGGCCTCAAGAGATTGCTCTGATGGCAGCGGGGCCACAACAGCGAACCTGCCCTGAACACGGAGTGGCGCCGCGGGATCGCGGCCCAGCAGCGTATTGAGGCGTGCGCGCGCCACATCGGCATCGCGGTCGAAGCGGATCATGTGCTCGGCCAGCGCCGTGAGCGCGACCTGCGCCTTGAGGATGTCCTGCTGCGGTACCTTGCCGACCGAGTACTTGATTTGCGCCGCCGCGATAGCCTGGCGAGCAATGCCGACGTGCTGATCGTGAATGCGCAGCTCCTCGTCGGCAAGCAGCAGATCATCAAAGGCTTTGTGAACGCGCACCTCGACGTCAAGGCGCGTCTGGGCAAGCTGAGCCTTCGCGACATCCACATCGGACCCAGCGATGCTGGTGCGCAGCGCGCGCTTGCCGCGGCCGGGAAAGGTCTGACTGATGCTGAACATGTTCTGGGCTTCGTTATAGTTCCAGGGCTGCGAGAGTGGTACGCTCCAGCCGCGATACATGACCCAGGGATCATCGAGCGCGCCGGCGACAGGGATGTGCGCCTGGGCTACGGCCACGCGCCGGGCGGCCACGGCGATCTCGGGATTCTCCGCCAGCGCGATGCGCTCGGCGGCCTCCAGCGTCAGAGCGGGGCCGGAAGCCGGTGGCGTGGGACGATCCTGAAACCAGGCGGCAAAGCTCGCCAGGCTGTCGACTCCGACAGGTGTTTGTGCGCGCGAGAGAGAGTCTGGCAAAACGGCCAGCGAACAAACAAGAAATGCGGAAATGAAGACTTTCATCGCTTCCTCCAGCGAAAAGTGCCAGTTACCACGGCCCGGTTAAGTGCCACAACGGCGCATAGACGCGCGCGCAAACGCGGCGGGACGTGGGCGGTCTCGGAAGAAAGCGGTTCTAGATGCGGAGGATGACGCCGCCGCTTGAAGAGAAGATGGGCGGCGGTGGGCCGAAGCTGCTGCCGTGGGCAATGGACGCATTGGCGGCGGTTGGCAGTGCGCCATGATGCGGCAGCAGCGCCAGCCGCTGTGCGTGCTCAGGCGCAAACGGAGGAACGGGAACGACGGCGATCTCCTGCGAGCGAGCGCTGCAACATGGGCTGCTCATGCTTGCGCCCATCGCTTCGCAGTGGTGCATCATGCCGTGGCAGCAGGCAGGCTGCTGCGCCGGTCGCGCCATAAGCAGACAGGCGAACGCCGGTGTTACGGCCCACAGGACCGCGACAACCAACATCAGCAATGCGCCTTTTCTGCTCCAATTCATGGCTCGATAAGTCCTCGCCTTAGTTTCAAGTATCCGCAAGGAATTCGATTATGCAAGTGATTAGCATCACATCCGCGAAATTTTGTTGATTGGCTTCGCTTTACCCCGATGGAAATACAAGGGATGCAGTGGCCGCATCATCAGCATCTGAAAGGCGATGCGAGCGTGCCCGGTACGGCGGCGTTGGGCGCCATCGGCATGTTGCAGAGGCGCGTGCCCGTGGCGGCGAAGATGGCGTTGCCGACGGCGGGAGCCAGGCCGATGATGCCGATTTCGCCTGCTCCGGCCGAGGGCAGGTCTTTGCGGTCGAGTAATACGACCTCAATCTGCGGCGCGTCAGCGAAGCGCGGAAGGCGGTACTGAGTGAAGTGAGGATTAAGAATGCGGCCGTTCGAGAAGAGGATCGCTTCGAAAAGCGCTCCGCCAATGGACTGCACAATCGCGCCCGCGATCTGATTGCGAATGCCGTTGGGATTGACGACGGCCCCGGACTCCCAGGCTTCGACAACGCGGCGGATATGAATCTTTCTGGCGGCGGGATCGATCTCGACTTCGGCGCAGGTGGCCACGTAGCCGCCCTTGTCGGTGCCGCAGGCGATGCCGTATCCGCGGGTGGGCGTGGACCTGGCGTTGCTCCAGCCGAAGCGCCCGGCGGCGGCCTGAAGGACGGCGCGCATGCGGGGATTGGTGAGGTTCTTCAGGCGGAACTCGAGCGGATCCATGCCGGCGGCGTGCGCCAGTCCATCCATGTGTGATTCCCGGGCGAAGTTGTTGGCGGTGGCGGCGAGAGCGCGATAGGAGCCCTGGCGCAGCGGCGATTTTACCGGGTGGTATTGAATGATCTGGTTGGGAACTTCGTAGGGAGTTTCGAGCGCTGACGGGCCGGAGTTGTAA
>JAJZAL010000169.1 GCA_021799405.1 Acidobacteriota bacterium
CCGATGAGGCCGGGAAGATCCTGGGCCAGCTCGACCATGATGTCGGCCTCCACGCAACTGCCTTCAAAGTCCTTGCTGTAGCTCCAGTGCGCCTCGGCCATCAGGCGGCCCACTTCGGCCATGTTGCCCTTGAGCAGGGCCTCGGCGGCGGCTACCGTACGCAGGTTTTCGCTGATCACGTGGCGGGCGCGCATGAGCGATTTGGGCGCCATCTCGTGTCCCCACCTTTCCAGGTCTTCGAGGGTTGCATCGCGCAGGAACGGGACGCCCGGCCGGTGGCTGGCGATCACGGCGCAGGCAGCCTCCGATTCGCGGCGGCGGGTGGGATAGTCGCCGCCGGCCACCGAGTGCTTGACCATGGTGTTGGCGATCACCAGCGCCACATGGTCGGGAATCGGCGCCAGCTTGAAGCTGAGGTCGCGGCAGTCGAGGAGCAGGGCATGATTCTCCTTGCCGTTGACTGAGATGAACTGGTCCATGATGCCGCAATTCGCGCCGACAAACTCGTTCTCAACGCGCTGGCAGACGCGGGCGAGCACCGGGCCCGGATAGCTGGCGCCGATCAGCGAGAGGAGCGCGAGCGCCGTTACCACCTCAAGAGCGGCTGAGCTGGAAAGTCCCGAGCCCAGCGGTACATCGCCCCAGAGGCTCATGCTGAAGCCGGGAACCTTGTGGCCTTCGCCGGCCAGGGTGACCGCGACACCGATGGGGTAATCGCTCCAGTGCTTGTCTCCCTTGGCTGGAAGCGCCGCGGCGTCGAAGGTTTTCTCTTCGCTGAAGTTCTCTGAGTAGATGACGATCTTGCCGTCCGTGCGCGGTGAGATGGCGGCCAAGGTGGCAAAGTTGATGGCCGCCGGCATCACGAAGCCTTCGGCGTAATCGGTATGCTCGCCGATCAGGTTGACGCGGCCGGGAGCGACAAAGATGGCGGGGTCCGCATGGAAGCGGTCGCGATGGATGGAGCGCAGGACGGCAGGATCGTGCATATCGGTTCGTAACCTCGGATTGGATTGAAACTCAAAAAGAAGCTTGCAGCCTTTAGCGTTCAGCGTTCAGCAACATTGTGCTCGCCGGTGGTCTCATGGCTTGGCCGGGCGAGAAGGAGATCAAACGGATCAGACGTGAGAACGTTTTCTTTCGAACCTTAATCATACTCATTCCGGGCGCTTGTCTGCTTGTGCCATGACATCCATACTGGCGGCGGTGAGCCTTTCCCAGATCTGGTCGAGCCACGCTTCGTGTTCCGGCTTCATCAGCACGGAACGCAGGCATGTGACCGGCCTCGGCGTCTCCGCGATGCTCCCGCTTTCTTCCAGATGAAACCAGGTTAGCGGCAATTCTACAAGAGCCAGGTGCAAATCCCGCCTGGCGCAGGCCGCGAAGATCTCCCGCGCCCGGCGCGAGGCCTCTTCGGCAGTCTGCGCACGCGGTTTCCACACCACGATGTCGAGTTCCGGAGAACCGGTTGCGAGCGGCTGAAAACGGCCATCGCCGCGTAGGCGACGGTCCAGCTCCAGAGCCGCGGCACGGCTGCGCGCCAGTCTTTGGGCAAATTCTCCGCCGGGCGCCAGAGGCAGCAGCTTTTGCGTAGCCCAGAGGGCAACTGCCGCCGCGCCCGCCCGCGAGCACTCCAGGCTGATCTCGCCGAGATGCAATTCCTTTGAAGTGAAGTAGGTATACGGAGAATCATGCTTGTAGAAGCGGCCCACCGCCGGATCGCGGAAGAGCACGCAGCCGCAGCCGTAGGGCTGCAGCCCGTGCTTGTGGGGATCGACCACGATCGAATCAGCCTGACCAATGGCGGCGAAGGCGCGCCGCGCCGGTTCGTCCAGCGACTCGGGAATCAGCCGGAAGTAGCCGCCATAGGCTGCATCCACATGGATGCGGAAGCCGTAGCGTTCGCGGAGCGCCAGAATCTCATCGAGCGGATCCACGGCGCCCATGGCCGTGGTACCCAGCGTCGCCACCACAGCGCCCACGGCGCCCTTGCGCAACTCCGATTCCAGCGCCACGATGCTCATGCGTCCGCGGCTGTCGGCGGGGACCTCGGCATAATCCAGCTTCAGGACGGCGGAGATGCGACGGTGTGTGTAGTGAGCCTGTTCAGAGCCGACGATTCTGCGGCCGGGCGCGATCTGCCCGGCCACCCAGAGCGCTTCAAGATTGGCCAGTGTGCCGCTGGAGGTGAGGTGACCCAGGAACTCCTTCCAGCCGAACATCCCCGCAATCTCCCGGACCGCTTCGATCTCCATTTCGGAGCTGGCCCTGCCCCCGTCGCGAGCGTGATTGTTGGGGTTCAGGTTCATGGCCAGCGCATAAGCGGCGCGCGCGACCGGGTGCGGCGGCTTGAGCATTTGACCGGCATAAAGAGGATGGAAGTAGGGGTAATTATCGCCCAGCCGGTGAGCGACGGCCTCCAGAACCCGCTCGATGGCTGCCGTGCCGGCGAGATCGGCGGTAGACTCCCAGGCAGGCAGAGCCGTAAACTCCGCCTCCAGCAGCTCCGTGGCGCGGGATAAGAGGCCGGGTACGGGATCGTGCGGCATGGCGACCTTTCACAGTATCACAGCCGGAGGCGCGACTCTAAGTCGATGTCGGGCAACGATTTCCTGAATTGGGAATGGACTTGGCGGTGGCAAAGAAGAATTCTATCCCCTTTTTCCAGAGGGGTGGTACACTGAGTCCAGCGTTAGAGCCGAACCGGGCGTGAGCAGCAACTCGCCCAACCAAGCAAGATTCTGCCAGTGGTCGCTCCGATTCATCCAGCGCAATTCAATTCAGGAATCAGAAACAAGATGGAACAAGGTACTGTGAAGTGGTTCAATGACGCGAAGGGCTTTGGCTTCATTTCGCGCCAGAACGGCGAAGATGTCTTCGTGCATTATTCTGCAATCAACTCGAGTGGTTTCAAGAGTCTGCAGGAAGGCCAGGCCGTGCAATTCAACGTGGTAAAGGGGCCCAAGGGATGGCAGGCGGCGGACGTTCAGCCGCTGTAAGCTGCTAAGCCGGATTCCGGCAGAATCTAGCAAACAGGAAAGGCGGGGTTATCCCCGCCTTTCGTGTCTTGCTACTTGGTTGCGACTCAGTTCAGCCGCCAGAAGGCGGCGTTCAGGAGGGTGGCGAAGGTAACCCAGACCCAATAGGGAACCATGAGCCAGGCCGCCAAGGGTGAAGTGTGCGCAAAAATCACCGTGGTAGAGCCGATCAGAACCCATAAGACGAGTATCTCGGCAAAGGCCGCGCCAATGGCGTGTTGCCGAAAGAAGATCCAGGACCAGGCAAGGTTGAGGCCGAGTTGCGCCAGAAACAGTGCGAGACCCCAGGTGCGCGGAGGCGAAGCGGTAGAGGCCCAGACCTGCCAGGCTGCAACCGCCATCAGCGCGTAGAGGAGCGTCCAGACCGGGCCAAAGAGCCACTCAGGCGGTGTAAACGATGGCCTTGCCAGAGTCCGGTACCAGCCGGTCACTTCGTTCCCTGTCCATGCGCCGCCGATTCCCGCTACGGTGAAGCACAATCCCAGCCACAGCAACAACCCGATCCAGCGCATCGGAGACCTGCCTTTCTCTGTCGTGGTTAGGATGCAGCGCAACCGGGAAGGACGCAAGGGAATTGGCCGCTCCCGCACGGAGAGAAACCACGGCGGTGACAGCCGCCATCGGCCGGCTTCGCTCGACTTCGCGGCCTGCATCCTTCTATCCTCAAAAGGTGGGCCGCAGTTTTACCTCAAGCGCGGCCCCCTGGATTCCTACATACGATGAGCACGCAAACGATCGCCGTACATTTGCCCGACGGAGCTGTTCGCGAAGTGCCTTCCGGCACGACGCCCCTTGAAATCGCCAAATCCATTTCGCCGCGGCTGGCGGCAGTCGCCGTGGTAGCCCGCCTGACGCCGCTTAACGGTGCCACGCAGCCTGCCAGCTCGGGCGAAGCGCCTTCAGAAGCGGCCATGTACGCTACCGAAGATGCCGCCGCGCCGCGCCTGGTGGACCTGACGACCCCGCTAACTGCGGATATCCGGCTGGAGCTGCTGACCGAGAAGGATCCGGAGGCGCTGAAGGTGGTGCGCCACTCGGCTGCGCACGTGCTGGCGACAGCGGTGCTGGAGCTTTTCCCTGAGACCAAGCTGGGGCACGGCCCGGCCACGGATTCGGGATTCTTCTACGATTTCTATCGCGAGAAGGCTTTCACGCCCGAGGATCTGGCGCGGATCGAGGCCAAAATGGCCGAAGTGATCGCGCGCGACGAGCCGTTCGTTCACGAATTTGCACCAAGAGAGAAGAGCCTGGAAGGCTTTCAGCGCGACGGCGACTTCATGAAGACGCACTTCGTGACCAGGTTCACCCAGTCCGGCGAGCAGGTGAGCTTCTACCGCAATGGCAATTTCGTGGACTTTTGCCGCGGGCCGCACGTACCTTCGACGGGCCGCGTAAAGGCGGTCAAAGTGACCAACCTGGCCGGAGCGTATTGGCTGGGCGACGAGAAGAATCCGCAATTGCAGCGCATTTACGGCACGGCGTTCTTCTCGAAGAAGGAGCTGGACGAGCACTTTGCGCGCCTGGAAGAGGCGGCCCGGCGCGATCATCGCGTGCTGGGCAAGCAGCTGGATCTCTTCAGCATTCAGGATCTGGCCGGCGCGGGGCTGATCTTCTGGCATCCCAGGGGCGCCATCATCCGCAAGATCATGGAAGACTGGATGCGCGAGGAGTGCCTGCGCCGCGGCTATCAGCTTGTCTATACGCCCCACGTGGCGCGCGTGAATCTGTGGCAGACCTCGGGGCACGAGGGCTTCTACGCCGCCAATATGTTCACGCCCATGGAACTGGACGATGCGTACTACCGCATGAAGCCGATGAACTGTCCGTTCCACATCCTCATTTATAAGAACTCGCCGAAGAGTTACCGCGACCTGCCGGTGCGCTACGCCGAACTGGGCAATGTGTACCGCTATGAACGTTCGGGCACCATGCACGGGCTGCTGCGCGTGCGCGGATTCACGCAGGATGATGCGCACATCTTCTGCACGCCGGGGCAGATCGAGAGCGAGGTCGCGGCCTGCATCGACTTTGCCGAAGCGGTGCTGAAGACCTTCGGCTTCAGCGAGTTCAAGGTGGAGCTTTCGACCTGGGATCCGAATGACCGCGCACACTATGCGGGATCGGATGAAAACTGGGATCTTGCCATTCGCTCGCTCGATAACGTACTGAAGGCCAAGGGCATTCCGTACAAAACCATCTCGGGCGAGGCCGCCTTCTACGGCCCCAAGATCGACGTGAAGCTGGTGGACGTGCTGGGTAGGCTTTGGCAGCTCTCGACAGTGCAGTTCGACTTCAACCTGCCGGCGCGCTTTGAGCTGGAGTATGTGGGTGAGGACGGCGAGCGGCATCAGCCGGTGATGGTGCACCGCGCGCTCTTCGGGTCGGTGGAACGATTCTTCGGTGTGCTCATCGAGCACTATGCCGGGGCTTTCCCGCTGTGGCTGGCGCCGGTGCAGGCGGGTCTGGTTCCCATCAGCGAGCGGCATGCGGCCTATGCCGAAAAGGTGGAGAAGGCGCTGAAGGACGCGGGCCTGCGCGTCGAGGTCGATTTGCGCAACGAGAAGATGAACGCCAAGATCCGTGACTTTGCCAACCAGAAGACGCCCTACATCCTGGTCTTCGGCGACAAGGAAGAGGCGGCGGGAACGGTCAGCGTGCGCACCCGCGGCAAGGGTGACCAGGGGTCGATGCCACTGGCCGAGTTCATTGCCAGGTCCAGGGCGCTGGTTGAGAGCCAGTCGACGGATTTATAAGCAGCGTTTGCCTGAAGAATCAGCAATGTGAGCCGCCGGTGGAAGAACTCCCGCATCGGCGGCCATGTTTGTCCTGGGTCTTTCTGAACCAGAATCAACTACACCGTTGATCAGTCGGCATGGCGGATCCCTCATTGTGGCCGGAATGCCGGCTCCCGGATGAATGCAAGAATGCGCTGTACGCGGCGGCGAAACCCCGCTGAGCCGCGGGGCGCTCAGAGCGCAGTGCGGGAGACGTGCTTTTCGCGCGAGCGCTCTTCTGGCGAAAAGCCGCGGTCGAGGGCCATGATGGCGGCTTTCATAAAGCCCAGGGTGTGGGCCATGCCAGCATGCCACGGGGCCGAGCAGGTCATCTGTGGGGTGTGGTCGGGGATGATGACGCCGTCGAATTGGTTCCTGTGCAGGATGGAGAGGATGCGCAGCATATCGATGTCGCCGTCGTCGATGAACGTCTCGCGATAATGCGGCACCTTGCCGTGAACGTTGCGGAAGTGGACGTAGGCAATGCGTTTCTGCGCGCTGTATCTTTCGACGGTTTCATAGAGATCGCCTTCGGTCATCTCGGCGAGCGTGCCCAGGCAAAATTCGAGCATATTGCTGGGGCTGGATGCGATGTCGATGAGGCGCTGGTACATCGCGTGCTGGTAGACCAGGCGAGGCTGCTGGCGCATGGTCGGCATGGGCGGATCGTCAGGGTGCGCGGCGAGGCGGACGCCGGCCTGCTCAGCCACGGGCAACACCTCTTCGAGGAAGCGCTCAAGGCGCCGCCAAAGCTCCTCGTGCGTGATCGAGGGAAGCACACCGGCAGGGGCGCCGGCGTCATAAACCATATTCCAGACGACGCCATTGGGGATGGGGGTATCGACGGGGCCGTCCATGCCCACGGACTCCGCGCCGCCGCGGGCGAAGGGCCCGGTAACACGGCCGGAGACGCCGGCGATGGAGAAGTTGTAGCCCAGGGTCGGGATGCCGGCCTCGCCCATGGCGCGAATGATCGATTGCACGTTGCGGATGTGCAGAGCGCGCTTGGGGCCGTCGAGCAGGACATCGTGCCAGTGCGCCGGGTCAAGGTTTTCAATAGCTTCTAGCTTCAGCCCGGCGGCCTCGATCTGCTTGCGCAGTGTGATCAGTTCCTGGGCTGTCCAAAGCTGGCTGGGATCGCCGGCCACGCCCCAGGGCTTGTCCTTGCCGCCGGTAGGCTGGTTGTTCGTAGGGTTGGCTTCGCCCTGGCGGAAGTAGTCAATGAGATGAACAATGACGTGGGTGCAGCCGGCCTGCACGGCAAAGGCGTAGTAGTTGTCGTTCAGCATGTGCCGGTAGAGCCCGAGGCCAAGTTTCATTTTCCTTCTCCATCTCCGCGCGCAGCGGAAAGGATCATTGTAATCAGCGGAAGGTGTGGCGGGCTTCCGGCAGAGATGTCGAGGTTTTGCCAGCTGTCGGCCCTGAGCGCCGGGATGGCGCTCGCGGCTTCCCGGCCTTGAGCCGCGAAGGACAGGACGCGGCGCAGAGGTGAATCCCAACCCCAAGCTGTCAAGGCCCGGAGGTTCTGTGATCTGCGTCATATTGGCAGGTACCTAAAAAAGTTACGATGGTGCAATTCCTGCCTATACAGCGCGGAGGTATCTTTCATGGCGTCCAAGACATCTCGACGGGAATTTTTGTCGGCTGGATTGATGCTGCCCGTAGTGGGCGCGGGTTCCGGCCTGAATCTCTTCAAGCCGACGGAGGAAACCGCAGGGAATGCTGCCGGTTCGTCCGTCAAGCTCGACTACAAAACACTGGGCCGCACGGGATTGAAGGTGACCACAGTGGGCATGGGATGCATGATCACCTCCGACGGCAGTGTGGTGGAGCGCGCCGTTGACTCCGGCATCAACTACTTCGACACCGCGCGCAGCTACCAGCATGGCAACAACGAGCGCATGGTGGGCGCGGCGCTCGGCGCGAAGCGGAAGCAGGTTGTGCTCTCCACAAAGACCGAGGCGCGCGACAAGGAAGGCGCGCTGCGAGAACTCGAAACCAGTCTGCGCGAGCTGAACACGGATTATGTAGACATCTGGTATCTGCACGGCAAAGGCAGTCCGGAGCAGGTTCTCGACGGGCTGGTCGAGGCGCAGCAGATCGCCAAGCAACAGGGTAAGACGCGCTTTATCGGCATCAGCACGCACAGTGGGCAGCAGCAGTTGCTGCCGTGGATGGCGCAGAAGGGCGTCTTTGATGTGGTGCTCGCCGCCTACAACTTCTCCATGGACGCAAGCATGGACGCAGCGATCGAGACGGCGGCGAAGGCCGGGATGGGCGTGGTGGCCATGAAGGTGATGGCAGGGGGGTTCCGGCGGGTACGGCCGGGCGATCCGATGGGGCAGAAGCTCTCGCAGCCCGGCGCGATGCTGGCGGCTCTGAAGTGGGTGGTGAACAAGCCCAGCGTCGCGACGACCATTCCCAGCATGACGGACAATGATCAGCTTGAAGAGAACCTGAAGGCGATGGGGCAGCCGCTCACAGCCACCGACAAGAAGCTGCTGACGGCGCATCTGGAGACGATCCAGCCGCTTTACTGCCGCATGTGTGGCAAGTGCGATGGCACCTGCCAGCAGGGCCTTCCGGTGTCCGATGTATTGCGCTGTCTGACCTATGCCGACGGCTACGGGCAGTTTGCGCTGGGCCGCGAGCGGTATATGCAACTGGCCTCCGAGCATGTTGCCGCGAGTTGTGGTGACTGCGACAAATGCACGGTGCAGTGCCCATACGGCGTTCATGTGGCGAGCCGGGTAGCCCGTGCTCAGGAGCTGTTTGCATGAAGGCTGGCGGACTGTTGGTGACCATCCTGCTGGCTGCGGGAACGGCGGGTGCGCAGGAGTATCTGAGCTGCCAGTTTGCGCCCGGCTGGGTGCAGGCAGGGGCAAAGCGGCAGTATGGGGCCGATAATCTCTTCGAGTATAAGGACGGCGCCGCTGAAGGCTATCTGAGCTTCGGCTTCGTGCGCATGGTGGGGATCAGCTGCAAGCGCGGCCGAGACACGCTGGACATCGATGTCTCCGAGATGAAGGATCCGGATGCGGCGTATGGGATGTATGCCGTCAACAGCGATCCCACCGCGCCGGCCGCGAAGCTCGGTATGGGCGGGCAGGTGCAGTGGCAGAGCGCCAGCTTTGCCAAGGGCGTGTATTACGTGGAAATTGTCGAGACGGCGGCCGACACGGATGCCAATGACACCGCGACGATGCAGGCTTTCGCCACCGCGATGGAGAAGCGACTCGATGGCCGCGTGACGCCGCCGGAGGCGCTGGGGTGGTTTCCCAAGGAGGACCTTGAAACCGTCCGCGTGGTTCCTCAAAGCGTGCTGGGGCTGAGCGAACTCAAGCGCGGTTACGTGGCGAAGTACAAGGCGGGGCAGGCATTCATTGTGCCGGAGGCCTCGCCGGAGGCCGCCGCGGCGTCTTTGGCGAGCGTGCGCAAGCAGTTTGATGACGCCGCATCTGCGCAGGTGGGCGACGAATCTTTCACGGCCAAAGTGAAGTATCTGGAGGGAATCTGCTTTTTCCGCAAAGGGCGCTACGTGGGAGGCTACGCGAATATGAGCGATCCTCAGGAAGCGGCGGCGCAGGCGAAGCAACTGGCCGCAGCCATCCCGTAGAAAGCGGCAAGGCGAGCATTGCGCCATGCATGCCACGGCATGAGCGGGGCTCGGCCGATTCCCCGGTCATAGGGTTCGCGCCGGACGCGGATTGCGGCCGATGCCGCCCGACAAACTACACTGGGCAGTATGCCCCAGAAACCGCGGGAAAACGGTCAGCCAAATCGAGCCCGGGAACGCGGCCACGCAGTGCATTGGGCCAGCGGAGGATGGGTTATTCCTCTGGCGGCATTGGCGATCTGGCTTCTCCCGGCGTCTTCCGCAGGAAGAGCATCCATCGTAATTCTGGCAATTCTGTTGGCGCCGTTACCGGCGCTCGTCGCCATGCGCAGGCAGCGGAAGCATCTGCAGGCCTGCGCCGCCCAGGCTGACGAGGCGGCAGCACAATTAAGACTGCAACTGGATACGGTACGCTACCGCACCGCACGCCTGCGCGAGGAGTTGCAGGCCGCTGACCGGCAGGCGCGGCTGTCGCATCAGCTCACTCTCCTGGGGCAGTTCACGGCAGGCTTTATGCACGAGTTCAACAACCCCCTGGCGATTGTTGCGGGGCGCATCGAAGTGTTGCTGGATGAACGCAAAGAGGACGCAGCTCTCTGCGAAGACCTGCGCGAGATGCTGAAAGAGACGCGCTACATGGGCAACATCGCAGGCACGCTGTTGCAAGCGCTGCGGAGGGAGCGGCACGGGGAAACCTTCGAGGCTTCGGAGCCGCGGAAAGCTCTGGAGGAAGCCGCGTCGGCCTTTCGACCGCGCGCCGATGGTCTCGGCGTGAAGCTGGAGGAAGAATTTGGCGACGCGCCGAAGGTGGATGTGCCCGAGCACGTGGTGGGCGAAGTGGTGCGCGGCCTGCTGAGTAACGCGCTGGAAGCCCTGAAGGAACGGGAGGGCAGCGTGGTTTGGGCGCGCCTGGAACCGTATCGGACCGCGGGCGCCAAGGTTGTGATCCGGATTGAAGACAACGGTCCCGGAGTTCCAGAAAGCATCCGTGAACATCTCTTTGAGCCATTTGTCTCACAAAGCGGCGGCCGCGAGCGCCTTGGCCTGGGATTGTTTCTGGCCGCCAGCCTTCTGGATATGTACGATGGCCGCATTCGCTACGAGGTACGGAACGGCGGAGGCGCCTGCTTTGTGATCGAGATGCCCGCGGCGCGATTCACGCGCGGCCAGCCTTACCACTGGTACGCCGGAGGAGTATCCGAGTGAACCGGATTTTTGTGATTGATGATGAGGCCGCGCTGGGCGAGAACATCCAGCGGATGCTGCGTGCATCGGGCGCGGCTGTTTCTGTTTTTGTGGATCCGGTCAAGGGACTTGCGGAGGCCCTGGCGAGCCCGCCAGAACTGGTGCTGCTGGACGTGCGCATGCCCGGAATGTCGGGCGAGGAGGTCTTTGCGCGCCTGCACGAAGCGCACCCGGCGCTTCCCATTGTGTTTCTTACCGCGTTTGGGTCGGTGGAGAGCGCTGTGATCGCCATGCGCAATGGGGCCTTCGATTATCTGCAAAAGCCCTTCAAGCGTGAAGACCTTCTGCTGGTGGTGAAACGAGCGCTTTCCGTCTCCTCGCTGGAGCACGAAGTCGCGCGCTTGAAAGGCCGCCTGGAATCGCTCGGCGAGTCGGAAGCCGCCCAGAGCCGCAGTCCCGCCATGCTGGAGCAGATGGAGAAGTGCCGCCGAGCTGCGGCGACCGATGCGACGGTGATGATTCTGGGCGAAAGCGGCACGGGTAAGGAGGTCACGGCGCGGGCCATCCACAGTCAGAGCCGGCGCAAGGACGGTCCTTTTGTGCCGGTGGAGTGCAGCGCCATGCCGGGCTCGCTGATTGAAAGCGAACTCTTCGGGTATGAGCGCGGGGCCTTCACCGGGGCTGAGCGCACCAAGAAGGGATTGATCGAATCGGCCGATGGCGGAACGCTGTTCCTGGATGAGATCGGAGACCTGGGTGTGGAGTTGCAGACGCGCCTTTTCCGCTTTGTCGAGGAACGCGCCCTGCGGAGGCTCGGTGGGCTCGCGCAGGTGCGCGTGGATTGCCGCATTCTGTGCGCGACCAACCAGGACCTGGAGGCCAAGATCAAGGCGGGCACGTTCCGC
>JAJZAL010000015.1 GCA_021799405.1 Acidobacteriota bacterium
AGGTTCGGCGGTTGGTGGTGCGGGGCGCGGTGAAAGGGGTGCCGCTAATCTGCTCGGTGTAGAGGCCGTAAGGGGTCTTCTGGGGAGCGTTTTGCCCGTGCGGCAAAGCGCCATTGACGGCTTCGGTGGCAAATTCGTTGGCGAATCCCGACTGATAGAGCAGCGAATCAGACATGTGAGCACCTCCAGCGTTGCGCGAAACACTCTAAGCTAACCATCTGAAACGAAGTTGGCAACCGAGGGGCCGGCAGAAGGCTGGCAGGCGGTGCCCGGCCCTGATAGTCTGGGGCGGAAATTCGGTTCGAAACCGCACAATCTCAGACGCCGGAGAGACAGGCCGCATGGAGCGAAGCGCAAATAGAATTCCGTCCCTGGATGGGTTGCGTGCGGTGTCAATCCTGCTGGTACTGCTGTCTCACGTATCGCTGACGCATGGCTTTTCGTGGAGTTCGGCGATGGAGCGGGTGGATGGGAATTTCTGGCTGCGACATGGCGAGCTTGGCGTAAGCATCTTCTTTGTGATTTCGGGCTATCTGATCACGACGCTGCTGATGCGGGAGCGTGAGAAGACCGGAAGGATTTCGCTGGGGAAATTCCATGTGCGGCGCGCGTTCCGCATCTTTCCGGCAGCATACACGTTCCTGCTGGTGATCACGATCGTGGAATGGCACACGATTGCCAAGGGTCCGCTGCTGGCGGCGTGGCTCTATGGCATGGACTTTATGCGGCACCGGCCGTGGGACATTCTGCATTTGTGGTCGCTGGGCGTGGAGGAGCAGTTTTACCTGCTGTGGCCGGCAGCGCTGATTCTCTTCTGGAAGCAGAGAACGCGGATTGCCATCGGGGCAATTGTAGCGGCGCCGCTGTTTCGGGTACTTTTCCGCTTTGTCGGACTGCATAGCATCATGTTTTACTGCTTTCCCTGCGTGGAAGATGCGCTGGCGGCCGGGTGCCTGCTGGCGCTGTGGCGGGAGCGGATTCCGGCGCGGCTGGTGGACCGCTGGATTGTACCGTTGGTTCTTTTCACGCTGGCAGCGAATGAATTCCACTTTCCATTTGGCGTGTATCCGCTCCTGCTGCAGACACCTCGCAATCTTTGCATTGCGCTGCTGGTGGACCACTGCATGCGCAAGGAATACCGCCTGCTGAACTGGGCGCCGGTGGTGTGGCTGGGATGGATTTCCTACAGTCTTTACCTGTGGCAGATGCCGTTCATGAATCCCGCGGGGACGGCGAATCCGGGGCATATCTGGTTTGACTTCCCTTACAACCTGGGATTTGCGCTGGCGGCGGCGTGCGGGTCGTACTACCTGGTGGAGCGGCCGATGCTGCGGCTGCGGGACCGGATCTTCCGGCGACCGCATGCGGCAGCGGAGGTGGTGGCGATGACGACTTAGAGCATTTCCCCTATTCCTGTGAACTTTCTGAATTCAACCAAGCGCAGCATTTCTTAACGGAAAAGCTGCGTTGAGATTCTCTCTTCGGTCTATACCGATAGGGGACATAACTCCAGAGGCCGCTATTCACTTTCGGGCGGCGGTTGCAGGCCGGAGGACAAGTCGGGGCTGCTTCGCGGCAATTCCCGGGCGAGAGCGAAGGCGACGAGGGTGGAGCCGGTGCGGGCGGAGAGCTGTTCGGCCGCAGCGGTCAGCTTTTCTTCCAGTGCGCCGGCTTCATCGAGCGAAACCGCGCAACGAGCTACTTCTTCCGGGGTAGCGCCGACGAAGCAGAGCTCGCAGACGGCGAATCCACCTCTGGTTTCGAGCGGCGGACCGAAGGTGCGGCAGGCGATAGGACGGGCTGAGTAGAGGTCGCAGAGGCCACTTTCAGGGTCGAGCGCCGGGCATGGGTCGTCGTTGGCGAAGGCATCAAAGCGGTCTTCGAAGGCGGGGTCGGATTCGGCGAGGATGCCGGTGGCAGGATCGCCGGGAAATTCGGGGGAGAGCCGGGAGACGGCTTGACGGGCGCGATCGATGACGGCCGAGGCCCGCATGGGATCGGTCCCGGCAAGTTCGTGGAGGCCACGACGCAGGCGGATCGCATCCATCTGCGAGATGGAGAAAACGCCGTGGCAGCATTGGGTGCATCCGGGATGGCAGGCGAGCCAGTGACCCGAGACGGCCTGTGCTCTGGCGGTTGCTGCATCCACGATCCGCACCAGTTGCGCATCCCATGACTCAAGTGCGTGCATCGGGCACCTCTCTTCGATTATCCATGGTGACATTCGGTTGGCGTGGTAAGGCACGAAAAGAGAGTGGGCGATCCTGAAAGAAAAGTGGTTGTCACAGGGGCACGAGCCGCAGATGGCAGGGGGATTTTCCTGAGAAGAGTTTGCCGGGATTGTTCTATGGATTGCGGTTACTGTTCGGAGGCAGAATCTTGTACCGGGCGGGCCAATGGAGCTGTACTTTCCGTTTTCCGCCGGCTGGACCGGCGGTAGTTACCCCTGGAGTTTCCTCGGTCGGCAAGGATGCTGATGCGCCGGCAATGCGGACATTCCCATGGATAGCGTCCGAAAAGGCTGTAAATCTTCTTCTGGAGAAAACCCTGGCGAGCTACTCGGAATATGTCTGGAGATTGGCAGAATTTGCAGTGCTTCATCGTCGTTCTCTGACTTGCAGGTACGCTCCTGTCATGGGAGCGATTTTCGATTTTGCGAGCCCCGGAGCGTCGGGGCGGACATCAGCGACCTAGCTGAAGATATCTGATTCTATTCCTGTACGGCAACAGGATGACGGTTGAGGTCCTGAGTCGTCAAGGACGGAAATGGTAGCAGGCTGTAGATGTTGTCGAATAGTTGATATGCATTCTTGTTTTTCAGTCGCAAGAGAGCTTCAGGCTGCCGGAGTAATTACCGTGGTAATACACTTTGGTTGCACATAGCGGTTTCAGGGTAGGTATCAGTAAATGGGGTAGCAAGAACTTTAGTTGCGAAACTTTGGCAGTGTGCCGGGGGAGCTAAGCCTCCGAGATCATCACGGAAGCGGGGTGCAGGTTCTCATTAACTTCCCTGCGGTGGGGTTGCAATTGCCTTTGCCCGCGGACGGCCGGTACGGAGGGTGGCGATCCGCCGGGTTAGGTTCGTGGGTGCGTCTGCATTAAACTTCAGGCATGATTCCTACGCTGAAGTGGACCGATACGGGCGTCGATTTTCTCGACCAGACCCGGCTGCCGTTTGAAGAGACCTATGTACTCGCCACCAGTTACGAGCAGGTGGCCGACGTGATCACGACCATGGTCGTGCGTGGTGCGCCGGCGATTGGAGTATCGGCTGCCATGGGCGTGGCGCTGGGCGTGAAGCAGAGCCAGGCCAAGACGGTGGAAGCGCTGACACCGGAGTTTGAAGAGATTTGCCGCGTGCTGGCTGCGACGCGTCCGACAGCGGTAAACCTGTTCTGGGCGATTGACCGGATGCGGAAGCTGTATGGCGATCTGGCGGCGAGGCCGGGAGCGACCGTCGCGCAAATTCAGGAGGCGCTGATTGCCGAAGCGCAGAAGATGTACGACGAGGACATTTCGACCTGCCGGACGATGGGTGCGAACGGCGCGGAGTTGCTGCCGAAGCAGGGCGGCGTGCTGACGCACTGCAATGCGGGCGCGCTGGCGACATGCGGTTATGGGACGGCGCTGGGCGTGATCCGGGCGGCGGTGGAGAACGGCGCGGAGATTCGTGTCTATGCCGATGAGACAAGGCCATTTCTGCAGGGTGCGCGTCTGACGGCGTGGGAACTGCTGCACGACAAGATTCCGACGACGGTGATCTGCGACAACATGGCGGCGAGCATGATGCGGCGCGGGAAGATTCATGCGGTGGTGGTGGGCGCGGATCGGATTGCGGCGAATGGCGACGTTGCGAACAAGATCGGGACCTACGGTGTGGCGGTGCTGGCCAAGGAGCATGGAATTCCGTTTTATGTGGCGGCTCCGTGGTCGACGATTGACATGGAAACGCGCACGGGCGAGGCCATTCCGATTGAGGAGCGGCCGGCGCGGGAGGTGACGCACCACGGCGGCAAGCAATTGACGCCGCACGACGCCGATATTGAGAATCCAGCGTTCGATGTGACTCCGGCGGAGTATGTAACGGCGATCATTACCGAGCGGGGCGTGATCAAGGCGCCGTATCCGGAAGCGCTGGCGGAGCTGGCTGGGGTGAAGGTGGGGGTGTAAAGATGCGAGCAGTGATTCTCGGTTTCGGAGGATTCGAGCATGGGATACACGCCGATCGCTGGGCACGCAAGTGACGCTTTTACGTGGGCGGTCAATGCCCAGTTCAACTATTTGGGTTCGCAAACACTTTTCCAGACCGGAAACCCGGCGCTTTCATTTCCGGCCTCGGTTTTAGCCCACAGCGCGATAGAAATGTACTTGAAGGCAGCGCTTATAGGTGTGGGATGTATCGTTTTCGACCCAAAAAGCCTGAGGAGCGTTGATCCTGCGCTTGGGCTTACGAAGTCGAACTGCGCATGGGGTCACCATCTACTAAAGCTCGGAAGGCAGTTTGCATCGCGCGAGGCGCGGTTCGATTTAAAAGCAGTTATCTTGGATAGGTTCCCCATGCGTTCTGGACGGCTGACAGTCGAAGGTGCACTGGAGATCTTCGATCCATACTTCTGGGAGATACGCTACCCATCGCCGATTGAGAAGCTCCACGGAATCGGACCGGCATACGGCGTTCCCTTAGGCAAGCTGGTCGAGCGGCTGTTGCCATTCGTGCCGAAGGTGAGCCCGCCGTCCAGGAAATTCGCAAGTACTCCTTCATCCAAAGCGTAGCGTTTCGGGCGCGAACCACGCGTCCCCTGATGACCGGATACCGCTTGGGGAAAAAAGCTTATGAATCTGTGCGCAACGGTCCGGTGGAATGTATGATGGGATGGATGGTGTGGTCAGACCACAGGGCAGACCTTTCAAGCCAGATAACTTTCGCAGCACCTAAGGGGTCATTACGCAGATGAGTCATGGATTGAATATCCGCAACGAAGGGGAGCTGGATTTTCTATCACTGGGAGCGCTGGTACACCGGCTGGATCCGGGAGTGATTCCCTTTCGCAAGGCAACGGAGTGCCGTATTCACGTCAGCGGGGGCGAGTTCAACGTTGCCGCCAACCTCTCGGATTGTTTCCGGCTGAATACTGGGATCGCGACGGCGATGGTGAATTACCCGATTGGCGATCTGATCGCCGAGCGCGTGCGCGCGATGGGCGTGAAGCCTTTCTACAAGCACTTTGAGCATAACGGCGTGAACGGGCCGAATATGGCCACGGTGTACAGCGACCAGGGATTCGGCGTGCGGCCTCCAGTGGTGTTTTACAACCGCTGCAACGAAGCGGCGGCACAGCTGAAGCCGGGCGACTTTGACTGGAAGGCGATTTTTGCGAAGGGAGTGCGCTGGGTGCACAGCGGAGGCATCTTCAGTGCGCTATCGCCGACGACGGCGGAGCTGGTGGCCGAATTTATGAAGGCCGCGCGCGAGGCCGGGGCCGTGACTTCGTTTGACCTGAACTTCCGCGCGAAGCTGTGGAACATCTGGGGCGGCGAGGAGAAGGCCGTGGAGACGATCGCGAAGATTGTGGAGCACGTGGATGTGCTGGTGGGCAACGAGGAAGATCTGCAGAAGGGACTCGGCATTCCCGGGCCGGAAGTGACGGCGAAGTCGAAGCTGGACCCGAGCGTGTTTTTCGGGATGATCGACTCGGTGGTGAAGAAATATCCACGCGTAAAGGTGGTGGCGACTACGCTGCGCGAGGTGCACACGACGAATCAGCATAGCTGGAGCGCGGTTTCGTGGGTGAACGGCGAAACGCATGTGGCTCCCACGGCGGAGTTGATGGTGCAGGACCGCGTGGGCGGCGGCGACGGCTTTGCCGCCGGATTTATCTATGGGCTGCTGAGCGGGGCGACGGCGGAACAGGCAACGCGACTGGGATGGGCGCACGGCGCGCTGCTGACGACCTTCCCGGGCGACACCACGATGGCGACGGTGGAGCAAGTGAAGGCGTTTGCGCTGGGCGGATCGGCGCGCATTCAGCGATAGCTTCCTTTCATCGACGAATAGCGGTTCATGGGGCACGGCTGCCTTGAGGGAGTGGTGTCTTTCCATCTGCGGCACAACGGCGACGTCACAGGCAAGTGACTTCCCTTTTGGGCGGCAAGTTCTGTATAACGAGCAGTTTCTGCGAGAACATGATCATCATTGTGATGGGTGTCTCTGGCTCGGGAAAATCGACCGTAGCTCAAGTGCTGGCGTCTCTTACGGGTTGGCAGTTTGCAGAAGGCGACGCATACCATAGCGAAACGAATCGCGCGAAGATGTCGGCAGGAATTCCGCTGAGCGATGAGGACAGGGTGCCGTGGCTGGAACGGCTGCATGAAGTGCTGCTGGGCTGGCATGAGAGTGCGCAAAGCGGCATTCTGACATGCTCGGCGCTACGGCAGGCGTATCGCGAAATTCTTTGCGAAGGGATTCCCGCGGAGGAATATCGATTTGTGATGCTGGAAGGATCGCGGGAAGTTTTTGAGGCGCGTCTGAGGCAGCGCAAAGGGCACTTCATGAATCCTGCGCTGCTGGCGAGCCAGCTTGCCACGCTGGAGTTGCCGCAGGATGCGATTCGCGTGTCAGTGGAGCAGACGCCCGAGAAGATTGCGCAGGAGATCCTGGAACGGATTGCGCCGGCGACCGTGGCTGTGAGCCGCTCCTGAGGGAACATGCATTCGCCGTGTGCTCTATGCTGGTAGAAGTTCCCTACTTCTTGAGGCGAGATATCGATGGCGAAAATAACGATCACATTTGGAGTACTGCTGATTCTGCTGGGGGTGATTGGCTATCTGGCCCCGGGCATTCACTCGCTGACGGCGCTGATTCCGGCGGTGTTTGGGCTGGTGCTGGTGGTGCTGGGTTTTCTGGCGCGGACCGAGAACCAGAAGAAGCGCATGATCGTGATGCATATTGCGGTGACGGTGGGGCTGATCGGATTCCTGGGCACGGTGACGGGGATTTACCACTTCATTCGCATGGAGACGGGGCATACGATTCTTTTCCCCGCCATGGCCGAAGCACAGACGGTGATGTCGCTGATGATGTTGTTCTATGTGCTGCTATGCGTGCGGTCGTTCATCGAGGCGCGGCGGAACAGGATCTGAATCCGGGCGGGTTCGCCAGGCATCCCTGAGTAGATGTGGCGAGAACGGGCCGCGTGGGTGGGAAATCTATGCGAATGGGCGGCATGGCGATAGGGTCGATGGGCGCGGAGCGGATACCACGAGGGCGCGGCGGTGCGCACGGGTCCCGTGGAGATCAGGCGAAGAAGAAGCCCGAGATCAAGAAAGTGCTGCCGGAGATCTGGAAGCTGGTGCTGCCGCGCAAGTGGCTGATGCTGCTTGGGCTGGTGCTGATGGCCATCAACCGTGTGGCGGGGCTTGTGTTGCCGGTTTCCAGCAAGTACCTGGTGGATCATGTACTGACGCCGCATCGTGCCAACCTGCTGCTGCCGCTCGTGGGCCTGGTGTTTGGGGCGACGGCTATACAGGCCGTCACCTCGTATTCGCTGACGCAGTTGCTGTCAAAGGCGGCGCAGCGGATGATTGCCGACCTGCGCAAGCGGGTGCAGCAGCACATTGGCCGGCTCTCGGTACAGTTTTATGACGCGAACCGTACGGGCGTGCTGGTGTCGCGCATCATGACCGATGTGGAGGGGGTTCGGAACCTGATTGGCACCGGGCTGGTGCAGTTTGTGGGCGGAATCCTGACGGCGGTGCTGGTGTTTGTCTTCCTGCTATACCGCAGCCGTCACATGACGCTGATCGTATTTGGGGTGGTGGCGCTTTTTGTGCTGGTACTGCAGAAGGCGTTCTCGACGATACGGCCGATTTTCCGCGAGCGCGGACGCATCAACGCCGAAGTGACGGGACGGCTGACCGAGTCGCTTGGCGGCGTGCGCGTGGTGAAGGGTTACCACGCCGAAGAACGTGAGGCGAGCGTTTTTGGCAAGGGAGTGGACCGGCTGCTGGCAAATGTGATCAGTTCCCTGACGGCGACGAGTCTGCTGTCGTTTGCTTCGACCACGGTGCTGGGGGTGGTGGGCGGACTGGTCATGCTGATGGGCGGGCATGAAGTGTTGACCGGCAGGATGACGACGGGCGGATATTTCCAGTACACGATGCTTCTGGCCTATATGATTGCGCCGGTTTTCCAGATTGTGAACGTGGGGACGCAGTTGACCGAAGCCGTTGCCGGGCTGGACCGCACGATGGAGATTCTGAGCGAGAAGGATGAGTTTGCCGATCCCGAGCGAGTGAATCCGATGCCGGAGATTCACGGCGAGGTGCGGTTTGAGGATGTGCGCTTTGCCTACGAGCCGGACAAACCGGTGTTGAAGGGGATTTCGTTTGAGGCGCAGCCGGGGACAGTGACGGCACTGGTGGGATCGTCGGGTTCGGGCAAGTCGACGATCATCAGCCTGGTTTGCGGTTTTCACAAGCCGGATTCGGGACATGTGCTGATCGACGGCACGGACCTTTCGACGGTGCGGCTGGACGACTATCGCGCGCAACTGGGGGTCGTGCTGCAGGAGTCGTTTCTGTTTGACGGGTCGATTCGAGAGAACATTCTGTTCTCGTATCCGGCTGCGAGCGAGGAGCAGTTTGAGGCGGCCTGCCGGATTGCGCGCGTGGATGAGTTCGCGGAGCGCTTCCCGGAAGGTTATGACACGATTGTGGGCGAGCGCGGGGTAAAGTTGTCGGGCGGGCAGCGGCAACGGCTTTCCATTGCGCGGGCGATACTCGCCGATCCGAAGATTCTGATTCTGGACGAGGCGACGTCGTCGCTGGATTCCGAATCGGAGGCGATGATCCAGACCGGGCTGAGCTACCTGATGCAGGGGCGCACAACGTTTGTGATCGCGCACCGGCTGTCGACGATCCGGCGGGCGGACCAGATCCTGGTGGTGGAGGGCGGCGAAATTCTGGAGCGCGGCACACACCAGAGCCTGTATGCGCTGGGTGGCAGGTACTGGGACCTTTACACGCGGCAGCATGGGCTGGAGGAGAATCTGTTTCTGGCTCCTGGCGAGGGCGACACGGTGGAAGAGGCGAAATAGAAGCGGGGGAGCATTCCCCCTATTCCTGTGGACTTTCCGAATTCAACCAAGAGCAACTTTTCTCGATGGAAAAGCTGCGCCGGCATTCTCTCTTCAGCCTATGCCGACAGGTCAAGGCTTTACTCGCCGCGTTCGGCGCTCCAGACGGGGCGCGTTTCTGCAATGCGCTCAAAGCTCGTGATGAGATTTTTCGCCAGTGGGATGGCCTGCTGGACGGCGCGGAGCTGCAGCGAAGCGTCGTGGGCAGTGCGGCTTTCCCAGGTTTCAGTGACCCATAGGATGTTTTCGTCGGAGGGGTCCTCGGCGACGACGTAGCTGAAGCAGCCGGGCATGCTGACCGCGCTTGCGCTGAGAATGTGGACCAATTCAGCGCGTTTGCCGGGGACAACGGTTAGTTTTGCGATAAGTCCGTACATGTCTTTCATCCGAGAGTGATTTCTTACTGCCTTTCTCAAGACTCTGAGATTCGACTTCAAACCAAGATAGCCACTTGTTGCGCGGATATCCGGGATTGCCGGCGAATATGGCAGAACCATGCAGCATACACGGATGGAAAAGAGGATGCTACGGCCCGTTGGGGGCACGAAACCGAGGAAAAGCAGGGGCCGCGAGCAAATGACATGGATGCGGCCCCGTGATGTTGCGGTTTGATATGGACGGCTACGGCTCGACGCAGGCGAAGCTGGAGGCTTTGTTGGTGTCGCCGGAGCCGTTGTACTTGATGATCTGTGGATAAGGACAGAGCGGGCGGGTCATGACGACCTTCTGCTTGCCATCGGCGGCTTTGCCGAATTTGGCGGTGATGAGTTCGCGGGGGGCCTGGTCCTTCTGCACCCAATCCACGAGCGCATTGAAGATGTTGTGCTTTGCTCCGGGCAGGGTGGGAATGCCCATCTGCCCGAAGTCGGTGGCGCCGGGGCCGCCGGCGCAGTGTTCCATGCCGGGGACCATGTAGAGGCGGACGAAGGATGCAGTTTTGGCCGTGCCCATGGTGTGCTCGACGGTGCGGAAGTAGTGGATGGTGTTCCAGGGCGAGATGGCGGGATCGTTCCAGCCATGGTAGAGAATGAGCTTGCCGCCGAGTGCGGCGAATTTGCTGAGGTTGGGATTGGTGGCATTCAGTTCCCTGCCCGTGGTTTGCCGGGCTTCGCGGAGCATCGCGTCGACGTCGGCGGTGAGGGGGTTCCATTTGGGATTCTGCGTGACCATGTAGCGGAAGTAGTTATTGAGGTATTGCGCGCCGTACGAGGCGCCGGGATCGGGACCGATGTCCCATGCGCCCCAGCCGATTTCGTCTCCCGGCAGGAAGCCGGGGGTGATGAGTTTGCCGTTCTTATCGACGCCGCCTTTGTACATGAGCTTGAGGGTGGCAAGCTGCGGCGCGGTGAGGCAGTCGAGCGAATCCTCTCCTTTGCAGAGAAGAACGTCGGGATTGAAGTGGCAGGATTGCGGGTCGGAGAGGATTCCGTCCTTGACACCGTCCTGAGCATCACAGGCGGCGAGCGAGGCGCGCTCGATGGCAGGCAGCTTGAGTTCAGGGATGTAGGCTTCCGGGTTGTCCATCATGGCATGAACTTCGCCGAGGCCGCCGGCTAGCATGTGAGTCCAGTAGGCGGCGGGCGCTCCGGCGAGAATGCCGTTGTAGTCGGAGGGGAAACGCTGAGCTTCCATGAGGGCTTCGCGGCCGCCGTCGGAGCAGGAGTCAAAATAGGCATACTTTGCGGGCTTGCCGTAGTAGGCGCGGATAATCTGCTTGGCGCGGACGGTGGTGAGGTGCAGCGCACGCCATCCGAAGTCGATGACTTTTTGCGGGTGGTGCCAGGCCCAGCTTGCATCGGTGGGCAGGCCTGAGTGGCCTGAGTCAGAAGCGGCGGTGACGTAGCCGCGCTTGAGGTTGGCGGCGAGCTCTTCGTAGCCGCCGTGGCCACCCATGCCGATGAAGCCTGCGAAGCCGCCATTGCCCGCGCCGAGGAAATTGCCGTTCCAGTTATTGGCAACCGGGAGCCAGACCTCGAAGTGAATGTTTGAGTCAGAGGACGGGCGCAGGATGCCCTGCACGCGGCAGAAGACGGGCAGGCCCTTGAGAGGCGTGGTGTCTGAGGGCATGAGAACGCTGCCGGAGGTTTCCAGCGTGGCGTGGGTAATGGTGGTCTCCGGCAGATTGAGATGCTGGAGCGAGGTGCAGGATGCGGCATGGAGCGCCGCAGAGCCCTGCGCGGCGACAAGCAGGCCAAGCATCACGGAAAGCAAGGTGGAACGGCGAAGGATGCGCAAGATGTGTGTCTCCCCTCAATAAAAAGCAGTGCCTGTTTCGCCCTGAATGGCGGCGGCGCGGCTCTATTCAGCGCAGGAAAAAGCGTGATTGCCGGCGCGGGGGAATTCTAAATGAGCCATGCGTGCGGCGCTTTGATCTCATCCAAAGAAGGGGTGCTGTGAGTAGAAGTATGGTTAGGGTGTGAGAATCAAATAACGTTGCGCCGCGGAGGTTTTGCATGGACGAAAAGCATGACCCATTTGATCTGCAGCGGTTTGTGGAAGCGCAGGAACCGGTGTACGCGCAGGTCTGCGCGGAGCTCAGCGAGGGACGGAAGCGCAGCCACTGGATGTGGTTTGTTTTTCCGCAGATCCGCGGGCTGGGGCACAGCCCGACGGCGCAGCATTTTGCGATCCGGTCACGTGCGGAGGCGGAGGCGTATTTGCGTCATCCGGTACTGGGGACGCGACTGCGGGAGTGCACGGCGCTGGTGAATGCGGTGCAGGGCCGTGAGGTGAGCGAGATTTTTGGATATCCCGATGACTTGAAGTTTCGGTCTTCCATGACCCTGTTCGTCGAGGTTGCGCCTGAGGATGCAGTCTTCCGGCAGGCCCTCGACAAGTATTTCGAGGGCGAGCCAGATGAGCGGACGGTTGAGCTGATGGAGTAAGGGCGGGCTAGAAGTTGAAGTAGGCGCCGATCATGGGTTCGGCGTCGTGGGTGAATTTGTCGGTGGAACTGAAAGCAGTGGCCAACTGGGGCGCTTTGTAGACATAGCCGCGGTACTGGAAGCGCAGGCCGAGGTGGGGCAGGACGGTCCAGTCGAGGCCCGCGCCGTAGTCGAAGACGCCCTTGGTCTGGCTCTGGGTGCTGACGTTGGGATTGTTGGTAGGACTGAAGTGCTGGAAGCCTCCACCGCCGAGCGCGAAGACGCGGAAGTCAAGGATGGGCAGGGAGACGACGTAATTGAGGGTGAGGGTGTGCGCGTTGGCGTGGACGGGCTGTTCCGGGGCAGAGCAGGCGGGAAGAGGACATAAGGGCGTGGGTCCTGTGTACTCGTAATTCTGGTTGGCCCGGTTGAAGGTATAGGAGACGTCGTAGCCAACCAGGGGGTTGGAGATATGGCGCAGCTCGACCATGAATCCGGCCTGATCAGAGGCGGTTTGCCTTTGAACCGTGGTAGTCGTGGTCGACGGGAACGATCCCAGGGCGCTGAGAGCGATAGAGGTTTGTGCACGGGCGGAGAGCGCGCTCCAAAGCGCCAGAGCCATCGACATCGTGAGGATCGTTTTGAAGTTGAGCTTCATCGTGAGGGATCTCCTTTGGGGAAGAGCAATGCGACAAGGTCGGGAAAAGGAAGTATGCACGTGAGCGAGAGGTGACCGGCCTGGATCGCGCGGATCGCGGCGTAGCGCACCTATTGATTCGTTTGTAAATACATGCGATGCGTAGGCAGCGGAAGGGATGCCTGCAAAAGCCGGTGCTCGGAGGGTGCAAAGTAGATGCGCCCCGGCGCGAGGCGGAATCAACAGAATCGGCCCGACGCCACAAGAGTTCAGAATTTGAAGTAGGCGCCGACCACGGGTTCGGCCTCGTGCGTGAATTGGTCAGTGGAACTGAAGGCGGTGGCCAGTGCGGGAGCTTTGTAGACGTTGCCGCGGTACTGGAAGCGAAGACCGAGGTGAGGCAGAAGGTTCCAGTCAAAACCGGCGCCGTAGTCGAATACTCCTTCAGTCTGGCTGCGCGTGCCGCCAGCCTGCGAGTTGGTAGGATCAAATTTTTCAAAGCCGCCACCGGCAAGAGCGAAGACGACCAAGTGCCTGACGGGAAGCGAGACCACCCAGTTGAAGGCGAGTTCCTGGGCGTACGCGTTGACCGGCTGACCAGACGGCGGACAGGAAGATCCTACGCAAGTGGGTCCCTGATACTCGTAGAGCTGGTCAGCTCCGCGAAAGGAATAGGAGATGTCGTAGCCGACCAGGGGGTTGGAGATGTGGCGCAGCTCAGCCATGAGCCCGGCGCGTCTGGATCGTACCTGCCGCGTCACCGCGTTGCTCGTGGAGGACTGGTACGATCCGAGGGCGCTGAGCGCGATAGTTGTTTGCGCATGGGCGGGGAGCACACTCCATGGCAGCAGGACGAGCGTAACGGTGAAGAGCCTGTTGAGTATTGCGCGCATGGTGTGAGATCTCCTTTGGTGCATCTGTTGTGACCCCATGCGTTGGGAGCACGGAGCCGGGAATGGATGCGGGAGGGTTCCGGCAAGCATGAGCTGTGCCAGAGCGTCGCCCTATGAAATCAAAAACGGATGAAGAAGCCGATCACGGGCTCAGCGCTGTGAGTGAATTTGTCCGTGGCTGGAAATGCAACTGCCAGGCTGGGAGCCTTGTAGAGGTTTCCGCGGTACTGGAATCGCAGGCCGAATTGGGGGAGAAGTGTCCAATCAAGGCCGGCACCATAAACGAAGACGGCCTGGTTGTCGCTTTGAGTACCCATTTGGCCGCCCATGGGCTCGAACATTTGAACCCCGCCTCCAGCCAAGGCGAAGGGCCGCAGGCTTGCGAACGGGACGGACACCACCCAGTCGGCCGAGACCTCGTGATCGTAGGCCCGGACATTCTGCCGGGTTGGGTAGGGGCAGCCGAAAGGCGTGCATGGAAGCGTTGGGTGCGGACCTACGTTGATGTATGCCTGATTGGCACGATTGGCGGAGTACGCGAGTTCATAACCGTATAACGGGTTCCAAATGTGCCGGAATTCGACAAGAACTCCGGCCTGATCGAAGGGATCCTGCTGCGTATAGAAACCTGTGGTGGAAGAAGAGAACGAGCCCAGGGCACTGACAGCGATATCGTTCTGTGCATTCACTGGCGAGATTCCAAAGACGAGCAGAACAAGAAGCAGGAAGAAGGGCAGGATGCGTTGTTGCGTCATTGCAGGTACCTCCTGAGAAGAGGACTTCACTGCAGTGCCCAGAGAGCGGCCGGAGCCGGGCGGCCAGCAGACAGGGCCCACCACTATGCGATGCGACGGATGGGTGTGAGGAGATGCCTGCGGCAGGCGGTAATTTCTGACGTGTATCGAGGGCTGATTCAGCTGCGAGAACGCCGTAATCGGGCTGCTACTCAGGCAGCGAGCAATGCGGTGACAATTTCGCGCCACTCGTCGTCCAGCGGCAAGTTGCAGACGGGGTGGTCAGCGTTGCGGTACCAGTAACCGGCGTTCGCCTGGTCCCCTTCCCGGCGATGCAGGTAGGCGTGGACCCAGGCGGCGTCGCGGGTGTGGATCTGCTGGGCGATTTCATGGGCACGGGTCCAATCGCCTTTTGCCTCCCACCAGAGGGCTTCGAGGAGTGGGGGAAGGCCGGCCGGAGGGTTGGGCTGGGCTACGGAAGCGGCTAATTTTTGTGCGGTCCATGTGTCGCTCATCACATTTCCTTTCTTGTAACACTGGTTATACTTCGCCGTTGGGAAATGGTAGTTTTTTCGATCCCAGCGGGCCGTGCAGGTTTTTGATTATCAGCCGTTCTTGAGTGGAAGAGTCAGCCGGTTTTTGCCACGGAATACGGGCCACCAGGAGAAAAACTCTATATGCGAGCGATTTGGTCCTATTTGAGTTATCATGAGCCTTGGGCGATGGGAACGGTGCGGGCATTGAGCGAATTACCAGTGGGAACGGCCGGCGTGGTGGAATCACTGGATTTGCCGGATGCCGTGCAGCACCACCTGATGCATATGGGCTTTGTACCAGAAGCACGGGTGGTGGTGGTGCGGAGGGCCCCTGCCGGGGACCCAACGGTGTATTCCATAGACGGATTTGAGATTGCCCTGAGGCGGGAGACCGCAAGTTCGATCGTGGTGCGAGCCACCGAGGATCTATGAGCAGTTGCTGCGGTACAGAAACCATCGAGATCACGACAGAACAGCCCCGGATTGCGGGCAAACTGCAGACGGTTGCGCTGGTCGGCCCGCCGAATTCCGGCAAGTCGACGCTGTTTAATCGTCTCACTGGCCTGCGGCAGAAGGTAGCGAATTATCCGGGCGTGACGGTGGAGCAGCATACCGGACGAATGAAGGGGATTGGCCGCGCGGACCTGCTGCTGGTGGATCTGCCGGGGATTTACAGTTTTGACTCGTACTCAGAAGACGCGCGCGTGACGGTGGACGTCCTGAAGGGCGAGATGCCGGGCACTCCGAAGCCGGACGCGGTGCTGCTGGTGCTCGATTCCCTGCACCTGCGGCGGCAGCTGATGCTGGCCGCTCCGGTGCTGGCGCTGGGACTGCCAACGCTTGTGCTGCTGAACATGAGCGACCTGATGGAGAGCCGCGGCGGCGAAGTGGATCCGCTGGCACTGGCGCAGGAGCTGGGCACGCCGGTGGCGAAGATCAGCGCGGCGCGGGGCGTGGGCATGGACGCGATTGCGCAGTTTTTGCAGCGCAAGAGCGGTGAGGCAGAGGCTCTGCAGGGAGCAACGCAGCCGCAGCGGCTGGAGCTGCCGGTGATGGGGAACGCGCGCTCGTACCGGCAGTGGGCTACGGGCATCAGCTCCCGGACGAGATACAAGGCGCCCCTTTCATCGGAATGGACGCAGCGGATCGATAGCGTACTGCTGCACCCGGTGTGGGGTCCGCTGACGTTTTTGATGGTGGTTTTCGCGGTTTTCCAGGCGGTGTTTACGATTGGAAATCCGCTGAGCGATGCTTTTGGGAATGTGCTCTATGCGCTAGGCGATCTTGTCGGGCGGTTCCTGGGGCATGGCTGGCTGCAGTCGTTCCTGGTTAACGGCGTGTGGCGCGGCGTAGCGTCGGTGCTGGTGTTCTTGCCGCAGATTCTACTGTTGTTTTTGTTTATCGGGGTGCTTGAGGACTCGGGCTACCTGGCCCGTGCGGCGCTGATTGCGGATCGCTTTATGCGGACGATCGGGCTGAACGGGAAGGCGTTTATTCCGCTGCTTTCGGCCTATGCGTGCGCTGTTCCGGCGATCATGGCGACGAGGACGATCGAGAACAAGCGCGACCGGTATGCGACGATCCTGGTAGCGCCGTTCATGACGTGCTCGGCGCGGCTGCCGATTTACATGCTGATTATCGCGGCGTTTGTTCCGAATCGGCCGGTGCTGGGCGATCTGCTGGGATTGCAGGCGACGGCACTGCTGGGGCTGTACGTGCTGGGATTTCTGGCGGCGGTGGTGACGGCGCGGCTGCTGAAGTCGTCGATTCTGAAAGCCTCGTCGACGCCGTTCATCCTGGAACTGCCGCAATACCGGATGCCGACGCTGCGGTCACTGGCGATGCGGCTGTATGACCGCGGCAAGATGTTTACCCAGAAAGCCGGCACGATCATTCTGAGCGTGACGGTGGTGTTGTGGGTGCTGGCGAATGTGCCCTTCCACACGACGCTGGCCGACAGCCTGATCGGCAGGCTGGGGCACCTGATCGAGCCGGCGATTGCTCCGTTGGGCTTTAACTGGAAGATTGGGATTGGTCTGATCAGCTCGATTGTGGCGCGTGAGGTGATTGTGGGCACGCTGGGGACGCTGTATGGGGCGGATCCGGCGACGCAGGCACTGCATTTGCAGGCGGCGCTGCGACATGGCATGACGCTGGGCGGCGCGATGGCGCTGCTGGTGTTCTTTGCCTTTGCGATGCAGTGCACCTCGACGCTGGCGATTGTGAAGCGCGAGACGAACAGCTGGCGCTGGCCGGCGCTGCAGTTTGCCTACATGAGCGTGCTGGCTTACCTGGGCGCGCTGGCAACGAACCAGATCATCCTGCACTTTTTGCGGTAGGCACCAGAGACAATCCAACGAGCAGGTAAGATAAAGGTGCGGCGAAAACAGGCGGGCCGACGCCTGTGAAGTGAACCGTTCCCTTTACACTTGATATAGATTCTTATGATTTCAGTAAACAACGTAAGCATGCGCTACGGCGCTAAAGTTTTGTTTGAAGACGTGGCCGTGACCTTTACGGTGGGCCGCCGCTATGGTTTGACGGGGCCTAATGGGGCCGGCAAGTCGACCTTTATGAAGATTCTGACCGGCGAGCTGGAGCCGCAGAAAGGCAACGTGGTGCGCCCGAAGAAGATGGGCGTGCTGCGGCAGGACCAGTTCGCGTTTGACGCCTACCGCGTGATTGACACGGTGATTATGGGCAATGCCCCGCTGTGGGCGGCGATGGAAGAGCGTGACGCCATCTACTCGAAGGCCGAGCTGACCGATGAGGACGGCATGCGGCTGGGAGAGCTGGAAGGCATTGTGGGCGAGGAAGACGGCTACACGGCGGAGAGCGATGCGGCGATTCTGCTGCAGGGGCTGGATATTCCCGATGAGCTGCACGAGCGCAAGATGGGCGAGCTGCAGGGCGGGCAGAAGGTGCGCGTGCTGCTGGCGCAGGCGCTGTTTGGCAAACCGCAGGCGCTGCTGCTGGACGAGCCGACGAACCACCTCGATCTGGATTCGATCCAGTGGCTGCAGGATTTTCTGCTGAAGTATGAGGGCACGCTGATTACGATTTCGCACGACCGGCACTTTTTGAACAGCGTGACGACGCATACGGCGGACATCGACTACCAGACCATCATCACTTACACGGGCGGGTACGACGAGATGGTGATGGCGAAGACCCAGGTGCGGTCGCGGCTGGAAGCTGAGAACGCGCAGCGCGAGAAGAAGATTGCGCAGCTGAACGAGTTTATTGCGCGGTTTGCCGCCGGTACGCGTTCGAGCCAGGTGACGAGCCGCCGGAAGGAAGTAGAGCGGCTGCAGACGAATGACCTCGCGAAGTCGAATATTCAGCGGCCGTATATCCGGTTCGATCAGAACCGTCCCTCGGGCAAGCAGACGATTGAATTTGCCGGGATCCGCAAGAGCTATGGCGATCTGGAAGTGATCAAGGACTTCAGCGGCATGGTGATGCGCGGCGAGAAGGTTTGCCTGCTGGGGCGGAACGCACAGGGCAAGACCACGCTGCTGAAGTGCCTGCTGTCGGTCGATCCGGAGTTGAAGGACAAGGATTTCACGCTGGATGCGGGTGAGATCAAGTGGGGGCATGCGGCGCAGATTGGGTATTTCCCGCAGGACGCCACGGGGCTGATTGCGCCCGGGATGACGGTGGCGGAGTGGCTGCACCAGTTTGATCCGGAAGCGACGACGGAGGATATTCGCGGGATTCTGGGGCAGATGCTCTTTCGCGGCGAAGAGGGCATGAAGCCGACGGAAGCGCTTTCCGGCGGCGAGACGGCGCGGCTGCTCTTCTGCAAAATGATCTTGCAGAAGCCGAACATTCTGATTCTGGACGAGCCGACGAATCACCTGGACCTGGAGTCGATTGTGGCGCTGAACCAGGCGCTGCAGCGCTACGAAGGCACGGTGCTGCTGGTGACGCACGACTACGACCTGATTGATGAGGTGGGGACGCGCATCTGGCACTTCAAGGACGGCGAAATTGAAGACTTCAAGGGCCCATTGACCGAGTACGAAAGCGCCGTAGCCGCTGTACGGTAAGTATCGGTCGCACCAGCGACAGCGCCCTTGGCGCAAGGCCTGCAGCAAGGACGAAGCGATTTGCCACTTCTGTTAAACGCACAATCTGTGAGCAAGGCCTTTGGCGCGACGCCGTTGTTCCGTGAGATTTCCTTTACCGTGAACGACGGCGACCGCATTGGCGTGATCGGGCCAAACGGCAGCGGGAAGTCGACGCTGCTGCGCATTTTTGCTGGCGAAGAGGAGCCGGACGCGGGCGAAGTGACTCTGCGCGGCGGCGCGCGGCTGGTTTACATCGAGCAGGAGTCGCAGTTTGAGCCGGGCGTGACGGTGAGGGGCGTGGTGGAGGCGGCGCTGAGGCGCGCGAAGGCACCTCACGATGAGTGGGAGACGCGGCTGCGCGCGACGCTGGGCAAGGCTGGGTTTACGGATTTTGGAGCGGAGGCGGCATCGCTCTCCGGCGGATGGAAGAAACGACTGGCGATTGCGAAGGGGCTGGTGCAGGCGCCGGATCTATTGCTGTTGGATGAGCCGACAAATCATCTGGACCTGGCGGGGATTGCGTGGCTGGAGGATTTGATCCGGCAGGCGCAGTTTGCGACGGTGGCGATCAGCCACGACCGGTATTTCCTGGAGAATTTTGCGCGTGAGATTGCGGAGCTGAGCCGGGCATATCCGTCGGGGTTGCTGCGGGCCAAGGGAACATATTCGGATTTTCTGGATGCGAAGCAGGCATTTCTGGCGAGCGAGGCAAAACGGCAGGAATCGCTGGAGAATCGTGTGCGCGTGGAGCAGGAATGGCTGAGGCGCGGTCCCAAGGCTCGTGCGACGAAGGCCAAGGCGCGGATCGACAAGGCTTACGAACTGATGGACGAGCTGGCGGATGTGAGCAGCCGGATGAAGACCGCGACGGCGGGAATCGATTTTACGGCGACCGACCGGCAGACGAAGCGATTGGTGGAGATGGAAGACGTCCAGTACTCGGTGGATGGGCGGAAGCTGTTTTCAGGACTGAACTTTCCTGTTGTGGCCGGGGCGCGCGTGGGCATTGTGGGACCGAATGGCAGCGGCAAAACGACGCTGCTGCGGCTGATCGCAGGCGAACTGGAGCCGGAGGCTGGGACGATCCAGCGGGCGAATGCTCTGAAGGTGACGTACTTTGAACAGACCCGACAACTGGACGGAAACCAGACGCTGCGGCGGGCGCTGGCTCCGGACAGTGATTCGGTAGTGGTGAATGGCAGCGTCGTGCACGTGGCATCGTGGGCGGCGAGATTCCTGTTTACCGGGGAGCAACTGAACCAGCCGGTGGAAAGACTCAGCGGCGGTGAACGGGCGCGGGTGCTGATGGCGCGGATGATGCTGCAGCCGGCGGATTTGCTGATTCTGGACGAGCCGACGAACGATCTGGATATTCCGACGCTGGAGATTCTGGAGGAGAGCCTGACGGATTATCCAGGGGCAGTACTGCTGGTGACGCACGACCGGTACTTGCTGGATCGGGTATCAAGCGTGGTGATTGGGTTGGATGGGCAAGGCGGAGCGGCCAGTTTTGCCGATTATGCGCAATGGGAAGCGTGGATGGCTGAGCAGGAGGCCGCGCGCAAGGCGGAAACCGCGGCCAAGACGGAGACGACACGGAGCCAGGCTTCGTCGCCGGCAGCCCCGGTAAAGAAGAAGCTCGGGTACCTGGAAGCGCGGGAGTGGGCGACGATTGAGGAGCGCATTGCCGAGGCGGAGTCGGTGCTCAAGAAGCGGCGGCAGACGTTGGAGGATCCGGCCGTGGTGGTTGATTCGGTACGCCTGCAGGCAGCGCTGGCAGAAATGGAAGAGGCACAGCAGGCCGTAGACGCGCTTTACTCACGATGGGCGGAGTTGGAAGCAAAACAGGGGTAAGGTGCTGATTCCAGGGTGTCTTGTCGGGCCGCAGCTGAGTTTCGGAGTCGGAGTGCTCGCCTTCGGGCAGTTCGGAACGTGTGGCAGAAGTCCTTCGGAATCAAGATCGTGTGAATTTTATTGCCAAACTCCGAATTTTGTTTCATATTTTGACCTGTACTAGGTTACTATGGTTGAAACTTAAGTCACGGATCCCCCCATAGCTTGCTCATCTTCCCCCCAACAACTGAATAAGGTGGCCATGGAGAATCATCTCTATCGACAGATCCTCGGCATTCGATTTTTCACCGGAACTGCAGCACAAAGTGTGAAACAGATGAAGACCAAGGGCGGGCTGCTGGTAGTGCCTGCAGCGCCTGCACTGAAGGATTTGCCAACCCACAGTGGTTACCGCGAGGCGCTGCTGGATGCCGATCTTGCCATTACGGACAGCGCGTTGATGGTGATGCTGTGGAACCTGCTGCATCGCGACCGGATTCGCAGAACGTCCGGTCTGGAGTATCTGCGTCGCCTGCTGAACGATTGGGAAGTGCGGCTTCCGGGCAATACGGTCTGGATAATGGCGAGCGCTCAAAGTGCCAGGCGCAACCTGCGGTGGCTGCGTTCCCAGGGGATTCTGGTGCCTGAGTCCCATGTCTATCTGGCGCCGATCTACCAGGGCGAAATCGAAGATCCGAAACTCCTGGAATTGTTGCGGGAGCGGCAGCCAAAGCACATCATCGTGACGGTGGGCGGCGGCACGCAGGAGAGGCTGGGCAGGTATATCAAGCATACGGTCGGCTACCGGCCGGCGATCCACTGTATCGGCGCGGCGATTGCCTTTCTCAGCGGGGACCAGGTGAAGATTCCGGTTTGGGCGGACCGAATGGGGTTGGGATGGTTGCTGCGGTGCCTGTCGAGCCCACAAAGGTATGTTCCGCGGTATTGGGAGGCGCGCAAACTGGTCGGCCTGATACTGCGTTATCGCGAGCGCATGCCGGAGGTTGCAGCAGATACAGCCAGAGCGGCGTAATTCACCTGCCGCCTTGAGAGTTACGCCGTGAGATGCTGTGACAAGCATGCATTTTGAGGAATTTGTCACGCTGGCACCGTATACGACCCTCCACATTGGCGGACCGGCGCGTTGGTTTGCCGAAGCCAGGACCGATGAGGAGGTGGCCGAAGCAGTCCGTTTCGCGCGGGCACGCGCACTTCCCTTTTTTGTGCTGGGCGGGGGGAGCAATCTGCTGGTGCGGGATGCAGGATTCGCGGGCCTGGTGATTCATATGGGACTGCGAGGTATCCGGCAGGACGAGGGCCGTTTTGCGGTCGCGGCCGGCGAGGCCTGGGATAGCTTTGTGAGCCATGCGGTTGAGCGCGGATATGCCGGGATCGAGTGCCTGGCGGGAATCCCGGGGACCGTTGGCGCGACGCCAGTGCAGAATGTGGGCGCCTACGGTCAGGAAGTGGCGGAGACGATCGTCCGAGTTCGCGCATTTGATACCAAGACTGACAAAATTGTGGACCTCGCGGCAGCAGAGTGCGGGTTTGCCTACCGGCGTAGCCTTTTTAACTCGGTGAAACGAGGACGGTACATCGTTACGGCTGTGACGTATGCGTTGCGGGCGGCGGGCGAGCCGAGGTTGAGCTACGCGGATTTGCAGCGACGCTTCCCCGCCGGAACGAGGCCGACGCTGGAGGAAGTGAGTGAGACGGTAAGAGAGATTCGGCAAGGCAAGGGCATGCTGATAGTGGAAGGCGAACCAGATTGCCGCAGCGCGGGGAGCTTCTTCAAGAATCCCGTGGTTGAGCAGGCGCACTATGCGCGGATCGCAGGCGATGCGGCGGCGGCGGTGCCGTCGTATCCAGCAGGCGAAGGCCGAGTGAAATTGCCGGCAGCGTGGCTGGTAGAGCATGCGGGATTTCCCAAGGGTTACACGATGGGCCGGGCGGGAATCTCCAGCCGGCACACGCTGGCGCTGATCAATCGCGGCGAAGCGACGGCAGACGACGTACTGGCGCTTGCGGAGCGGATCAAGGCGGCGGTGCGGGAGAAGTTCGGGGTGGAGCTGGAGATGGAGCCGGTGGTGCTGGGGTAAGACAGCGATTGCACGGACAGTGCCGTGGTGGATCACCGACGGGATTTACATCAGATGGACCGCGTCGACGTCGATGGTGAGGTTGCGCGGCGGAATGCCGAGTTCCTCTGCGTGATAGCGGGCGAGGCGTAGCACACGCTGGAGCGACTGGCGCGACTGCGACTTGAGGAGCAGGTGCATGCGGTGCATGCGCTTGATGCGGGCGATGGGAGCGGTGGCCGGGCCGAGAACGCGGACATCTTCAAATTCTGCGGATGCAAACCAGCGGCCCAAGGCAGAGGCCCAGGCGGTGAGCTGGGCGAAGTCTTCGCTTTGCAAGACGATGTTGGTGATGGCGGCGAAGGGCGGATAGCGCATCCAGCGACGGTACTTCATTTCGCGCTGGGCGAAGCCGTGGAAGTCGTGGCGCTGGGCGCACTCGATGGCGTAGTGCTCGGGGTAATAGGTCTGCACGATGACCTTGCCGGGAAGCTCGCCGCGGCCTGCGCGCCCGGCAACCTGAGTGAGGAGCTGGAAGGTGCGTTCGGCGGCGCGGAAATCGGGCAGGCCGAGAGCATGGTCGGCACCGACGACGCCGACGAGCGTGACGCCGTGAATGTCATGACCTTTCGCGATCATCTGGGTGCCGACGAGGAGGTTGATTTCCCCGGCGTGAAGTTTGGCGAGCAGGCGCTCCATGTCATGGCGGCCGCGAACGGTGTCGCGGTCCATGCGCCCGATGCGCGCGGAGGGAAAGATTTCCTGCAGGCGCTCTTCGCCCTGCTGTGAGCCGGCGCCGAGGAAATAGAGGTGTTCGCTGCCGCATTTGGGGCAGAGTTTGGGGATGGGCCGTTTGTAACCGCAATAGTGGCATTCAAGGCGCTGGCCCACGGGAGCGGGCTCGTCGGGCGCGAGTACGGCCTTGTGATAGGTGAGCGAGATGGAGCAGTTTTCGCACTGTAGCTTTTCTCCGCAGGCGCGGCAGAGCACGACGAAAGAGTAACCGCGGCGGTTGAGGAGCACGATGGCCTGCTCACCTCGTTCAAGCGTGGCCTGGGTTTCGTCGATGAGCTTGCGGGAGAATAACTGTTCGGCGCCTGTCTCCTGGAATTCACGGCGCATGTCGATGAGTTCGACCTCAGGCATGGGGCGCTGGTGGACGCGGTCATGCAGTTCGATGCGGGCATACTTCCCTTCCGCGGCGTTGTGCCAGCTCTCGAGCGATGGAGTGGCCGACCCCATGACGATTGTGGCTCCCGCGAGCTTGGCGCGGATAACGGCGACGTCGCGAGCATGGTAGCGGGGCGTGGATTCCTGCTTGTAGCTGCCGTCATGTTCTTCGTCGACGAGGATGAGGCCCAGGTCTTCGACCGGCGCGAAGATGGCGGAGCGCGTGCCGACGACGACGCGGGCCTCGCGGCGGCGGATGCGGTGCCACTGCTCGGCGCGCTCCTCAGGAAGAAGCGCGGAGTGCAGAAGAGCGACCTCCTGACCAAAGGTGCGATGGAGCTGAGCGGCCATTTGGGGAGTGAGTCCGATCTCCGGTACGAGCAGGATGGAGGATTTGCCGCGTTGAAGCGCATGCTGCATGGCGGCGAGGTAGACGGCGGTTTTGCCGGAACCGGTGACACCATGGAGCAGATGCGGGCGGAATCCGCCTTCGTCGACTGCATCGGTGATGCGCGCGAGGGCTTTCTGCTGGGCTGCGTTGAGGGTGAAGGCGGGATGCTCGCGCAATGGGAGGGCGGAGACGATGAAGTCGGCAGGCTGGTCTTCGATGATGACGAGGCCGCGACGGACGAGTGTGCCGAGGGTGGAGTCTGGGACTTCGAGTTCGCGAAGCTGCGGGATTGGGATACCCAATGCAGTGCCGGCCAGCGCAGCGAGGATGGTCTGCTGATTGGCGTTGAGGCGGGGCAGGCGGAATTCGCCGCCGAGGCTTTGCGCGAGGCGGGCGACGCGCACGGTGCGGCGCGCGGGGCGGGCTTCCGCGGCGGTTTCGCGCGCGAGCCATCGCTTGCGGAGCATACCGCGCAGAAGATCGGCGGAGGCGCCGGTTTTGGAGCGAAGGGTGGCTGCGCGGGCGGCCTCGCCGGATTCGAGATAATTGAGGACTGCGTATTCCTGATCCTGTTCCTGGGCGGTAAGGCGCGAGCGGCGCGACGAACCCTGCTGGGCTCCGGCGAAGAGGGCTTCGCGGCCGGCGTCTGTGATGCGGAAAAGCACCTGGCGGCGGACTTCTGCCATGAGCGGCAGCATGGCGCGGAGCACTTCGCCGATGGGGGCGAGATAGTACTGTGATATCCAGCGGGCGAGGTCGAGCAGTTGCGGCGAAAGCAGGCTTTGCTCGTCCATGACCATGATGAGCGGCTTGGCGTCGACTGGGGGCGGGTCATCATGCAGGCGCATGACGATACCGGAGAGCTTCTCGTTGCGGAACGGCACCAGCACGCGCACACCTACCTGCGGGGTGTGGTCGCCGGTGGCGTAGGTGAAGACGCGATCGAGCGGAACCGGCAGCGCGACGTCACAGAAGGCCGGCATGGTGAGCTAATCCCCCGCTGGTTTGGCTGGCTTGAGGCCGAGTTCACGCATGGCGATCTGGAGGTCGATCCAGGCTTCTTTTTTCTGGCGCGGGTCGCGAAGGAGGTAGGCAGGGTGATAGGTGACGATGAGCTTGCTGTTGTGGGCCATGTGAATGCGGCCACGCAGTGCGGCCAGGGAGCTCTTTACTTCGAGCAGGTAAGTGGCGGCGGTGGAACCGAGGGCGACGATGACTTCAGGCTTGATGATTTCAATCTGACGGAAGAGAAACGGCACGCAGGTGCGAGCTTCCTCCGGTTCGGGCGTGCGGTTTTGCGGCGGACGGCACTTGACGATGTTGGCGATGTAGACCTGCTCGCGCTGGAGGCCCATGGCCGTGATCATGTTGTTGAGAAGCTGGCCGGCGCGCCCCACGAAGGGCAATCCCTGCGCATCTTCATCCGCGCCGGGGCCTTCGCCGACAAACATGAGGCGGGCGTGCGGATCGCCATCGCCGAAGACGATGGTGTGACGACCCAGAAAGGCTAAGGGGCAGCGTGTGCAGTCACCGATTTCTTCGCGGAGAAGCTGAAGCGCCTGAGCGGGTGAAAGGGCTGCGGATACGGCGGAGCGGCTGGCTCGCGGAGACAAATCGGGAATCTCACTTTCTGTAGCTGTCGTGGTTACGTGTGGCGTGGGCGGCAGCGTTTTCGTCACTTCGGATTGCGCCGTTGCGGCAGGCTCGGAGTCTTCGAGGGCGGCAGGCGGCAGGCCGCGGCGGTAAAGGTCGTAACTGCCCAGATCGCGATAGTAGCGAAGCCGCGCCTCGACCAATGCCGCAACCTCGGGGTTGAGGCGCGCGGTCATAGCCCTGTGAGATCCGTTCCTGTTTCTGCGATGACGAGGCGGGGCCGGCGGAGCACGAGCACCTCATCGAGGATGCGATGCGCGAGATCGCGCTTGCTCATTTCCGGCAGGTCGATGGCTGTATTGCGCGTGAGGAAGGTGGCGGCATTACGGTCGGAGTCAAAGCCGATGCCCTCTTGTGAAACGTCGTTCATGACGATGGCGTCCGCGTTCTTGCGCAGCAGTTTTTCGCGGCCATGGATGATGGCGTTTTCGGTTTCGGCGGCGAAACCGATGACGAGCGTGCCGGGGAGCTTCTTTTCCGCAACTTCGGCGAGGATGTCTTCGGTGGGTTCGAATTCGACGGTGAGCGGGCCGGAGCGTTTCATCTTGTGCTCTTCGCGGACGCGGGGCCGATAGTCGGCGACGGCAGCGGCCTTGATGATGAGGCTGGCTTCAGGCAGGTGCTTCATGACGGCGTCGCGCATTTCACTGGTGGTGATAACGGGGACCAGCTCCACTCCAGACGGGACCCGGAGTGCAGTGGGAGCGCTGACGAGGATGACGCGGGCTCCGCGGCGCCTTGCGGCTTCGGCAAGGGCATAGCCCATTTTTCCGCTGGAGCGGTTGCCGAGGAAGCGAACGGGGTCGAGGGCTTCGCGCGTGCCTCCGGCGGTGACGAGGACGGTTTCGCCGGAGAGATCAAGGCTGGAATGGAGGTGGTTGAGAACCTCCGCAATGATGGCTTCGTTTTCCGCCAGGCGGCCATCGCCGGTCATGCCGCAGGCAAGATAGCCGCTGGCCGGGGCAACGATGGTGACGCCACGGGCCTCGAGGGTGGCGATATTCGCCTGTGTGGCGGGATGCTGCCACATGTTGACGTTCATGGCCGGGGCAACGATGACGGGCGCCGAGGTGGCCAGATACATGGTGCTGAGGAAGTCATCCGCAATGCCATGGGCGAATTTGGCGAGGGTGTTGGCGGTGGCGGGCGCGACGACGAGCGCATCGGTCGTGATCGCCGCGTCGATGTGCTCGATGGCAGAGACGAGGTCGGCTGTACCGGTTTCCGGCTCCGTCCAAAGGCTGGTGAGGACTTTTTTACCGGTGAGAGCGGCAAAGGTGAGCGGCTGCACAAAGCGCTGTGCGGCTTCGGTCATGACCACCTGGACGTCAAACGCCTGTTTCTGCAGGGCCCGGACCAATTCCGCGCTTTTGTATGCCGCAACGCCGCCGCAGACGCCAACTGTGACTTTCATGATGGTCATTTTAGAGCATTTTCCCTGCCCCAATAGACGAGTTGAGATTCCGCGGCTGTGGCTGGTGCGAAAGGAACGTGCGCGCCGGAGCGTGGCCTCGGCTCGATGTCATGAGCAACGATGCTTCAGGCTGCCCGGGAGGGTTGGGGCAGGGTGACCGGGTTGTGACTACGACTGAGAGGCGAAGCGCGGGACGATGGTGGATTCAATGTCAGTCTTTACCCGCTCTTTGCCGCGCACGTAACCGACCAGGCCGGCCTTGATCTCTTCCTGCGCGACCTTGTGGGGTTTGGTGGTACGGCTGGTCACGAGGGGTTGAGATCCCTGTTGCAACTGGCGGGCGCGCCGAGCTGCCACCAGTACATAGCGGTAATTGCTGTCGAATTCGCGTTCCACTGCCATCCAGATACACCTCTGCAAAGCGCGGCCGACGTGGGCCGATGGGATTTGCGCCCATGATGCAGCGAAGGAGGCGGGCGCGTCAACCCGGAAATCGTTAAACATGTGCAGGTTGCGGTGGAAAAGGGACACCAAAGGAATCGAGCACCGGGCGCAGGCGGCCGACGGCGTTTGACTCGCGGCAGCTTTCGGCGATCCCGAGGACCTTCTGGACTCCCTTGCGTGAAAGGTCATCGCCTTCATGGAGATAGCGCTCTGCCTTGACGATGGCGGAAAGCTCATCGACGGCACGCGGAAGAACGTCGTTGACGAGGACGTATTTGTACTTGCGGTAGTTTTCGATTTCCTGGCGGGCTTTGGCGAGGCGGCGCTCGATGACGCCTTCGTCGACTTTTCCCTCGGCGCGGCTGCGATTGGTGAGGCGCATCTTCAGGATTTCCGGAGTGGGCGGCAGAATGAAGATGGAGATGGCCTCGGGGAGTTTTTTGCGGACCTGTTCGGCGCCCTGCACGTCAATATCGAGCAGCAGATCGCGGCCGTTCGCGAGGGATTCACGTAGCGTGGAACGGGCGGTGCCGTAGTAGTTGCCGAAGACGTCAGCATATTCGAGAAGCTCATCGGCGGCGATCATCTTTTCAAATTGTTCGCGGGTGACGAAGTGGTATTCGCGACCATCCTCTTCCGAGCCGCGGGGAGCGCGCGTGGTGTAGGAGACGGAAAAATCCAAATGCTTTTCGATCGAGCGCAGCTCGTGCACGAGCGTAGATTTACCTGATCCCGAAGGGGCTGAGATGATGAAAAGAAGGCCTGCCAAGCTCGTTCCGTCTCCTGAGGCGTCTGGAGTGAGTCCTTTGCCTGAATTTACTGTAGATTCTGCACCTGTTCGCGGGCTTTTTCGATTTCTGACTTGATGGCGAGGCCAATTTCAGTAATCTGCGAGCCTTTGCCGGCGACGCCGCTGGTCTTGGAAAGCAGCGTATTGGCCTCGCGATTCATCTCCTGCAACAGGAAGTCGAGTTTCTTGCCGACTTCGCCGCCGGTGTCGAGAAGGCCGTGGAAGTGTGCGATGTGGGCGCGCATGCGGACCAGTTCTTCGTCGATGCTGCTGCGCTCGGCGAGCAATGCGGCTTCCTGCAGGAGCCGGTTGTCGTCGACACTGCCGCCGATCATCTTGCTCATGCGCTGATGCAGGCGCTCGAAATATGCCTGCTGGACATCTTCGCGGAAGGCAGCGACCTGCTCGACGGAAGTTGCAAGGCGGTCAAGACCGGCCTTGAGGTCCTGTCGCAGAGCGGAGCCTTCGTGGAGGCGCATCGTGTTGAGGGCTTCCACGAGTGAATCTATCTGCAAGAGGACGGCAGCCTCGATGACTTCAGGAGCCTCTTCGGTGCGGGCTTCCTGGTTGATGACGCCGGGAAGGCGGAAGATGACGTTGAGGTCGGGTTCACTGGTGACGCCGAGGTCAGCGGCGGCGGCGCGGAAAGCATCGACGTAGGCGGCAAGACGCGCGGGGTCGTAGTCGATGCGGTTGGTGGCCGCGCGGGAGAGATTGAGCGTGATATCGACATGGCCTCGCGCAATTTTTTCCTTGAGTAACTGGCGGAGCTTCATTTCAAGGCCGTCAAGCCCACCGGGCAGCCGAAGGCTGAGATCGAGAAAACGATGATTGACGCTTTTTATGGAGAGCGTGAAGCCGAGTCCTTCAGAGACGATGCCTTCCACACGGGCAAAGCCGGTCATGGACATGACCGGGGCGGTAGCGGGAGATGGGGTTTCGCTCATTCGGCAGCCTCGCTGACGGCCAGATCGTATGCGTTCATGGGTTCGATATTCATAAATTGTAACTTGTATAGTTTCTGATACGTGGGCGAACTGAGGAGCAATTCCTCGTGACTGCCGATGGCGGTGATGGAGCCGGACTCGACGACGGCGATGCGGTCGGCGCGGCGCACCGTGGAGAGCCGATGCGCGATGACGATGCTGGTGCGATCCTGCATGAGATTGGCGAGCGCAGTCTGGACGAGGGCTTCGCTTTCGGCATCGAGAGCGGAGGTGGCTTCGTCGAGGATGAGGATGGGCGCGTTCTTGAGGATGGCGCGGGCGATGGCGATGCGCTGGCGTTCGCCACCGGAGAGTCGGAAGCCTTTTTCGCCGATGACGGTGTTATAGCCGTCAGGCATGCGCTCGATGAAGTCGTGGGCGAGGGCGGCTTTCGCGGCCTCCTTCACGCGAGAGAGCGGAACATCGGGCTGGCCATAGGCAATGTTGTTGCGAACAGTGTCGTTGAAGAGGACGGTTTCCTGGGTAACAGTGGCGACCTGATGACGCAAGGATGCCAGCGTCACGTCGCGAAGATCGTGGCCGTCGATGAGAACGCGGCCGCTGGTGACATCAAAGAAACGCGGGATGAGATTGACGAGCGTGGTCTTGCCTGCTCCGCTGGGGCCGACGAGCGCGACGACTTCTCCGCAGCGAATGGTGAGATCGACGTTGTGCAGGACTTCTTTCACGCCTTCTTCATCGGAGTAATTGAAGCCGACATGATCGAGAGTGATGGCCTCGTGGAATTCCTTGAGGGCAAACGCGCCGGGTTTTTCCAAAACACGGTCCTGCGCGTCGATGAACTCGAAGATGGCCTGTGAGGAGCCGATTGCCTGCTGAAAGTTGTTCCAGTAAATGGCGAAGCGGCGGACGGGATCGTAGAGCTTGAAGAGGGCCACGATGAGGGCGAGAAAGACGCCCGGCTTCATGTTGTGATGATTGATTTCGGCGTGCCCAAGGCGGAGCAGCAATGCAATGGCGACGGCGCCGATGAGATCCATAAGGGGCGAGCTGACGGCCTGCGCACTGACGGTTCGCAGGTTGGCACGCAGCAGGCGGCGGGCAGCGTCTCGGAACCGGAACAGCTCCCATGACTCCATGTTGAAGGCCTTCACGATGCGGTTGCCGGTGATGGTTTCGTGAAGGATGTTCTGGATTTCGGCGAGTTTGTCCTGACCCTTGCGTGTGGTTCTGCGGACCCCACGGCCAATGCGGCGCATGGACAGGAAAACTATGGGAATGAAGATAACGAGAATCCACGCCAGCTTGCCGCCGAGGACAATGACCACGCCAACCATGAAGATCAGTGTGGAGAGCTGTTGCAGAAAACCGGAAAGGATGGTGGACATCGAGAACTGGACCAGTTCGATGTCATTGATGAGCGCGGAGAGCAGCGTGCCGGTGGTGTGCTTCTGGAAAAAGGAAGCCGAACGGGACAGGATTGCCTGGTAGAGGTCGTTGCGGAGATCAGTAATGGTCCCGTAACCGGCGTAGCTGGCGAGGTAGGTGCCGGCGTAGTCGCAAAGTCCTTTGAAGAGCGTGGAGAGGATCAGGGCGTAGGCGACGATGTTCCAGTCATTGTGCAGGCTAGCCGGGACAAACTGCTGCAGTGTGATGTGTGGAAATGCCTTGGAAATGAGCGGGATTTTCTGATGCGGGACTCCGCCGGGGTGGAGGACATCGTCAAAGATTGGGCCGACAAGAAGTACGCGGAAGGCATCAAACAGGCCGACGCCCGCAGCCATGAGGACCGCGCCAATGATCTGCAGCGTGTAACGCCGCGCGTAATGAAGGAGCCGGAACAATCGATTCATCTGCCGGCCTTCTTCGAACTCATCCCAGTATTTTATCTGGTCGGGATGACTTCAGCGAGGCATATCGCGATGCTCCACCTTGACGCGGTAACCGCTCTTTTCGAGACGGTGCGCCACTTCTTCGGCGATCATGACGGAGCGGTGCTGGCCGCCGGTGCACCCGTAGGCGACGGTGAGGTAGCTTTTCCCCTCGTGGATGTAATGGGGCAAGAGGAAGAGCAGCAGGTCAGTGACCTTGTCGAGGAATTCGCCGGTCTGGGCAAATTTGCAGATGTATTTCGCCACTCTTTCGTCCTGGCCGGTGAGCGGGCGGAACTCCGGGACGAAATGCGGATTGGGCAGGAAGCGCACATCGAAGACCAGGTCTGCTTCAAGGGGCAATCCGTGCTTATAGCCGAAGCTCAGGGAGGAAATGAGCATGGACTGTCCGGCGTGCCCGCCTGTGAATCGATCCTGAATGAAGGCGCGGAGTTCATGCACGTTGAACTTTGAGGTGTCAATGATGACGTCGGCCACCTTGCGCAGCGGGGCCAGCATGCGCCGCTCGCGGGCGATGGCACGACCTACCTGTTCGTTGCGACCCACGGGGTGTGGGCGGCGGGTCTCTGAGAATCTCCGCATGAGCACGGGCGTGGATGCCTCAAGGAAAACGACCGTGGTTTTGAGGGTGCGCTGAAGTTCCCGCAAGGTGTCAGGAAATCGCTCGATTCCCTGCCCTTCGCGAGCGTCGACGACGAGAACGGCGCGGGTGATTTCGACCGACTGCACGACGAGTTCGCCAAAGCGCGGTACCAGTTCAATGGGAAGATTGTCGACGGCGTAGTAGCCGAGATCCTCAAAGGCTTTGAGAGCCGAGAGCTTGCCGGAGCCGGAAAGGCCAGAGAGGATGACGAGTTCGCGCGCAGGTGGGGCTATCTCCGCCAGGGCCTGCGGCTCGGCAGCAGGCTTGAGGGAGGATGGTTTGGGAGGACGCGATGCTGCCTTATGCCGCTTTGTGGGCATGGGCACATCGTAGCATCAGACGGAATTTGCCGTTGCCAGAAATCACAGGAATGGTGAAGCGCGGCTTGTCTGAACGGAAAAGCCGCGCAAAGGGTTGAGGTTTCGGTCTCAAGCTACAGGAAGTTCGCTCCGACCGGGCAAGAGGACGATTTATGGATGCGATGAGCTTCGTTTTACGGCGCTTCAATCAGTTCCATTTTCCCGTCGCGCTTGCGGTGAAGGACGCATAGCGCGCCGTCGCTATTACGGCGGAAGACGAAGACGTCGCGGTCGCGAAATTCAGCTTCCTTGACGGCTTCTTCGAGGGTCATGGGGCGCAGAGCGACCGAGTCCAGCGAACGGACGACGTGCGGCTCGATGACCGGCTTTTTTGCCGGGAAGCTATGCACGGTGACCGGCACTACGGGCTTGGCCGCGGCGCGTGCCGACGTCCCGTTTTTGCCGTTGCGGGCAGCGGCCTGAGCTGGCGTCGGGGCATCGGCTTCGGCGGCGCTGCGGTCAGCGGTGCTGCGGATGGCGGCTCCGCGGCGGACGCGGGTCAATACGGGTTCGAGAGTGGTCTTTTCGACCTTGGGCAGACGCTTGTTGGCAACTGTCTTTTTTGTCTGGCGTTTGGCCTGAGTCTCAGCCTTGTCGAGGGCCATGCGCAAGGCGGTGTCCATGGAGGTAGATTCACCGACGCTGACCAGCCTGGCGCCGCGAATTTTGATGGTGATTTCAGCTGTATAGCGGTATTTCTCTGAGCTGAGCACGACGTGGGCGCTCAGGACACGGCCCAGGATCTTGTGAACGCGCCCCAGACCCTCTTCGCAGAGCTTGCGGTAAGCCTGGGTGATATGGACGTGACGGCCGGTGTACTCAATCTGCATAGCGGACCCTCCGTTGTTGTTGGGTCAACGAGAATGAAGCGGTTCAGGTGCGGACCCGCCTCTGATGTGTGCTGGGTATCTGCATGTCTTCTCTGTACTTGGCGACCGTTCGACGGGTGACGTGAATTCCCTGCGTATCCAGGAGTTGCGCAATCTGATCGTCGGTGAGCGGTTTGGCCGGATCTTCCTCCTCAATCAGTTTCTTGACTTTGCGCTTGAGCAGGACAAGCGGCAGGCCGGAGCCTTCCGGTCCATTGACGCCTTCAGAGAAGAAGAAACGCAGCTCGAAGACGCCCTGCGGGGTATGGACATATTTGTTCGACACGGCACGGCTGACCGTGGAGGGATGAACGCCGATCTCTTCCGCAACTTCTTTGATCATCATCGGCTTCATAGCTTCGATGCCACGTTCGAGGAATTCGGTTTGCCGGCGGACGATGGCTTCGCAAGTGCGCAGGATGGTATTTTTGCGCTGCTCAATGTTGCGCATGAGCTGAAGCGCGGAGCGGTAGCGCTCCTTGACGTAGTCGCGGACTTCCTTTTCGGCGCCTTCCTTGTGCAGGAGACGGCGGTAACCGTGGTTGAGGCGCAGCGTGGGAAGGTCTTCGTCGTTCATCACGACGACGAATTCATCGTCGCGCTTGACGAAAGCGACATCCGGCTCGATGAGGCGCGCCTCAGAGCGGTTGTAGCGCTGGCCGGGGCGCGGGTCGAGGGTGCGGATAAAGTCGATAGCGCGCTGGGTTTCCTCCACGGATTTGCCGACAGCCTTGGCCAGTTCGCGGGGGTCGCGCTTCTGGAGCAGCAGCATGTGGCGGTCCAGAATTACCGTGGCTGTTTCAAAGACGGCCATGCGGGTCTGGGCAGAGGGTTCTTCGCCGGAGTCGTCTGCAGAGGGCTGTTCGGCCGGATCGCCGGGTGCATGGTGACCGTTCTGTTCGGCCTTGGCAGCGATGTCCAGCGGAATTTCAACGGGTTGAGGATCGCGAGGCGGGGTGGTGCGGCCGCGGCCGTAGATCATCTCGAACTCGCGTTGCTGCGCGGTGATCTGTGAGAGCAAGCAGGTGCGGAGATCGGGCCAAGCAATGCCGAGGGGGTCCAACTGGCGGACGACATCAAGGCCGGCAGAGAGGTGGGCGCGAGCCCGTTCGACCATGGCGGGCGGCAGGGAGGTTATGGATGTTGCAGAGTGACCATTGGGAGACGATTCACCATGGGCTTCCGGTACCAATTGTTCGCGCAGGTAGCCCTCGAGGAGCTCGTCCTCAGGGATGGTCAGGTAGCCGTCTTCGTTGAGGTTGCCAATGATGTATTCGGCAGCGTCGCGAATCGCGGTGCTGAGGCTGAGCGAGCCAAGCTGCCACAGCAGATAGTCGCTGAGGGTGCTGGGCGCAGAGAGAAAATTCTCGATGGACGGCTTTTCGGTGAGTTCGTAGCTGTTGGGCGTGCGGAAGCCGGGGTCGAGATATTCCTGAAAATAAGAACCGAAGTCGATCTCGTCGAAGGGATCCTTCTTCTCGGGTTCGTCGTTCTTGGCCTCGAGCATCCGGTCGTGGTCTTCTTCACGGCGTGCCACGTCGTCAATAAGTGGAACGTTTTCTTCCATTTCCTCGAGAACGGGATTTTCGCAGATTTCAGCCTGAATCATTTCTTTGAGCTCAATCTTGTTCAGCGCCAGGACGCTGACCATCTGCATCAGCCCGGGCGTGAGGATCTGCCTTTGGGCGACTTTCAGATTGAGCTTTGGTTGCAGTAGAGCCATTACACTTCTTCTCGGCAGAGGAACTTGCCCCTGAGTTTACATGCTATGCAGAGTGTCTGGTGAGGGAATTCGGGAATTGAACCATGACATTCGGAGTACTTTCAGGCCAGTGAAAAGCCTTGACCCAGGTAAACTCTGCGCACTTCAGGATCGCCACCCAGTTCCTCCGGCGTACCGTGCCGGAAGATCTGTCCTTCGTTAATGATATAGGCACGATCTGTCACTGAGAGCGTTTCGCGCACATTGTGGTCGGTGATGAGCACGCCAATGCCCTGGGTCTTGAGACCGGAAATGATTTCCTGGAGATCGAGAACGGCGATGGGATCGATACCGGAAAACGGCTCGTCGAGGAGAATGAATGACGGCTGGATGCAGAGGCAGCGCGCGATTTCAACGCGGCGGCGTTCTCCGCCAGAGAGCGCGTAACCTCGAGTCTTGCGGATGTGGCCGAGGTTGAGCTGATCGATGAGCTTTTCCGTGCGCGCGCGGCGGGTTTCCTGCGGAAGGGGCTGCGCTTCCAGCACGGCAAGGATGTTTTCCTCGACGGTGAGCTTGCGAAAAACTGATGGCTCCTGCGGCAGGTAGCTAATGCCGTATTGGCGGGCGCGCATGTACATGGGAACGCGAGTGATGTCTTCGCCGTCAACGAAAACGCGGCCGGAGTCCGGTGCAATTAGGCCGACGGTGATGTAGAAGCTGGTGGTTTTGCCGGCGCCGTTCGGCCCGAGAAGCCCTACGACTTCGCCTTCAAATACCTCCACGCTCACGCCGCGGACGACCTGACGGCTCTTGTATGCCTTCGTGATGTGGTCCGTGTAGAGCCTGTGCATTTACCTCGGAATGCGAGTTTCGGTTACTGCGCTTCCCTCACCCCCACTGACCTCGACGCTATCATTCCGGTTATTGAAAATCAACGCCGCGCCCGTTGTCTTTCCATGGACGCGATCAACAAGGTACGGCAGGGCTCCGGGGCGACCGGTGAGCACGTAGCGCTCATCTTTTGCGGTGTAGACGAGGCGGGTTCCAGCGGCGCGACGGCCGGGCTGGGTGAGAATGACGTCTCCAGTTGCAACCATTTCATTGAGATGTGCTGGCTGGTGGTTTTCAGCGGGCGAGATGCGCATGGTGATGTTGGCGGCGCGCATAGTGCCGAAGGTATCGACAGCCTGGACGTGGCCGCGGAATTCGCCCTGATGGGATTTACCAGAATACGTGAGCGTATCGCTGATGACTCGCACGAGGCCGGATGGTGCCTTGGCGCCCATGACGGCAGCGAAGGCTGAATTTACCGAGTCAGCGCCCGAGCCGTAGGCGCGCAGTTCCTGGGGTTTGCGGCGCAGCTCAATGACTGGAGCTGAGACGGAGTTGCCGCCCTGCCACAGACGAGCCGGCTGTCCCGGCCTGCCGTAAAAGAAGGCGTCGCTCCTGGTGGCGGAGAATTCCGCGCGGGCCGCGACGACATGCGTGGCGCCTTTGCCGCCCAACTGCGGAACGGTTTGCGACGGCGCTGCATTTGCCGCGCCGGAGGGCTGCCGATAGGTGGCTTTGACATTGCCCGTTGCGAGCGCATTGCCACTGCGGCGGTGGTAGTCAATGGCATCGGCGGCCAGTTCGAGTACGCTTCCCTGCTGCAGGCGCGGATTGCCGCTCAGGCGCACCGTTTCGTCCGCGGCGGTGTAGTCCGCATGCTTGGCCCAGGCGGTGACGGGCTGCTGTACACTGCCTGATTTCTTTGCAGGCTCCTGCCGCATCACGACGTGTCCGATTTCGACGGCGGAGACCAACTGCGCATGGACGCCAGGCTGCGCGGAGCCGTGCCGCATGCTTCGTTTCTGCGGCTGAGGCGCAAAGGTGAGGCGCAGAACGTCGCTGTGGGTGGTGTTTGTGGCACCGTTCCAGCCGATACTGCTGATTTCCGCATTGCCGGCTCCGTCGATGGTGCGCAAGGTTCGGCCGTCGACGAGGGTGGCGACGAGTGTGTTTGCGCGGATGGTGGTCTGCTGCGCCGGCTGGTGCGTGTAGACCGTACGCATGGTGGCAACGGCGTCCTGACGGATGGTGATGGTTTGGGGGGCACTCGTTCTGTCATGGTGCATCGGAACAAATGCGACATCCACGCGGGCGCCGTGCAGGTCGCGCGTGGAAACAGCCCTGGGATCACCGGGGACGCCGATCAACCGCTCTACAAAGTGCACCGATTGGTCGAACTGGGCATGGCGGAGCAGCGACCGGCTGGGATGGCCGGGATCCGACACGAAAAGAAGATGTGCCTGCTGTGCCGAGCCGCTCATGGTTTGGTTGGGCGCATGACTTGCGTAGGTAACTCCTCCGCTGAGATAGGCCGTCTCAGGCTGATTTTTAGGGCTGAGACGTATTTGAGCGACTTGCGATTGGAACGTGGCGCCAGTAGTGGAGGTCATGCGGACGTTGCCCTGCGCAGTGAGGTGATCGGCAGAGCCATCGGGCCGGAAGTAGAGCAACGCCTGGGTGGCGCTGGTGGTACTGTTGCGGTACTGAATGACGGGCGTAAGCAGCGTTGCCTGGTTGCTGTCGCGTAGAAAGCTGAGATGGGCAGCACGGATCACGGCCCCAGCACCAGAGTGGGAGCCTGCAGGTGCATTCGATGGTTGCGTCTGCAGGTAGACCTGCCGCTCCATGACCAACAGGCCGGTCCTGGAGTTGTAGGTGGCCCCCACGGCATGTCCTGAACCCTGCGGGAGTGAAAACTCCGTGTACTGGCTGGTTTGGGCCAGGCCGGTTCTGGAATTGTAGGTGAGCTGGCTGGTCTGGACATGGATGGGACGCTGCGGGTTTGCCTGCCCTTCTTGCGAAGGATTTTCGAGGTCGATTTCGACCTTTCCCTGACTGCTGGCAATGCCGGTGTTGCGGTCGTATTCAAATTCCGCGCCGTAGATTCTGTCGGTGCGATGGCTGCCCGGAGGGCCGTAAAGCGTAATGGAAACCTCGTGCAGCTCGGCCTTGTCGTTTTTGAAACTGATGAGGCGCGAGGCGTGGATGGTGAAGAGGGTGTGGCCGTGACTGGACTTTGAAATTGTGAAGCCGCTGGCTGTCTGCTCGATGTTAACGCCGAGACGATGAGGCAGGTTCTGAACGATGTGTCTGTACTGGAGGCCGCCCCAGAGGAAGAATCCAGCGAGAACCAGAATCAGCAAAGATGCGGCGATCAGGATCCAAAGCCGCAGCCGCTCGACGGTCACTCGCATTCGACTTATTTTCTCACTTCGTGGTTGTGCCTGACTCGCGAAGAGCGAGAAGCAGTTTTGCGGTGGTTACGATCTGGCCGGTGTGACGGAGGGTGTGGTCGGCGCAATGAACCAGCAAGCCGCCGACGGTGGTGGGCAGCCCCTTGCGGCCGACGCCGCGAGGTTCTTCCATATCGGCATGGGCGAGAGCGCGGACGCGCAGGGAGGCCTCCTGGCAGGCCATGGCCAGTTCCTGGAAAATGAGTTCCCTGGCCATTCCAGGTTCCAGTTCCACGTGGAGGGCTGCCATCTGGGTGACGTCGAGCTGATTGCCTTCGGCGTACGTGAGCAGGCGGTCGAGGCTGCGGCCGATATGGCGCAGATGAAAGGCCGCGGGTGTAAGTCCAAAGGGCTGAGCGTGGAGTTCCTCAGTGGTGAGATCGGCGCACCAGCGCTGGGCGTCTTCCTGCGCGATTTCAATGGCGTGCAGCACAGCTCGTGCGACAGCAGGAACGTCCGTGAGAGTGCCTCGCAGCCATGGTTCGAGTCTGCGGTCTGCGGACGGTTTGGGGGCGGATTCAGTCATAGTTCATCTTCCTTGAGAAGTTCGCAAATGATTTCGGCAAAATCACAGGCAAAAACAATGCCGAGCCATTGGCCCGGCATTGCGTTGAAGGGTTCTGTGACGATTTTACTCCGCGGTGGGCGGCTCGGGCAGCGGTGTTGAAGCTGCCGCACCCTTAACGCGAACCACGGTAATTTTTGAAAAGCCTTCCTTGAAGCTCGGCGGGCGGAGCCGCTCGGCCATCTTGCGCATGACTTCGTCATTGACGACGCGTTCGCGGCGGCTGTTGCGCTGCAGGCAAACCTCCAGGGGAACATCGAAGAAGACGGCCTGTACCTCATAGCCGAAGCTCTTCGCCATTTTGATCCACTGGCGGCGCTCATGCGGCGATAAGTTCGTCGCGTCCACGTAATTCCACGGCATCTTTGCGATGAGGCGTGCGCGGAGAAGCGAGCGCAACGTCGAAAAGACCAGCCCCTGATAGCGCTGTTCCGTGATGTCGTCAAAGAGGATTGACCGCAGCATGTCGCTCGAAAGCGGCTGTACGCCACGGCGCTTGAACCAGGTGGTTTTGCCCGAGCCGGGCAGGCCGATAGCCAGCACGACATAACCGCGCGGGCCCTGCGTGCTACCTGCCGGTGCGGCGGCCTGTACCTCTGGCGGAGGAACTGAGGGTGATTCGGGCTGGGTTTCCACGACGAGGCTGCCGGGAGCCGGGGCTTCCATGGCTTCGACAGATTCCGGCTGTGCAACAGGCTCCTCTACTTGCGCGTGCGCAGGAGCGGGTGTGGCCTCCGCCGGTTCCTCTTCGTGCGTTGTTTTCAGGCCTTCATCGAGATAGGAAGGGCTAAGGGGCGCCGGCCCGGAGGACGGCAGCTCCTGTCCGATTTTTCCAGTGGACTCAGAAAGATTCGGTCCACGCTTGGAGCGTCTTCTCATGCGTTCACGCATCCATTCGCGCATAGTCTTTATAGTTGAGGATGTAACACAGTCGGGAAGTCATCGCAAACGGTACGGGCGGGCGGCGTACAAACAGAGTTAAGTTTTGGCGTGCGTCGCCGGGTTACGCCCAACACGAAAATCCACACAATGCTAGCATCAAATTTGGTGGTCGAACTGGCGTCGCTCGCCACCGGTTGTCTACCCAAAAGGCACGCCCAAGCAATCCATAAGGAGAGAATTTTCATGGCAGTGAAGGTTGGAATCAACGGTTTTGGCCGCATTGGCCGCAATGTTCTGCGCGCATCCCTCGGGAACCCCGACATCGAAGTTGTTGCCGTCAATGACCTGACGAGTCCCGCGACGCTGGCGCACCTGCTCAAGTACGATTCGATTCTTGGCAACCTAAAGCACGAGGTCACGGCGACCGAAGATTCGATTTCGATCGACGGCAAGAAGCTGCGGGTGTTTGCCGAGAAGGACCCGGCCAAGCTGCCCTGGGAGTCTGTGGGCGCGCAGATCGTGGTTGAGTCGACGGGCCGCTTTACCGACGCCAACGTGGCGAGGGTTCACCTCGGCAATACCGTGAAGAAAGTCATCATTTCCGCACCGGCCACGAACGAAGACATCACCATGGTACTGGGCGTGAACGAAAACAAATATGACGCGGCCAAGCACAACGTGATTTCGAATGCGTCGTGCACCACGAACTGCCTGGCGCCGCTTGTGAAGGTGATGCATGAGAATTTTGGCATCGTTTCCGGCATCATGACGACGATCCACAGCTACACCAACGACCAGGTGATCCTCGACTTCCCGCACAAGGACCTGCGCCGCGCCCGCGCTGCCGCGATCAACATGATCCCGAGCTCGACCGGCGCCGCGAAGGCTCTGAAGCTGGTGATTCCGGAGATGGCCGGCAAGCTGGACGGCTTTGCGATTCGCGTCCCAACCCCGAACGTTTCGGTGGTGGACCTGACCTTTATCGCCGAAAAGCCGGTGAGCGTGGAGAGCGTGAACAAGGCTGTGGAAGACGCATCGAAGGGCGCGCTGAAGGGCATCCTTGGCTACGAGACGGCTCCGCTGGTGTCGAGCGACTTCAAGGGCGATGCCCGCTCTTCGATTTTCGACTCGCAGCTGACCAAGGTGCTGGGCCAGTCGGTGAAGGTAATCAGCTGGTACGACAACGAGTGGGGCTATTCGAGCCGCGTTCGCGACCTCATTCTCTTCCTCACGAAGAAGGGTCTGTAAGACAAGCCGATCTGCTGGAATGCACGACCCCAGGTTCGATGAAGCTCGGGCCTGGGGTTTACCAAGTGGAATGAAATTCCATATCCCTGCGTTTCGCCCATCCGAGGAGTTCTGATATGCGCCAGAACATTGCCGGCACGTCACCCTACGAACCCATCATCGGTTTTTCCAGGGCGGTTCGTGTTGGCAATACGGTGCACGTTTCCGGAACAGGTCCGGTTGGCGCCGACAATGAAGACGTCACGACGCAAACACGCCAGGTTCTTGGCCTGATCCAGTCTTCTTTGGAGAAAGCCGGCGCGAGGCTGGACCAGGTGGTCCGCACGCGCATGTATCTCACCCACGTCGAGGACTGGGAAGCCATTGGGCGTGTCCACGGTGAATTTTTCGGATCGGTTCGCCCGGCAGCGACGATGGTGGTGGTTGCCCAGCTTTTGAACCCTGCCTGGCGAATTGAAATTGAAGCCGATGCTGTCCTCGAATCATGAAACCGATTTTTTAACGGAGAAAATTCCATGTCGAAACTCTCGATTCGCGATCTCGATCTTGCTCACAAGCACGTGTTCATGCGCGTGGACTTCAACGTGCCGCTCACTGAAGACGGCTCGGAGATCACTGACGATACGCGTATCCGCGAAACGCTGCCCACCATTGAGTACGCGCTGCGTCACAAGGCGAAGCTGATTCTTGCCTCGCACCTGGGACGGCCCAAGGGCAAGGTGAATCCGAAGTACAGCCTGCGCCCGGTGGTGGATCGCCTGCGCACGCTGCTGGACCACGACGTGACGTCGCGCGTGAACGTCGCCTTTTCGCCGGATTGTGTGGGCGACATCGCGAAGGAACTGGCTTTGCAGCTGGAGTCCGGGCAGGTGCTGCTGCTGGAGAATTTGCGTTTCCACGCTGAAGAAGAGGCAAACGATCCCGAGTTTGCGAAGAAGCTGGCTTCGCTGTGTGACATTTACGTGAATGACGCCTTTGGCAGCGCACACCGCGCCCATGCATCCACCGAGGGTATTACGCACTATGTAAAGCAGTCGGCTGCCGGCCTGCTGATGGAAAAAGAGCTGCAATACCTCGGCAAAGCGCTGGAGAATCCGACCAAGCCGTTTGTGGCGATCATCGGCGGCGCGAAGGTTTCCGACAAGATCAAGGTGATCGACAACCTGCTGAACAAGGTGGATGCGCTGCTGATTGGCGGCGGCATGGCGTACACCTTCCTCAAGGCGCAGGGCCAGGAAGTGGGCAAGTCGCTGGTGGAGGCCGACAAGCTGGACATTGCCAAGGCAGCGCTGGACAAAGCGAAGGCCAAGGGCGTGCGCTTCCTGCTGCCGGTGGATCACATCCTGGCAGACAAGTTCGCGGCCGATGCGAACACCAAGGTGTTTGAAGGCACCGGGGCCTTCCCTGCCGAGTGGATGGGACTGGACATTGGTCCGAAGTCGATTGCGGTCTTCTCCAAGGAGATTGGCGCCGCAGCCACCATTGTGTGGAACGGCCCGATGGGCGTGTTTGAGATGCCGGCCTTCGCCAAGGGTACAACCTCAGTCGCCAACGCAGTGGCGAAGAACGAAGATGCCGTATCGATTATCGGCGGCGGTGACTCGGTCGCGGCGGTGAAACAGGCCGGCGTGGCGGACAAGATCAAGCACATTTCCACGGGCGGCGGCGCGAGCCTCGAGTTCCTGGAAGGCAAGAAACTGCCGGGCGTGGAAGCGCTGACGGAGAAGTAAGGGGAGACGGAGCATACATGCGCAAACCACTGATTGCAGCGAACTGGAAGATGTATAAGACTCCCGCACAGGCGAAGGAGTTTGTTGCCACATTTTTGCCTCTTGTAACCGGGCATACCCGCGATGAGATTGTGCTGTGCCCTTCTGCCACGTCGATTCCGACGGTGGTGGAAGCGGTGGCGGGCAGTAACGTGACCGTAGGCGGACAGAACATTCACACCGCAGATGAGGGTGCGTTTACGGGCGAAACCTCGGCGTTGATGCTGGTCGCGCTGGGCGTGAAGCACATCATCATCGGGCACTCCGAGCGGCGCCAGTACTTCGGCGAGACGGACGAGCTGGTGAACCAGAAGACGCACACGGCGCT
>JAJZAL010000170.1 GCA_021799405.1 Acidobacteriota bacterium
GAAATGGCGCTTAAGCCGGGTGCCGACCACGACTTTACATCCGGCCTCGACTACGCCGCTCGATGTGCATAACTGTTGCCGGTGAAACTTCGGGTAGCGCATCCGTTGTCGATTGTTGCAGATATAGTGAATGCAATCCCGCGCCTCCTGGCATTTGTCGGCGTGTCCGTGGAGCGCTTGCAGCAGGGCGGCCAAACGGCCTTGATCGAGTTCGTCATAGCGCTGCTGAATCCATTTCCTGGTTTCCACGCTATCGCCGAAGATAGCTTTGCCTGCCTTGCCGAGATGTTCCTTGGCATGAAACCGGTCGAGAATCTGAGTCGCTTGTGGAAATAGCTCTGTAGCGGTGTTCCAGATCCAGGCCGCGCCATCGCCTAACACCACCTGACGGGGAGCTTCGGTGAAACCGCGACGATGGGCCTCACGAAGTGCGCGTTCCGCGAAGTCCGATAGCTCAGGACTGGTATCTGGAGTGGCCGCGCTTTCAATGGCCGCCGAATAGGTGACCGATCCGGGATCGCGCACTGGCCTGCCTTCCTCATCGCGCGACTCCGCAGTCCAGACAGTAACCAGTTTCGCCTCGCGGGTCTTGGCAGAGCCATCGGCTTGCTTGCCGGCGCGATGAGCTACTTCCTCGCGCCGCATCGGCACACCTGTACCATCCATCCCCAGATACATCGTTGGAGTGACTTCGCCTATTTTCTCTACGCGCTCGCGTTCTGCAGCAGCTATCTCCGCACCCAGCGATTCGGCGGCCCGTTCCACCTGCTTGGCGCCGATCTCCACCCCGGCCAGTTCACGCAGCAATTCACTGCCCTCTTCAAAGCTCACCAGTGCCGCCGCGCTGGCGGTCATGCGCAGAACCCCCGGTGTGAGCGAAAACGATTCCAAGCCCAGAGCCCGATCCCGCGGGCAGAATCCGCTCTGACATCGGGCACAGCGATAGTATGCCCGCTGGAGGCGCAGCGGTCCCAATGCACTGGTGAAGGTCTTCCCATGACGGCCGCCATACTGGGCCATGGCCCCGCATGGGCAGGGTAACTCCGGCCCGGCATGATCGCTGGTGTCGGCGTTCAGGCGTTGTTCCAAGGCACACGCTGCCAGTTGCAGAGCCTGCCGCCGGGCTGCCATTTCCACAGCCTCGAAATCCAGGTTGACGACAGACTGGCGGCCTAAGAGCGTCTCGATTTCCTGGACGATCTCCTCTTGGAGGTTCGCTTGGAGCCCCCTTTTTCGGCCTTTGCCATGGAGGCCGCCGTGGAACCCTGCAACTGGCTGTCAGCCCAGGCCTCGCAGCCTTGCCAAAGAGCCTCAATTTTCGCTCGAAACTGATGCCCAGCATCGATCTGCCGCCGGGCGAGCGCGGCCTGTTCCGGAGTCAGAAAGCGCGAATGGGTCTTGCCTTCGACCGCACGGGTAAGGCTGAAGTAGGGGCCATGACGAGCCTCGGGGTTATCGGCACAAGGGCACCCGGGCTTGCTGCACTTGACCATGCGTTCGGACAACGAGCCACGGCGCATGGGCTTTGCTTCAGCCAGTTCGGCGGCAAGATGGCGGAGTTCGGCGGGAGGCGATGGAACCTTCATATCTCCATATTACGGCTAATATAGCCGTAATACAAACAAGAAAATACCCGGCTTTTGGCAAATCCCATTCTGGTGTCGTGCGCCCCCGACCCTACAGTGTCGTCGATCTGCCCGGTGTTGATGTTTATCTTATTGAACAGGTTGTAAGCATCGGCGCGGATTTCAAAGACCGCCGCAGAACCCAGTACCGGCATCTTCGGCAGTCCGAACGCCTTGGTCAAGCTGGCGTCCAGGTCCTGATATCCCGGTCCGTTCAAGCTGTTGCGGTGGATTCCTGGGGCATTTCTGGAACCGGCATCGAGGGGGCGCGGAGAAACCTTCGGGAAGAGATTCCCGATTGGGACTTCGACCAGGTTCGCCAGAACGCAGAGGCAGAATGGAGCCGACTGCGTGGCAGACTCGATGCAACCCTGCCCGATATTCGCTCGGCACGGGTCTCAAACTCGTTGACACGCTCCGGCTTACCATGGATTGACGACGCCCGCCACGTTCAATACGTTGACGGAAATTATCGCGGATTGGACAAGCGAAATCACGGAGACCCTGGCTTCACCAAATACACAACGATTTCCAGGTGGGACACTTGCCGCAGTGAGATTCCACCGCTTACTCTGGTGCAGCCGGAACGGATCAATAACCTGGTCCAGACCCTGTTGGCGGACTACGCACAATTGCAACAACAGTCGCTAACCTCGTCGCACCTACCCGAGGATCGCTGCGCAGGCCAAACAGGAAGGCGCGGAGATTCAGTGGGGTGACGAGACAGGTCTGCGCTCGGATGATGTGCGCGGCCGCGGCTATTCGCCGAGGGAAAAACTCCCGTGGTGCTGGCCCATGCCAATCGGTCGAAGCTGAGCGTGATTTCGACAGTGACCAACAAGTGACAGATGCGCTGGAAGGTCTTCTCCGGAGCGCTGAACGCCAAGATCCTGATTGGCTTCATGAAGCGTATCCGTTCGGGCAAGGCCATACTTTTGCAGGCGTAGATTGCCTCGGCCGCTACTCCACTGGATACATGACTCGATAAGTTTGATAGCCGCCGGAAAGGTTGCGCGCATAAAAGCCATGCTGGGTAAGCATCCGGCACGCGTAATAAGCGCGCTGTCCGATTCCGCAACTGACCCATATTTCTCGATTGCGTGGCAGTTCACCCATCCTTGCTCGTAGCTGTCCGAGCGGTATGTTGACGGTCCCATCGATGGAATCTCTGCGGAACTCGAAGGGTTCGCGGACATCCAACAGATACGCATCGGTGGCATCCAATTCCTGCCATGGGGCAAGCGTGACATCTCCTCGCAACACATTGGTAGCAATCATGCCTGCAAGATTCACCGGGTCTTTGGCCGCGCCATACTGCGGCGCATAGCAGAGTTCGGCTTCCTCAAGATCGAATACGGTGGCCTTCATCTGAATCGCGGCGGCAATCACATCGATGCGTCGTTCCACCCCCGATTCACCCACGGCCTGTGCCCCCAGAACAAGTCCATCTGGCTTGCGAAACAGAAGTTTCATGTGGATGGCATGCGCTCCAGGATAATATCCGACGTGTTGATTGGGATGCAGGTAGACACTTTGGTAGTCCTTGATCCCGGCGTTCCGCAGCGCCTTTTCCGTTGCCCCGGTAAGCGCCACAGTCAGACCCGAAAAGCCGCAGACCGCAGTCGCTAGGACGCCATCGAAGTGTGCATCGCGCCCGCAGATTACATCTGCGGCCACGCGTCCCTGGCGATTCGCCGGCCCCGCCAGGGGAACCAGTTCCCAGTGCCCGGTGATGAGGTTCTTGACCTCGACGGCGTCTCCAACAGCCCAGATGCGAGGATCGCTGGTGCGCATCTGGCTGTCGACGCGAATGCCTCCGCGTTCGCCGATTTCAAGGCCCGCATCGCGCGCGAGTTTTGTTTCCGGGCGCACCCCGATGGCGAGAACCACCAGGTCCGCATCGAACGCCGCTCCTGCCTTTGTACGCACCACCAGTGCGCCATCGCTCGACTGTTCAAAGCCAGCGACTCCATCGCCCATGCAAAGGCGAACCTCGCGAGCAATCAGATGCTCGCGTGCATACGCCGCCATTTCCGGGTCAAGCGGCGGCATCAGTTGATTGGCCAATTCGATAATCGTCACAGCGATCCTACGGTGCGCCAAATTCTCTGCCATCTCCAAGCCGATGAAGCCTCCGCCTACAATTACGGCTTTGCGCGGGTTTTTCGATTCGATCCAGTCCCGGATTTGCCGACTGTCGGGGATAGTCCGCAAAGTGAAGATGCCCGGCAACCCGGAGCCCGGCCAATGTGGAGAAATGGGCGCGGCACCAGGGGACAACACTAGCGCGTCATAATGCTCGCGATATTCGCGCGCTCTATCCAAATCGTGAACTGTGATGGTATGTGCTTGGCGGTCAATCCCCGTGACTTCGTTGCGGGTGCGAACCTCGATGTTGAACCGTTCTCGAAACAGGGGCGGGGTGGCCAGCAGGAGTTTCGACTCTTCATGGATTACGTTGCCCACATAGTAAGGTAAGCCGCAGTTGGCAAAGGAGACGTACTGCCCACGATCCAGCAGCACGATCTCCGCGTTTTCATCCATCCGCCGCAGACGTGCCGCACAAGTTGCGCCGCCCGCGACACCCCCGACAATCACTACCCGTTTCTTCGTCATATCTCCCCGCAAATCTAGTCAACTCAACCGACTTCGTGGAACCTGGCAACGGCAGGCGATCTCGTCGATTGCCAGAACCCCATCCAAGGACTGGCAAACGAGAACCGCAGCGTCTTCCGCGGGCGCGCGAGTGAAGGCTGAAATAGAAACATCCTGAAACAGAGAGAGTACAGGAGTGCCCTTGTCGCTCGCTATGACCTGGGTCACGCCACAGGGCTGGAGACACGGAGGCAACAAGCCTTGCGACACTCGGGTACTGGCATTTCCGGCGATGCGGCAACATCCATCATTGTTGCCGAGATAACGTCAATGAGAACGAATTTCCTGCAGCGGCCAACATACTGCTCAATGCAATTCCCGTCGATGGGAACTCGCATCTGTGTGCCGTTATTCTGTTCAACTCCGCCGTGCCTGCCAGGCCGTGGCTGCCCGCAACACGCCCGCCGCCCATTCCGGAGTGGCCAGCCCATGCAAATGGGTGTAGGCTGCCCACACGTTTTTGAAAATCACACCATCCCTGCCCGGAAAACTGCCGGTGCCTCGCCGCACGGCGCATGCCGTGTTGGGGGATTCTTCGCCAGCCAAAATCCGCGAATAGTGAAACTCATGGCCACGCAATTCAGTGCCGACAGGAAAAAAAGGGTTGCTCTGGTCCACGGTGAGAGTGGTATATCCGTGTCCTTGTGGCGAGTCACATACCTCCACATCAAACGGCAGGACGCCAGACATGATATGGCGTTGCGAGTTCCAGTGAATGGCCCGCGCCAGCAGCATCAGCCCTCCGCATTCGGCATAGATGGGCAGTCCTTTTTCCGCCGCTTCGCGCAAGGAGGCAAGAAACGGTGTATTGGATGAGATCGCTACGCCCTTAATTTCTGGAAACCCGCCGCCAATGCAAAGCGCGTCCAAGTCTCGAGGCAGCCTGTGATCGGAGAGAGAAGAAATGGTCACGATGGTCGCACCGGAGCGCTCGATGGCCTCTATATTCTCCGGGTAATAAAAGGTAAACGCGGAGTCTCGGATCAGGCCAATCTTCAGTCCTTGTCCCTCGGGCAAGTCCTCCTGCGTTGTTGGTGGCGATTGCAAAGGCAGGGCATCTTGAGCGATCTCCATAATTTTTTCCAGGTCGAAGCGGGATTCCGTTAGGGCAAGTACATTTCGCTGGAGGCCGTCAATTTCCGGGTGCTGTTCTGGAGTGACCAGGCCGAGGTACCGCCCGGGTAGAAGCATCTCCTCGCGGCCGCGCGGGACCACGCCCAGTACGGGAACTCCGCACGCGGAGACGATTGCGTCGCGCAGTACGCTTTCGTGGCGACGGTTGGCCACCTGGTTCAGAATGACTCCGGCAATCCGCACCTCCGGGTCGAGCATCTGGCAGCCCATAACCAGCGCCGCCGCGGTGCGCGTCATCTTGGTGGCATTCAGCACTAGCAGCACGGGAGCATGCAGCAACTTCGCCAATTCCGCCGTGCTGTGCGAGCCTTGAGCATCGAAGCCGTCATACAGTCCGCGGTTGCCCTCGATGAGGTTCAGGCTTTCACTCTCGGAGTGCGTCCAAAAGGAGCGGAGGACAGCGCCCGGCCCCATCATCCAGGTATCCAGATTGCGGGCGGGACGGCCAGAGGCCCAGGTGAGCCAGGCCGCATCGATGTAGTCCGGCCCTTTTTTGAAGGCGGTCACGCCGAGACCGGTTTTGCGAAGCAATAGCAGCAGGCTGAGGGAGGTGAGTGTTTTCCCGCTATCTCCACCCAACCCGGCCACAACCACACGCGGCAGCAAGCGAGAACCCACGATATCCATCGTCCTCATATCTTACTTCGCTTCGCGCTGTCTCCGCGCAAGATGAAATCTTCAGATTTGTATTGCGGCAACTCTCAATCCCCTAGAACGAGTAGCGACCGCTGAGGATCAGCGCGTGGTTGTAGGAATGATAGTGGGAGGTGGCGATCTGCATGCCCGTGCCGAAGGTCAGTCCCGTGCGTTTGCGAGGACGAATACGGCCAATTTGAAAACCTGGGGTAAGAAATTCCTGCGCCTTGCCGTCGTTCGGTCCACCCTTGTAGAAGTTCGTATTGGATTCCGCTTCCATCCAGAAATACCGATAGAGTTTGTACTCGGCCACGCCGTTCCACTGAATGCATCGGCCTATCCTGTCGACACTGTCCACCGGTAACGACCCTCCCAGAGAGCTTTCCAGATTGAACCTTCCCCATCCCTTGCCCCCTGCCAGGGTGGGCATGACGGTGGCACCGTTCTTTCCGTTGTTGTAGGAGCCCGTGGGAACGCTGCCCCCCAGAAATGCTGACACGATATAATCGCCGTTTGTTTCATTCCGGGCCAGTATGCGGTACTTCAGCAGAAAACTGACATCTCCAAAACCGTTGTGGGTTTGTGGTGCATCGTATTGCAGGTAAGGAGGCAGGTTGAAAGTCAGCGCAAAATGCTGCGCCGGAACAAACTCCAATCCCTTGCCGTCGTCGAATATCCACACACTGCCACCCGCGATCTGCTGTCGCACGGTGTCTTCTCGGAGCTTTTGTTCCAGGCGGGGAGTGATCATTACCAGCGGGGATATCCAGTGCGGTTCCTCATTTTGGATACGCGTCACATTGTCCAGCCATCGGTTGACAAAGGTGTTCTGCGCACAGGCCAGACAAGTGACACAAAAAAAAAGAAAGAGCCTGCGGAGACAGCAACAGCGCTTTTCGAGGCGATCAATCCAACGTGGGCGGATCACAGGTCTTCCATATTCTCCAACCAAGACCAGGGCCCATGTTCAAACCATCCGTGAATGAACCTCAGTCCGACGTCGGCCATTGCATGTCCCGTCTTCAGCGATTGCGGTCCCGATCCAGGCAACGTCATGCGGTTTCCATCAGTACGTCAGATTCTTGTTCCACCCATTGCTCGTTGAGCAGTACAGCAAGTTCTTCCGCTGCTATGTCCGGCTCGCTTGAGTGATGTCGTGTCATGGGAACGGCCCGCACCACTTCCCCGGCAAGCAGGATTTTTGGTGCGGGAAGCTCCGGAGCTCTGGACAACTCCGCGAGAGTCGTGCGGTGGGAAAAGCTCGCGCGGGTACCCACGCCGGAAACAACTAGACAGGGCGTGGATAGAGCCATTCCTGCGGTCAGCAAGCGGTCTCGCAACGCGGCGTAGTCTATGCCGGGCATATACACGACCACTGTGACATCTGCCGCGCTCGCTCCATTAGGCTTGAGATCCGGCCAGTCATTTCTGGATTCGCCCTGGCCTCCGTGGCCGGGCAAAAATACCAGCGAAGAGGCTCCCTTGCGGTATGTCAAGGAAATTCCCGCTGCCGCCGCTGCGCAGGACGCAGTGGTCACTCCAGGCACAATTTCATAGGCGATTCCGGCCGCCTGCAGCGCTGCAATCTCTTCCCCTGCGCGACCAAAGATCAAGGGATCTCCGCCTTTCAGCCGCACCACAAGTTTTCCCTGTCGGGCGTGTTCGACCAGCATCTCATTGATCTGTTCCTGAGTTACTCGCTTGTTGTTGCCGCACCGTTTTCCGGCATCGATGATCTGGGCGTGGACGGCCAGTTGCACAACTTCCCGAGAAACCAGGCCATCGTGCAAGACCACCTCCGCCTGGCCGAGAATCCATGCGGCCCTCACCGTCAATAGTTCCGGATCTCCCGGTCCAGCGCCTACAAGATAGACCTTGCCAGTCATCGTTCCTCCCTCTGCATCCGCGCAATCCGCGGCTTCGTTGCGCCATCCCACACGGTTGACTTTCCGAAACAGATCAATGCCATTCCCACTCGATGTAACCTGGCTTGACGTCCACCATGGCATTGACCACCAGCTCGGCCAGTCCGCCATAAAGAATGCGGTTGGATTCCCAAAGACCGAAGTACTGCAGCATGTCGCGGAATTGTCCTTTACAGTTGCTGCAAGGTGCACACAGGTACTTCGGAATGGAAGCGTCCATGCAATCGGAAAATGCATTGAGAATCTGTTCCATCTTTTTTCGTCCAGCGACCTGGAAACGCCAGTCCGGGAAATTATTGCCGCTCATGATGGCAAAGCCGCTGCCGCCACCGCAGCAATAATTGTCTACGCCATGGGGAGTCATCTCGCGGAACTGTGGACATAGCTTTCGCACGATCTCGCGCTGAGGTTCCACGACTCCCATCAACCGCACCATGTTGCAGGGGTCGTGCAGCGTAACCGGAAAATCATTCCGGCTGGAGTCGAAGGCCAGTTTGCCGCTCATCACAATGTCCCGCAGCAGGGTCATCGAACTCTCTCGCGGAACATTGGCATCTCCCATCAAAATGCGGTCTGCAATGACGCTGAGTGCCTTGTGCGCGTGTCCGCATTCGCCCAGCACGATTTTCTTGACGCCCAGCTTGCGGGCAATCTCAGCGTGCTTGGCAGCGACGCGCGCAAACTGCACGTCGTCGTACCAGAGGCCGTAATTAACTGAGTCGTAGCCAACGACCTCCGAAGACATGGTCCAACTGATACCGGCCAGCTTCATGATCGTGGCGAAGGCGCCGGGGTTCTCCGGCCACGCCAGGATTTCTCCGGCATTGTGGATCAGCAGGATGTCCGCGCCCTGAACGTCCCAAGGCGTCTTTACCTCGATACCGGTTTTCTCGCTGGTCTCCTCGTCGATGAAAGCTATGTTGTCCATCACCACTTCCGGACTCATGCCGGTCGAGGACCCCACGCGCAGTTGCAGCATGGAGCCACTGTCGTGGAGTTCCTTTGCAGCGATGCCCATCTCCTGGCTGAAGAGTTTGCGGAGCTCATGCGCCACCAAGCCATTGTCGGCTCCAATTGGACAGGCCTGGGCACAGCGGCGACACAGGTTGCAGCGGTAGGAGAGTTCAATCAATCGGGCCACTAAGGGCCAATTGATCTCGATGTCGCCATGCTGCCAGGCGGAGAGCAGGCCACCGCCCTTGACATACTTGAAATAGAGGCGGCGCAGCACCTCCGAGCGATAGGTTGGGCGGTAGAGTTCGTTGTGACCGCTGGCCTCGTAGATGTGGCAGGCTTCCGAACAGGTCTGGCATTTGACACAATGCTCCATCGTCAGCAGCAGGGGCTGAAGGAATGTCCAGTTATCTTCTTTGCGAAACAGCTTTTCCAGTCCGGAGAGGAACTTGGCCACAAGCGCATTTTCTTCCTCGCGGTCTTTGGGTTTGGGAACACTCACCGCGCAGGTATTGTCCAGGATGCACTCGTACTGCGCCATCGTCTTCTCGCTGAGAGGCGCGAAGGGATGATTGTTCTCTACGTCATCCAGAGGAGCGGGGAGCGGTTTCAGATCCGGCAACCCCAGTTTCACCAACGGCTGGCGTTCGTCTCGGGACATGTCGGAGATCTTCACCGGACGACCTTCCACCAGAGGGCCAGCGGAAGGCGGAGCAGCCTTCTGCTCACTGGACAAACTTGATGTGGGCGTCTTGACTTCGCCGTTCATGATCTCCTCTCCTTCTTTAGCAGGTTCGGCGGAGCGCTCGAAACCACTTCGACCCAGGTCTTGGAGCCATCGGCACCGACGTGCGCCGCACTCCAAGTGGGCCGGTACGTAAGGTATTCCGCCAGTTTCACCGTAATTTTGCTTCCCGGACGGTTTGGCTTGTCATCCCAGCGGATGTTGTGGTAAGTGAAATACTTCGCAATGAAATGTGACATGTGCGTCAGCGGGATATAGGCCAGCAGCACAGCGCTCAGGCCAAGCCCCACCGCCAGCAAACCGGACACGGGAACGGTGTTGTCGAAGTGCAGCAGGCCATGGGCGATAGCCAGAGGACCGGCCTGGCCGGGCTGCCTGAGGAAATAGCCGGCCCAGACAAGTCCAAAGGCGACAATGAAAAAAATCAAATTGAAAATATCGGCCGGGGTCGTGTAGTTGCGGAGTTTTGCTTCCGTGAATCGGCGCACCAGGAGCCCAATCGCCCCAAGGATGGACAGGGCTGAGCCCAAGGCTGCGGTAATCAGGATCAGGTCGCGCAGGATCGTCGCCGTCATGACTATCCACGAAGCTGCGGCTGAGGTTGGCAGCAACGCATGCACAAAGACCATGGCCATGGACCCGATCAGCAGATAGAGACCGAAGTGAAACGGAAACGAGCTATACCAGAGGACCGGGTTGAATTTCTTTAACCCTCGGAGAAGCAGGATCTCAGGGGCCATCACCTTCAGATCGCCCAGGTGGTTGACGTGCATGGGGAACTTCCACCAATCCGTAACTTCAAAGTACGAACCGCCATGCTTCACCAACTCAGGATCGTCGTGAGGCACAGGATACAACTCCCAGCGCAGATGGATCGGCATGCGGGCATAACTGATCGCACGCACGGCACAAGCCGTCAGAAACACGGTCACCGCCAAATAAATCGCTATGTAAAAGAAGGTCGTCATCACTTTTCATCTCCTCGAGCGCTTGCTTTGGATGCACTCACAGTTCCACCATGCTTGCTTTTCCCGACCGCGCCGGCATGTTTCCCCGTATCTCCACGCACTCCTTGACGCATTCATGGACAGACTCACTTCACTTCTGTCGTAGCCAGGTCGCCCACAACCGGCTGCGCCTTGTGTGTATGCTGCGGCACATACGTAAACTGTGTCGGGTCGGCGGTCTTCACCGCGAGCGTGACCTTGTAGAACACGGTGACCATCAGGATGCCGATGGCATAGACGCCCACGGTGATCATTACCTCCGGAAAAGTGGGAATATAGCGGCTGACAAATCCGAACGGAGAAGGCATAAAGCCGCCAACCACCAGGCAGATACCTTTGTCGATCCAGAGAGCGAGATATGTGACCACGCAGGCCACCACCAGCGTCGCATGGTTTCTGCGCAGGCGCGGCAGCAGCAACATTCCCAGAGAAATTACCATCAGCACAATGGAAGCGCGTCCCCACGGCAGCAGTGTGGAATGGGGGCCGATGCCCAGATACAGGTTGTTGAAATCCTCCGTCAGGTCGGGGATGCGACTGTAGTACGCCGTAAAGATTTCCAGCAACAGGAAAAAAACATTCATCGCCATCGCATAGGTAATGATGACGGCGAGGGCGTCAATGGCCTTGCGGCCCACATCGTACCCTGTCAGCCGCCGAACCAGCATACAGAGCAAAATCAGCAGCGCAGG
>JAJZAL010000171.1 GCA_021799405.1 Acidobacteriota bacterium
GCGAAAGCGGTTAGTGGCGATGATTTTGCGCCGACTGGATCAGTGAAATTTGCATCAACCAGATTCACCGATTGCACGACGGGATAGGAGAGGCACCCGCCACCATCACAACCCTGACCGGCGGTGGAATAGTAGGTAAGGCCCCAGCCCCCGCGCAGAGAGGTCCGTCCGTCACCACGAATATCCCATGCGAAACCTGCAACAGGCGAAAGGTAGAAACGGTGAGAGTTTGTGAGATTGATCGGAACGCCGTTCAATCCGTTCTGAATCAGACCATTCGCTTCGTTGTATGTTGAAGTTGCAGTAATGATTCCTTTGGGTGACACGATCGGGGCATTCGCAGGGTTGAATGCCGTTGGATTGAAGTCAGTAATATAGCCCTGCTGCTCACTGGGCCAGGGCATATACGACCACCGCAGGCCCCCGCTGAGTGTCAGCGTGCGCGTCGCCTTCCACTGATCTTCCACATAAGGAGAAGCGATCTTATAGTGGCTGTATGTTCGTTCTCCGGTGTTGCCCTGCCCAAAGCCGGCCGCATTGCCTAGTAGAAAGTCTGCGACGGAGTTGCCGGTGGCGTAGCCGTTGAAACTCCAGAAGCCTTGAGGAGTGCTGGGCCAGGACCAGTGCCGTTCAGTACCGAAGAACATCGTGAATCCGGCTTGCAAAAAGTGCTTCCCGTGCAGCCAGCTCCAGTCATCTGTGACCGTATCATGCAGTTCCGTAGCGCGAGGAACGATACAGCAGGAGCCGGTTCCCATCTTCGACCATCCCTGGTTGAAGGTGACGCTGGGCAGGTAATTCATCAAATACGCGCCGGTGTAAGGCAGGGTTTGATGAAAGCCCGGAACCTGGGAAACCAGGTGAATTCCACCGAAATCGTGCGTGCCATCGAAGATACCGAGAGCAACGCTGGTTTGGTTGGTCATGGAAGGTGAAAGAATCTGAGTTAGACGGAGCTGCGCGGCCTGATCATCCGTTTCAAAAAGGTCGTAATTGGTTGACCACGGCGATCCATATCGAGCCGCATTCCCGCCGGTATAGTTTTGTTCTTCGACAAAGTACTCGCCTGTCAGGCGGAGGCCGGGTTTGATGTAGTGATCGACCTTGCTCATAATGTCGAGCTGATCAGTTGTGGCTGGATTGGTGTTGAGGTAGTTGTCAAAGCCGGCGGTCGGGTTGTTTGGCAAGGGAGCCAGCGTGTTTAGCAGGGTCAGAGCATTTTGGTCCACCCGGTTGGCAGGAATCACCCAGTTTCCTGCTCCATCCGTCCCGAAGCAGCCCGCGGTCGAACTGGCATCGCACTTGCCAGGTTTGCTGGGATCTTTGAGGAACTTGGTGCCGAAAGTTCCGGTCTGTGGGAAGAGGAGCTCGCTGCCCGGCGTACCCTGGCCGCGCATGGTCGCAAGGGGACTGGCGCCACGAGCCAGTACGCCGGCCGTTTCTCTCACCCATTGCTCGTTGATATAGAAGAAGGTCTTCTTTTTGCCGGCGTCGTAGATGTGAGGAATGAAGAGTGGTCCCCCCAGATCCCAGCCAAAAATGTTCCAGCGGAGGGCCGGAGGAGCGTGGGCGAAATACGGGGTCGCTTCGCCGGTCGTGTTGCGGAAAAACTCAAAGCCGCCGCCGTGGAATTGGCTGCTGCCGCTCTTGGTTTCCACCACCATGACGCTCGACCCCATCAGCGAGTACTGGGCGCTGAAGTTGTTCAGCAGCGCCTTCACTTCAGAGATCTCGTCAGGATTCGGCATGACGATATTTTCGTCGTGCACGACGTTGGATGAATTCCAGATTCCGTCCAGGTAGTAGATGACACCCGTTTCACCGGAGCCCGGACTACCGGTGTGCGTGCCGCCGTTGACGAGCAGGCTGTTATTGGTCGTAAAGCCGCCAGTGCCCATCGTTCCAACGGGATCGTTGTTGCGAACGCCCGGCATCAAAGAGCCAAGTTGTTCAAAGTTGCGTCCGTTCAAGGGTAGCTCTTGCGCCTCGGTACCTGAGACCGTATAGGAAATATCGGGGGTGGTTGTTTGCACCCGCGCTTGACTGCTGTTGACGGTAACCGTGGTGGCTACGCTGCTCGGCTTCAGAACGGCGTGGACCGTGTACGTCGCCATGGGGCCCAAGTAGATATTAGTCTCACGGTAGCCGGCAAATCCGGGCATCGAAACCGCCACATCGTAATGGCCTGAGTTCAAACCCACTTGAACAAAGCCACCGGCGGCATTGGACACCGTTTGGGTCACGGTCTTGGTCTCGATCTGCGTGATGGTTACCTTGGCGCCCCGAACAACAGCGCCCGTCTGGTCGACGACTGCGCCATTGATCGTTCCAGTGGTCGTGATCTGGGCGCGGCACGCCGGGCCGGCGAGGAGGATCCAGAAGATCAACAAGCTGATTGGGATAAGGTACTTGCAGAGCGCGGCCGCATTTACGGAGCGCGCTGAGATGGCTTGGTTCGTCATGCTATACGGTCTCCATTCTAGAAACTGATCCGCAACGAGGCGATAACTGTACGTGGCGCGTTGGATTGGGTTGATGACAGGGCCCCAAAGCCGGTATAGCCATTTGTGGGCGAATAGGACGGTGGCTGGCTGAGATTTTCATTAGGACCGTCAAAGTTCGGGTGGTTGGCTCCATTGACCGCTTCCATGCGGAACATAAGGGATGTCCCCTCGCGAGGAAGAGCGAACACTTTGTGGAAGGCCGGATTCCAGAAGAACGTCTGTGGATTCCTGAGATAGCCGACCCGCAGAGGCGTCGTTCGGGCTTGCCATTGCGACAGCGGCACATAGCAACTGACGTTGTTGTTAAGCCAGTGCCCGCGTGTCTGGCCGCCAACCGGAGCATAGCTGGTACACCCAGGAGCGCCCGTAAGATTTGCGTCCGGAATTGCCAGGGGGTCACCGCTTCCCCACATGACCGTGGAGTCAATCAGCCAGTTGTTAAGGAGGGCGCCGAGGGCTCCCGTTAGCTTGGTTGTTGGCAGAGGATAGACCACGTTGGCATCGATGTAGTGCCTTACGTCGTTAGGATCCAGGCCGTACCAGAGGGTTGCATCGCGGAATGCGCCGTTGTTGAGGTAGCTGATGCGGTCGGCCCAGTTGGAGTAAACGTAATTGAAGATGAAGTCCAGGCTTCTGACCTGACGCTCCACCCGGACGTTGCCTGAGTTGTAGTGTGAGGTGCCACTCGGAACCTCATTTTCGAAAAGTCCATCAAAGAGCGGATAGGCGCGATGCAGTTCCCAAATCGGGATGGTAGCGGATGCGCCGAGCGGTGTGTTCGCCGGCAGGACGCCGTGGAAGGGATTCGAGACATTGGTGTCGCAAAGCGCCAAGTCCTGTTGGCATGCCTGCTGCTGCGCTGTAGTTATGGTGTCGAGCGAAGTGCCTACAGCAAGGTTGCTGGAGTAAGAACCGATATATGCGACGTCGAGGAGGGTTCCGTGGGGCAGCTCGCGTTGCACGTCGACGGACCAGTGCTGCGCAACGAGTATGTTGCGGTTGGTGTTGTAATAACCAATGCGTTGGCCGGCATCCGTCTCGAGGCCCTCGCCAGCTCCGCTGGGAACAACGGCCCCATTCGGGTAGGGCGTTCCGGAAGCAAAGTAATCGTCGGGAGTCAGATCCCCATTCAGAGAGGCAACATAACTGGTTGTCTGGCTGAAGCCGGCATCCGTGGTGTTGAAAGAGGGCCAGCTATAAAAGATGCCATAGCCGCCGCGAACTACCGTTTTAGGCGTCACGGCCCAATCGACGCCGACGCGCGGCTGCCAGTCGTTCCAATGAACCTGGTACGGAGCAGTGGACACGCCGTTGACGCCGGCAAATGTCCAGCCGCCCCGGAGCGGGGTTTGCAGCGCGGGAGCATTTGCGAAATTGATCTGCGACGTATATGGATTGACGCAGGTGAGGCAGAAGTTTCCATTCATGCGGTTGTGCCGTTCCTGCGGGGACGTGTCTACATCCCAGCGCAGCCCATATGTGAGAGTGAGGTTAGGGCGCATGCGATAGGTATCCTGGCCGAACACTCCGAAGTAGTGATAGGAGTGGAATGTAGTGTCGTCCCAGGTAAAGTCGCCGGTACCCGGAATGGCAAGGAGCAGGTTGGCAATGGAATTGCCCTGCTTGGGGTTCGGCTTGAAGGGGTTTTGCTGCGTGAACTCACTACCAAAACCGAAGCTGCCATTCGGCGTGCCGGGAATTCCGACGGTGGCGGATTGAACGTCCATCGCCTCGGCTCCGTAGTGCAGGCTGTGGCGGCCGATCGTCTGCGTCAGGCTTCCTTCGAAATCCGCGTCCACGTCGGCCGACCCATTATTGGTGTTCCCGAAGAGCGTCGTGTAGTTGGATGCACTGATCTGCGGAGCAATGTTCTGGTGGAAGGTGCTTCCGTTGGCGGGCATGTTGAACCCCAGCTTGCTGGCCAGAAAGTTATTCTGGAGCGTCTCGCCGGTGATCTCCTCGTAATGGTTGTGGCCGAGAGAGGCTTTGAGATCGAGTACCAGCGAGCTGGAAAAAATGTGCGTTACGTCGGCGATGATGTTGTAGTCCAGGCTGGTGGGCACGTTGGCCGTGGTGGCCAGGTTCGGGAGGCCATTGCCGGGGTAATGCCCTACGTTCTTCTGCGCGGCGTAGATTCCGTACATGCGGGTCCGCGAAGTAAATTCATAATCAACGCGGCCTACATATTGGTCATACATGAGAATGCGGGGGGCGCTAATGGCATAGTTATCGACGACTCCCGCCGTGGTGGGCGCAGGATAGTAGGATAGAATCGCCCTCGCGATGGGACTAATCCGTCCCGGCGGAATAATGTCATTCGGGAACGGATCCCGGCTGTACTGGGTGCAGCCGCCACTCGAATTTGTCTTCACGCAGTGCGTGGTTGCCGGGTCGTAGATGGTATACCCCGATCCCTGGAAGTTGCCGGTTCTCCATGCCATGGGAGGCACGCTATCCACGGTAGAAGATGGGAAATGCTGCCGGAACCCTTCGTAACCGAAAAAGAAGAAGGCCTTGCCATGGATGACGGGCCCGCCAACCGTTCCGCCGAAGGTGTTGCGAATATCAATTGGAAGTGGAATATGATAGAGGTCACCGGCATAGTCGTTCGCGTTCAACGCTTGGTTGCCGTAATAGTCATAAACCGATCCATGATAACGATCCGAACCGGATTTCACGTTCGCGTTGAAAGCGCCGCCGGCGGTCCTGCCGTACTGCGCGTCATAGGGACTGGCGCTGGCCTGCACCTGCTGGACGGCATCCTGCTCAGGGGCGAAGTACCACTTTCCCTGGTCACTGACCGGCGCGCCATTCATAAAGAAGGCATTGCCGCCGACAGTCACGCCCGATACGGTGTAGGAGTGCGCATTGTTGCGCAGAGTTGCATCGAAGGGGTCCGTTGCCGTGGTGCGGATGCCCGGGGTAAGGGCAATGTCATCCCACACCAGTCGGCCCGTCGAAGGCATATTCTCAACTTTCCTTTGATCGATCACTCCGCCGATCGAAGCCGAGACGGTCTCCAGCAGCTGCGATCCCGCGGCCGAAACCACCACCTGCTGGGTCACGGCGCCAGGATTCAGAGTCGCGTTCAGTCCCTTCTGTTCCGCTGATTCGAGAACGACGTCATTAAAAATTGCGGTCTGGAAGTTAGGCGCCGTTACGGTTACGTTATATTGAGCGGGCAGCAGATAGAGCAGGTTGTAATCGCCCTGGGCGTCGGTCTTTGTTGAATAGCTTTGTTTTGTTGAAGTATTGACCGCGGTAACGGTAGCGCCGGGAATCACCGCGCCTGTCTTGTCCGAGACCTGACCGCTGATCGACGCGCGAAATTCCTGCGCTCTTCCCTGAGCCGCGCTCAGGAGCATCAGGAGAAGTGCCGCTGCGCACCAGCCCCAGCGCAGGCACAGCAAACCCCATGTTTTTTCAACTCGTCTCGTTTGCTCCATGTCACTTTCCTCCTTAGCATGCGATTGCCCTGCGCGAAATGCTGACCACAGTCAAAGATCAATGGCAAATTGTTGTGATCGATTATCGTGTCACAAAACTAGGTGCTTCTTTGCTTCGTTTCTACTTTTTTCTGTCAAGGTAGTCGCAGGCAGTAAGGCCAAACAGACCTCTCTTCGGACCGATCCAAAAATGACTTCTCAGAGCTACGACAATCAAGTCAATTCTCGGTGGTGCCCACGAAAGTGCACCACGTGGGCACCACTGTGGTGGGCCATTGAAAATGCGGGATACTGCATTTAAGGTCAGCCAGATGGGTAAACGAGCGTTCATCGGACGGCGATGGGACCGAAATTCTGACCCGAGGCCGTAAACAGGAACAGGGACGGATACGATACATGTGTAACCTTCATTAAATCAGATCATTACATTGAGGGAGAGAGTGGGAATGCGGCAGGCTCACGCTTCAGAGTGATGCCCTTTGGGACGCAGCGACGATACTTTTTTTGCTGATTCCTGCTCCGTGCAAAGTGAGAGTTCAATAGTGGATCGCGTAGAATAAGAGCTTCAGGCCACAACGCGGGGAAAGCGTGCACATAGCGAGTCTTACGGTTAAGAGATACTCCCATGACAGAGTTGATGGTCCACAGAGCAAGGGTTCCTGATACGGAAACCTGCTGGGCACTCCTGACGCGAGTCGCGGCGAGCGGCCAATTGAGGCGTGCGGCCCGTCTCCAGGAGCTGCTGTTTTATATGGGCCGGCGCTCCCTGAAGGAGGGCTGCGTCCATCTTCATGAGCAGGAGATTGGCACGAAGGTGTTCGGACGCCCCGACTCCTATGACACCACCATCGACAATATTGTTCGGACGAATGTAAGCGATCTACGCAAACGGATCGAAGCCTACTTTAGCTCGGAGGGATCACATGAGGCCCTAATCATGGAGATCCCCCGCGGGAGCTATATTCCTGTTTTCCGGTACCGGCCGGTGGGTCCGGAACCAGCCGCCGAGACGGCCAGTGAGACACAGGCTGCGAGCGCGGAATCAACGGCCGGGGTCTCTGAGGCGGCGCGGGTTGCAGCGAACAACCAATGGATGCCTGCCGCACTAGCCGCTGCCGGATTGCTGATCGTGGCCCTTGCCATTGGTTGCATCTTTTTCTGGAGCCAGTATCGCGCACAGCGTCGCTCGTTCTACGCGTGGCAAGACAAGCCTACGGTCGCCGCGCTGTGGTCGCACTTCCTGAGCGCCAATCCGGATACGGACATTGTTCTCTCTGACACGGGCATTGGGATGGCTGAGACTCTGAGCAAGAAGTCGTTCAGTCTCAACGATTATCTGAGCCACGGCTATGTCAGCCAGCTCCAGGCAGATGATCTGAGCCCGGAGATGCAGGCTGCGGTAAACCGCATCCTGTCCTGGAATCTTGGCAGTTCCGATGAGTTCAGACTGGCGCTCCGCCTTCTTTCACTGGATCCGCTTGGCAGGAACATCCATCTTTATAACGCGCGCAATTACACTCCCGATCTCATCAAGCGGGATAACGTAATTCTGATCGGCGCACGCAAGACGAATCCCTGGGATGAGCTTTTCGACGGCCGCATGAACTTTGTGACGGAATTCGATAAGCCCCGCGTGATCAATCGCGCGCCTGCTGCCGGCGAACAGCCCGTCTATTTTGAAACGGATTCCGACGGGTATTGCGTCGTAGGCTACATGCCCAACCCTGAGCACAGCGGGCTGGTTCTGCTCATTGAGGGAACAAATGCCGAGGCAACTGAGGCCGCGGGAGATTTTTTGCTGTCGGAAGACCAGTTATCCAATTTCAAGAAGATGTTGCACGTAAAGGAGCTTCCATTTTTCCAGGTTCTACTGAAGGTGTCGGCGGTGCGAGGCACTCCGCTGGCAGCTTCAATTGCGGCATACCGGGTCTTCCCCAACCTCCATTGAATGAAGTATCGCGCGAGTCTCCGGCAAGTCTGCTGAAAATGCCCATAGGGCGCAGGCTTTTCACCAGCGGCCTTTGGGCTGAATGAAGCTGTAGGCCGTATACCTGATTTCGCTCCATGCCTGCTCGCCGACTGGCCCGCCGGGAAACAAAGGCCGGTTGACCGGCGTAAATTTGATGCGCACCCAAATGGCCTTTCGGCCCTGCGTCAGATTTCGACCGATGAGAAACTCATCGTCGCGGAAGCGGCGATCTGAGGTTTCGATATTGTGTTCCGCTGCCCCCATCTCCGTTCGCGGGTGCGAGTCAATGCAGGCATTGGAGCCGGCCAGATACCAGATCCCCGCATACTTCCAGCTTCCATTACGATGATCCCCAATATAGACATCGGCGCGCTGATTCGGATACTCGTAGTCGAGTTTGCGGCGAAGCAGCACGCCCAGGTTATCCGGACGAATGCGCAGGCGAAACTCTGAGGCAGTCTTCGTGATGCGGCCTGTATCCGTCGTTGCGGGATAAATCTCTTGGCCGTTCAAGGTGTCCACGCCCCATTCATAGCGGGAAGTGATGGTGTAGGGCGCGGAGGCTTGTGGCGAGTCATAGCCGTGGGTGCGCTCGTCCGCGAGATTGCCGATCTGCAACCGGTCAGTCTCAACCAGCGAAGGCGAAGGCAAGCCGTACCAGTAGGCGATGGTTTCGTAGTGCTCGGTGGATTGATCGGTGCCGCCATGCTCCAATCGGATTACGGCATTTTTCCCGAAGGGCATAAGGTCGGCAAGGAGGAAGCGATATGCCGACTCGATCTTGTCTTCGTCATTCAGGGGCGAAGATATCTCGGCGTCGCCACATTCGGGCCGCTCCGGCGACGGACGCGCGCAGGGCATAGGTGCGCCCACCGGATGACCCACGAACGGCAAGGTGACATCCACGCCTCTGGCCCAATAATCTCCGCCGCCGCCCCATTCTTCGGTGCCGGTGCCTTGTGCCTGAGGAGTCAAACTGTCATCGAAGAAAAACCGAGGATCGCCTTCGAGCGTGCTCAGCCGCGCATCATGCGAAAAGATGAACGAAGTGCCGACGAAACTACCTGACCAGTCGCGAGAGCCCTCCAGACCTCGAGTATCGAGCAGTACCATATCCTCGCCCATCACTGGATGAGGAATGTCGCGATAGGTGGCATGAAAATAGGCGAGGTGATTGGCGGGTTCAGTCTCGGGCTGCGTGCGCACGCTCCACCTCACGTCGCGAACCAATTGACCTGCTCCGGCAAGCTCGATCCGAGCCGAGTGGAAGAAAGGCATAGGAAAGTAACAGGCGAGGACGATGCGATCCTGCGTAAACCGAATGTTGACGGGGAAGGCCTTCGCCAGATATTCGCGATGACCGCGGTTATAGAGCGTTCCCGCGCCGTAAAAAAGCGCAACGGGCGCATCGATCGACGGCAGACGGCGCCTGTCCCAGGTTATGCGCAACCGTACGTGCTCGAATGCAAGCGCCTGCTCCACTGGAATCGAAAAGGTGAGCGCACGGATGGCCTGCTTCCCTTTGAGCTTTACCACGGAAACGGAGCCGCGCGCGGGAACATCGATCGTGCCGCTGCACTGCCTGACTCCGGTTTTCGGAGCAATATCTGTGCCCGATCTGGCGATCAGGTCGAGCACGTCCTGCCCAGGCGCGCTTTCGTTCCAGCTATGAATCGGCTGCGAGAGCGGCGTGCCGGGGACGAACCGGTCATAAATATAGTAGCCAGTACCGTAGTGCGTCCGCGCGTACGCCATCTGGAAGCTGCGCTCGAATGGAATGGGTGTCCGGATCAGATCAGAGCCCTTCGTAACGGCCCACGTCAAGTTGAGCGGTGCTGGAAATGGCGCTTTGGGAAGAAACACCGGCGAAGGATCGGGATGCAGCGGATCGGCAGTGCTGCTTTCGCGCACAACGTGGTCCTTGCCGTCTACGACAAAATGCCAGGGGCTGCCGTGCCAGTGGTTGAAACGGCTGAAGACCAGAATGCCCGGTCCCTCGACATCAAGGGTAACGTTGAAATCATCTGCGATCTGATAAAGAAAATGACCGCCGTCCGCGTTTTCGTTGCCTCCATTGCGGTCATACGTGCTGCGCATATACGCGCGCATCCCAATGCGCTGCTCCGGCCAGCGATACCACTGGCGATACGCGTCGAGACCAACCGGAATGGGCTTCTCAGCTTGCTGCGCCGTGCACCTGCCGGGCCATGCGACAGCCGCGGAGAAGCAGAGTCCGAAAATGCACGCATTGAGAATCGCTCGCGTCATTGAGACGATGGTACTCCCAGTAAAGACGAAAGATCGGTTGGAGACAAAGAAAAGGCCGGCTCCGGCAGAGCAAAGCAGCCGCGCACCAGGTAATGCCGTGTGCCGTGCAACAGATTGCCACGGCAGTGCAGGCAGTGCAGAGTACGCGCAACTTTAGCCGAACTCGGTTTTGTTTATAATGAGTAAGTACGTCCCAATCGCAGCATGCAAACGGGGTTACATGGTTCACGGAGAGCGGATTGACGCGCAATTGTGACCAGGGACTTCCGTCACTAACTGACTAACGCGCTGCCACGGCCAAAGATGATGAGCAGGATTACCGCCTCTGTCGTTATTTACAACACTGCACAGGACCAGTTGGCGCGTCTCCTCGCTTGCATCCAGCGATCCTCTCTTGGGCTTCAAACATATGTTATCGATAATTCCCCACATCCTGTGGACATGCCCTGCCTTCATCAACCAGAGACCACCTATATTCGCGCAGGGAAAAATCTGGGATACGGCGCCGGGCACAATATCGCCCTGCGAAAGACACTGGACTCATCCGACTTCCATTTCGTCCTGAATCCTGACATTTATTTCGAGCCCGGCGAACTGGAAAAGATGATTCGGTTCATCGAGAATGATTCAGACATCGGGCAGCTCATGCCGAAGATCGTCTATCCGGATGGCAGTCTTCAGTATCTCTGCAAACTGCTGCCGACTCCGGCCGACCTCATGTTGCGCCGCTTCGCCTCGGTTCCTCTCCGCGGATTGGGGCGCGCCAGTATGGATCGGTTCGAATTGCGCCACAGCAGCTACAACCAGGTGATGGATGTTCCCTACCTGTCCGGCTGCTTCATGCTCTTCCGAACCTCAGTCCTGCGCAGAATCGGCCTCTTTGATGAGCGCTTCTTTATGTACCTGGAGGACGTCGACCTGTCCCGGCGGGCGCATGCGGAATCCCGTACAGTCTTCTTTCCGGGTGCAACCGTCGTGCACGATCACGCCCGGGAATCTTACAAAAACGGCCGGGCACTCTGGACCCATATCCGCAGCGCAATCAGCTACTTCAATAAATGGGGATGGTTCCGGGACCCAGAACGAACTCAGGTCAATGCAGGGGCGCTACAAAGAATAGGCTCAACTCTT
>JAJZAL010000172.1 GCA_021799405.1 Acidobacteriota bacterium
GTCCACAATCTTGCCGTGCCGGGCAAGCAGGGTCACGACTCCAGCGAGTTGTTTTTCGTCAACCGTCTTCTGCATGAGTGAGTGCAGCCGCTCCAGCCGTTGGCTGGAGAAACCCACTGACTCCGGCCTCACGGGAGTCATATCCAGCACTGGAGAACGCCCCGCCGCCTGCCGCAGCTCCTGCGCAGTTGCGATCCCAAAGCCACTTGCGCATAACAGCGCCATCAAGGCCATCTGCGCAGAGATATGCCGCCAACCAAACTTCATATTGCGTCTCCTTACTCCAAAAACTCGCTGAGTGCAGATCTTAAAGTTGAAAATTACGAGCCGCCTCGGCATAACTGATCAGGCCGCTATTGTGCTGCGGATGGTTCACTGGCTTTGCCATCCGCGTTATAGGCAATGACGCGGTAGCGAGTGGCGGATAAGACAGCCAGCGGCTTACCCCTGGCCGAAGCATCAACCCAGGGCGTATCTGCGTCTGTGGCGCACTTGTCGCAGATCGTCTTCCACTGAGAAGAGCCGGGATCGAGCCTTTGAACGCTGTAGGCAACTGCTCCAGCCGAACCTCGCCATGCCACTAGTCCTATTCTCTTGAAAGTGATAACCGGAGCGGCAGGCACCGGATGAGGCGGCGCCGGAAGACCGGCCATAGCGAAGGCGTGGGTGCGCAGAAGCTCGGCCCGGGCCTGCATGTTCTGCGCGGAGTTAATCAGCGTATTCACCCCGCCGTAAAACAGGGACCACCACTCGCCGCTCTCTCCCCACCGGGCATAGGCCGCGCTGGCGGTGGGCGCAGGAATGGGTTGCCAGCCGAACTTGGGCGCGTGCGCCTGGAGGGCCCAGTAGCCGTCGCCGGAGATCTCCGGGTCGGATTCCAGGGCCTTCAGAACGGTTTCAAGGTCTGCGCGCGCAGGCCAGTCTGTAACGTCCCATCCAAACTCATTCGCTACATATACCTTGCCCCTGCCGGTGACCATTGCGGCGTGTTTCACAAAAGTCTGCGCGGTCGTCTTTTGGCCGAAACCAAAGAGCGCGTCCCAGTGGGGATAGTATTCCGCGGTAACGATGTCTGTCGTCTTTGCGTCGAGCGCCTTGGGGTCAAAAAGAAAGAAGCCGCTGTTGTCTTCATACAGATGGTTTTTGTCTATCGACTTGATGAAGCTTCCGATGGTGTCAATCCAGCGAAGATAAGGCTCGGGATTTTCCGCGAAGTCAGGGCCTAGCGCACCCAGACCGCACACGTTGCAGTTCTCCCAGGCCATGATGGTTGGATCATCCTTGTATGCGATGCCTGTGTAGATGTTTCTGTGGTTCAGCACTGCCCGGATATGAGCTTCGAAGGAAGCGATGATGCGCGGGTCAGTGAAGAACTGCCCGAAGTCATGTTTTCCGCTCCAGATCACGTACTCTCCGCCTCCACTCATTTTGCAGTAGGAGCAGTCCCCAGCAAGGGTGATGATGAGATGGAGTCCGCGCTCATGAGCGGCCATGAGTGCGTAATCGACAGCCTTGAATGCCTGAGGGTTAAATACACCTTCTCTGGGTTCGATGCACAGCGAACAGCCTACACTGTCGCCCAGAGTCTGCGACCGCACTACTCGCGCCCCCATCATTTTCGCGGTGTCGAGGGCGTCGTCCACCTCAAAATGCGAGGGATAACGCGGGCCCATCCCTTCGTCCGGGCCATAATTCTCAATTCCGAGCCACTCGATATTGGGCCCGCTGTAGCGAAACTCCTTTCCGCCCAGCATCAGCTTAGTCCCATCGCGCTTTACAAACTCATCGTTGACACCAGCTTGCGCGGCACAACTGCGGGAGATCGCAATCGCAGTCATCAGCCCCAGGCATGGAAGCGCCAGCTTATATCCGAGCCTCGCAATTCTTTCCATGGAACCCTCCACGTATAATCACAAGATTCTAGCCGGCGTTGGTAATTATTACACGTAGCAATTGATAGGCGACAGAGTGAGTAAGGCTGCGCGCCTCATATCGTGCCCGTGATAATTGCCCAGAATCGGTAGCTATCAAGGTTGCGTGATGCGTATAAGTCGTAGCTTACGTTGTCCATCATCTCAATCAGATTGGCAGGCGAGCACGGCCCAGGGCGTTGGCTTTCTCGCCCTGTTTCAGTAGCTCGCCATGCTTCAGATGGGGCTGTACGGCGGCAACTGGAAGACGCGGGCCTAATCCGGCGCGCTTTCTAGCCAGCGATGCACGGTGGGCCTTTGTGCGCCGGACAACCGCCGGCAAGGAACACGACCTCGCCTCCGGTCATGCGCGCATGGCGCCGGGGCCAATCAAAAACTCCTAAAGCACACACGCGCCTCGGTCTGCGCCATGCCACCGTGCAACGCTCCGCCACAAATCCTCCCGCGTTTGCAGGCGCTTACGCCGGGCAGGTGCGGTCATGGCTGTGATCATTAGAACGAAAACCTCAACGCGAGTTGAATCACTCTGGGATTGGTGCTCATCGCCGTGATCTGCCCAAAAGCAGCCGTATCGTAAGCCGCGTCCGGATTGGCAAAACTAGGATGGTTGAGTGCATTGAAGAAGTCCGTCCTCAACTGAGCGCTGGCGTCCTCCTTCGGCCAATGCACCAGCATCGTCTTGCTGAGCGAGAGATCGACATTAACCTGGTCAGGCCCACGAAACACGCCGTCAGGGGTGTTTCCAAAACCTGTGCCTATACCGTCGTCGCCGATGACCGCCGGGACCGCGAGGCAACCGCTGTTAAGGTAGCCGTGCAGTGCCCGATATCCGACCGATCCCGAAGTCGGAAGATTCTTCGCGGTGCAATCCTTAGCGAAGCTGGGCCGATCGAGAGTCTCGCCGTATACGTTGTTGCTGTTGGTGTAGCTAAGGGGCAACTGCTGGCCGTCCTGGATCACAGTAGCAGTTGCAACAGCCCACCCGCCGATGGCGTCCGCCAGCAAACGCCGATTCGTTGGACCGGGAAGGTTATAAAGACCCGCTAGGACAAACCGCAACGGCCGGATATTTTCGTCAGGGCCGTATCCTGCGCGCAGATCGTTCTCATTGCCAGTTGGTCCGGTGCTGTTCGTCCCAAAGGAAAAATCCGGCACGGGGGACAGCAGGCGCGCCCAGGTAAAGGATGCCTGATACTGGAAGCTATGTCTGTAATGCTGCGTTAGCGATGCTTCCAAAGCGTTGTACCAAGCTTCGTTGCCTGTTCGCCATTGCCACATGGTGTTCGTCGACCATCCGATATAGGGTTTGCGCAGATCGATGTTGGCAACGGTATTTGTGGTGACGCCGCGAATTGGGTGTCCGGGAGAGGCGAGACCCGCCTGGTTCATCACGTCACCCATGATGAGGTGCAGATCGCGCGCTCCTGCGTACGAGAGGTCAAGGATGGGGCCGCCCGGGAGTTTGGATTCCAGGCCAAGGCTAAAGTGATAAGTTGTCGGGGGGCGAAAATTCATAGCAAAGGCAGCCATGGTGTCAGAGGTTGAGTTGGAGTAAGGGACATATGCGGGGAAGGCCGGCGGAGTCCCGAAGGGATGAGCATCGCTTGCATTTGCATCATACGTTCCTTCATTGAAGCTCCACTGACCGAAAGGAGCCGAGCCTACCATTTGCAGATTCATCTGGCCTTCGACTGTCGTGTGATAAACGCCTGCGCCTCCCCGAAGAACAAACCGCTTCGAGCCGGGTAGCATCCATTCAAACCCTAGACGCGGGTTCCATACATTCTGGCCATTGCCATCGAACCCAAATGTGTTACTCCCCTTGATCACTCCGTTAGGGATAGGAGTGGGGCCGCTGTAATTGGAATTAACCAAATAGCCGTCGAGACTGCCCGCGGCACCTGGATTGGGGTTAATCGCGGATAGAACTGTGTTGCCTCCCCTTCCAGAGGCATCTCCGAGGTCTCCTAAGTGTTCGTAGCGAAAGCCCAGGTTGAGCGTGAGACTCTGGCTTACTACAAAGTCGTCTTGAATGAAGGCGTGACCTTGCTTGTAGCGGTAGTCGCGCGCAAAATTTCCAAGACCTTCCAACGACTCATAAATATTGCTGTATCCAAGTGGGTAGCCGCCATATGTGAGGTTAGACTGCCCCAGCAGAAAATCCGCCCAGGTGAGCGGAATCACATAGCCTTCGAAGATAAACTTCGACATATCATCCCGCCCGTAGCTGAGGCCGCCGCCGAAGGTGAACTGGTGCTTTCCCTTGACCCATGACAACGTATCGGCGATGTTGTACTCATCCTCCAAAAAGGTAGTCGCCGAAGTCGTGCCCGTTTCGAAGCCATCGAAGGCAATATCGATATTAGGATATGCATCTTCCTCGGCCGGAACGTCCATGCCCAAGCTCGAGAAGGTAAACGCATTGTTGTAATACATGTTGAAGTACGACCGATGCATTCCGACCGTGACTTGGTTTACTAAGCTGGGCGTGAGGGTGTAGGTATCTGCGATCGAGGCCACATCAAATTGCTCCGGGAGAAACAAGGGAAACCCGAACGTGCTGTATAGCATGGTCGTATCCTGGAGGCTGGTCGCACCGAAATAGCGAATCGATATTTTGTCGCGATCGGAACGCAGGTAGTCGGCGTTCGCCATCCATTGGTTTTCATCGAAAGTTCCGGGCTGGCTCAAGAATGCAGTGCCTCGCACCTCAAGTGGTTTGGAGATGTCGATTTTCTGCGGAGTCGGTATCAGGTATTGACCGTTGGGCAGCTTAAGTTGGAATAGCGCCAGAGCCTGCGGAGTTATATTTGAGCCATCGGCAGCAACGGTGCCGCCGTAGGGGCCAAGAAAGCCCTGGTCGCCACCGAAAACTGCTCCCAATCCCGCTTGCGACCGGTCATTCGTGAGGGGAGGGAGAAGGTCATCATGATTGGTCGAAGGATCGAGGCCATTGAGCTGCTTTGTGCCCTGCCAGGAACCAAAGAGCAGAAACTTGTTTTTAACTAATGGACCACTTGCTGTGAAGCCATATTGATTCTGCCGCAGAATGGGGCGCGGCTGGCCGTCAAGCTTCGCAAACCAGTCATTGGCGTTGAGATCTTCGTTCCGGAAATACTCGAACATCGTTGCGTGGTAGGCGTTGGTGCCGCCTTTCGTAATGACATCGACGTCGGCCCCGGCATCTCGCCCTGACGTGGCGTCGTATTGGGCCGTCTGTACTTTGAATTCCTGGATGGTGTCGGGATTGGGAACCGGAATACCCGACGAGTAAAGCCCGGAACTCTGCATGTCGTCGACCGGGAGGCCATTGATTTCAAAGTTGTTGTCTTCCGCAGTAGCTCCCTGACTCATGATAGCCCCGCCCGCAGCTTCACCTTGTTGACTGCCCTCGCCTCTGCCCAGAACCCCTGCGTTATTGACCGCTTGGGCGACGCCTGGGTTCAAGCCGATGATCTGTGTGTAGTTGCGCGTAACCAAAGGCAGGTTCTCAATCATCGCCGAATCCGTCACGTGCCCCAATGTGCTTGATTCCGTCTCCAACTGCACGCTTGAAGCCGCTACGGTAACTGTTTGCGTTACCGTACCGGTTTCCAAGCGTATATTCAGCACTGTTGTCTGGGTCACGATCACCTGCACGTCCAGTAACGTGGCCGCCCTGAACCCTTGCTTCGTAACCTCGACCATGTATTGCCCTGGAGGAAGCAAGGAGACAAGATACAGCCCGTGGCGGTTGGATTGCGTGGTCCGCGTGTAACCCGTGGTCACATCTGTGACCTTGATTTCAGCGCCTACCACCAGTGCAGCGCTGGGGTCTGTGATCGCACCGCTGATGGCGCCTGTTCCGCCTGTCTGCGCCCATATCTGCACGCAGGCTGTAAATAGCGCGCACAAGAGGAACACTGCCAACGCCCAGCGATAAGACGAGACAATTTGTTTGCGAGCGGACTGCATTGGTTGGGAGTAACGCATCTGTTTTCCCTCTTCGAACTCGGTCACCGCAAGAATTCACACATAGTAGGAAAACAAATGCAGGCCACGACAGGTCTTGGTCAGACAATTTTATGTCATTTACGGACACCCCGCCATCAAAAGAAAAGCTGCGAGTTAATGTTCTCAGGCTTTGCCGGGTATACTGTATCGTTTGATGGATCGCCTTTGCCGCGGCGGTCCATCGGGATAGTATTTGCCGCAGACTGTCAGGTGCCGGCCTTCCTTCACCCACCCATCTACCCTGCCGCAATGTTTGAAAGTGACATGAAAACGTCCGCTCATAACCTGTCGAATCTTGCCTGCCACTTTTTATGATTGGCCGGACTATTCATTCTATCGAGACCACAGATGGCAAAGACCAATCGTAAAATCATTCTTTCTTGCGCTATTACTGGTTCTGTTCACACTCCAACCATGTCGGAGTATCTTCCCGTCACTCCATCTCAGATCGCTCAGAGTGCGGTTGAAGCTGCTGAGGCTGGGGCTGCTATCCTTCATCTCCACGCACGAAATCCTGAGGATGGAAGACCTTCGGGAGATCCGGCGCACTTCCGGCAGATTTGTTCTGTTCTGGCGGAACGCACCGGCGCGATTATCAATATCACAACCGGCGGCAGTACCGATATGAAGATCGAGGAACGGCTTGCTTATCCCCTGCAGGCCAAGCCCGAAATGTGTTCGCTGAACATGGGCTCCATGAACTTTTCCATTCATCCTCTGGCCGACCGGATCACGAAGTGGCGTTATGATTGGGAGAAACAAAAGGTTGAAGGCATGAAAGACCTTGTCTTCAAGAATACCTTCGCTGACATAGAATACATTTTTCGTCATCTTGGAGAAGGCGGCACTCGCTTCGAACTCGAATGCTACGATGTCGGGCATCTTTACAACCTCGCCTACTTCGTCGATCGCGGCATCATTAAACCGCCGCTCTTCATTCAGGCTATTTTGGGAATCCTCGGCGGGCTTGGTCCAGACCCGGAAAACCTCTTGGTCATGCAATCAGCGGCGGACCGCTTGTTCGGGCGAGATAACTATTACCTTTCGATGCTGGCTGCGGGACGGCGCCAGATGGCCCTGCTAACCATGGGAGCCATCTTGGGCTTTAATGTGCGCGTAGGGCTGGAAGACAACCTCTATCTCGGACCTGGCATCAGGGCAACAAGTAACGCCGAACAGGTTAGGAAGATCCGGCGCATACTCGAAGAGCTCTCCTTTGAAATGGCCACACCCACGGAAGTCCGGGAGATATTGCGTCTGAAAGGCCCAGAAAATGTCCATTTCATCTGATTACTCGGGCGGTATCCAGTCGCAGGAAAGAAGTTCAATGCAAACTGAGACCAGAATGACCTTCAAGGAACGGCTTTATCCTCCACCGGGGCTGCGGGTTCTGGTAACCGCCGGCGCCGCAGGTATTGGAGCCGCCATTGCATCCGCATTCGCGGAAATGGGCTCTGAAATCCACGTGTGCGATATCGACGCCGATGCCCTGGGGGCGTTCCAGAAGTGCTTTCCCTGCTCTCAGATAACCTGCGCGGATGTGGCCGATGAGGCGCAGGTCGCATCGCTTTTCCAGTCTCAACGCGCAAGGGCCGGCGGCCTCGATGTCCTGATTAATTGCGCTGGCATTGCGGGGCCGACGGCCGGAGTGGATCAGATCACTGAACAGCATTGGCGCCGCACAGTCGACGTAAACCTCAATGGCCAGTACCACTGTCTGACCCATGCTGTACCAATGCTGCGGGAGTCAAAATTCGCAAACGTTATATGCATTTCATCCGTTGCGGGCCATTTGGGGATTCCGTGGCGCACGCCTTACGCAGCGACAAAATGGGCGATCGTAGGAATCGTTAAGTCGCTGGCCATCGAACTTGGTCCCGATAACATCAGAGTGAACGCAGTGCTGCCCGGCATTGTCGAGGGTCCTAGGATGAATGGCGTCATCAGCGCCCGGGCGAAAGTCGAGGGCATCGACGAGACAGCGATGCGCGAAAGATATCTTAAGAGAATCTCGCTGCGCCGCATGGTGACCGCGGACGACGTGGCGCTTATGTGTCTGTTTCTTTGTTCGCCTGCGGGTTGGAATATTACAGGGCAGGCAATCAGCGTGGACGGCAATGTTGAGTATTTATAAGTCATAGGTAAGAGCGTGCAGAATGGCTTCTATATCACGAGCGAAACCATTCTGAGCAATCTGCGGGTTTAGGCAGTAAGCTCAGCCTGAACGGCGCTTCTACTTGGCGCTCCTTATGCCTGCGTCTCGATTCTATAAGGATATTCTATGCCGTTTGCTAATTTGTTTACCCAGCGCCACAGCGGCGACGCTTTTGTTACAGCGTGTTTCATAAACCCCATGCGGATGGTTCTGTCTCACGTGGAACCCGGCAACAAGCCGGGTTCCAGGAGCTTGGCCTGCCACAACGGCCATTTATGACATAGAAACTTCAGCGCAAGGAATAAAATGACCGGTCTCACCGCGTCGCGGCCGGGCTAGGAAGCACCGGAGCCGCGACGCCGACGTCGGCGCCCCATTGCTGGTTGCCGGCGCGGCGCCGGCGCTCCATCACCTCTTCGTTTAGCTTATACATGCCGGGCATCAGGCCGGTTGAAACCTCGGGCTTGGCCGCGAAATGCATATAGCTTTTGTTAGGCGCAAAGGTTGGCCAGCCGGGTTCTCCCGGCGCCTTGGGAACTCCGGTGCGTGCGAAAGATATCCAATAGGAGATCATCGCGCCGGACAGCGCCTTTTCCTTCGGCCCTTGCGGGGGCGGCCAGTTCTTCACCAGACGTTCACCAACCCAGCCGAAGACATAGGGGATCTCGCTGGCGTGAAAGGCGCGCAGCCCCACTGCGCGCGCCGCCGGATAACCATGATCGAAGAAATAAAGATAGGACGGTTCGCCCAACGCGGCTTCGTCGCGGACGATCCGCTCGGCGCCCCATCCGAAGATTGCGTCGCGCTCGGCCGCCATCATACTGGCCTTGACATTGCTTGCCGGATAGAGGCGCAGAAACGCGGGCGCCAGATCGCGATAGCGTTTGCGAATCTCGGACGCATAAACTTCGCTTGACGACGGAAGGGGCGGAAGGAACTGGGGCAAGGTTTCTATCTCACCAGCATTAAATCCCATCAGGACCGGCACGTGCGCCTCTTGCTTGCGGTCGTAGGTGTCCACAAGCTGGTGGGGCAGTGTCCAACCATCGATGGTGCCAGTAGGCCGAAAACCCGCCATCAGCGCAGCCATATTGAGTTTCGCAGCATCCATGGTCCGCAGTGCCTTGAGGTTAGGGGCTCCTACTGCTTTCTCGATTCTGACGCCGATCGCCTCGGCGGAAGGCAGGCCGTGGTCCGCCCTCTTCAATTCCGGTTCCGAATAGATGCCGAGGCTCTCGCCAATCGCCTTCTGGAATAAGCCGCGCGCCAGCGGGCTGGCCAGCAGATAGGCGACGCTCAGACCTCCCGCCGACTCGCCCATAATGGTCACGTTGTTCGGATCGCCGCCGAAGACCGCGATGTTTTTCTTGACCCATTTGAGGGCTTCGATCTGGTCGAGGAGCCCGTAATTGCCCGACACGCCGTGTGGAGATTCGGCGCTCAAGGCCGGCAAGGCCAGCCAGCCGAGGACGCCGAGCCGGTAATTCATCGACACGAAAACCACGCCGTGCGCAGCGAAGTTTCTGCCGTTGTAATAGGGTTCCCAGGTGCTGCCGAAGACGAGGCCGCCGCCATAAATCCACACGATAACCGGCGCCTTGTTTGCATGCGCCGGGGCCCAGACGTTCAAAAACAGGCAGTCCTCGCTGCCCTTCGGAATGTTGTCGTTGTAGACGGCCTGTTTCGGCCACGGCGGCTGGATGCAAGCGGCGCCGAAATGGCTGGCATCGCGCACGCCCCGCCAGCCCGCAGCGGCGATTGGTGCGGTCCACCGCTTGTTGCCTACGGGCGGCGCGGCGTAGGGAATTCCCTTGAACGAGAGTATGCCCTGCGCATCCACCTGCCCCGCCAGCGCGCCTTGCACGATGGTGACGACGGGCCTGGCCGCAGAGGGCGCCGCGATGGCCGCCGCAAAGCCAAAGGAAACCGCGATCGACAATGCCGTCCAGACTGTTGCCTTCATCATTTCCTCCCTGCACTGCGCCGTCCACACGCGCGCGGCATGAGGTTCGCCGGCGGATGCGGCGCATCGCTGACAGCTTCTCCGACGACCGGGCCATCATAGGAGAGAAAAGAGACAGTCGGATATGTTGCGCGCGGACATGTTCATGTCCTGCTCAGACATCGCTCAGATGATCCTGGGCGCCGATTCGAATTCAGGATCGAAATCTAACCGGCGTGCTGCCGGTCCATCGGCGGAATGCGTGACGGAAGTTTGCGGCTTCGCTGAACCCTACGAGCTCCGAAATGTCGTCTATGCTCAGCTTCGTCGAGCGCAGATATTCTTTGGCGAGATTGCAGCGGACGTCATCGAGAATTTGGGTAAATGAGGCTCCTTCGGCATGGAGCTTGCGGTGGAGCGTGCGGACGGTGGTGGCGAGCTGCGCGGCCACTATTTCCATCGTGGGCGCATGTCCTGGTATCGATGCCACGATCTGGTACACCTCGCCGGCAAGGCCGGTGGAGGTTTTGGCCTCGCCGAGAATACGATCACAGGTCTCCCGCATGAGCTTGGCAGTAAGACCGTAGGCCATGTGCGGTTTCTCAGAGAGGATGGACCGGGGATAGCAGAGTTCGCAAACCGGCTGGCCAAAGCGCAGCCCGCAGCCAATGTAGGCCTTATAGAGATCGAGGTGACGCGGAGCCGCATACGGAAGCGCGGCGCGAAGGGGACGGCAGCGGTCGGGTTCGACAACTGTTCGCAAATGTGTAGCCAGTTGAGTGAGCTGCTGTTCCAACAGAAAGCGCACTAATGAGTCAGGATGGGTGACCGCGGGATTCATCGCCAGGGCCCATGTAGCGCAGTCTTTCTCCTCACGCCAGGTCATCGATAGAAGCGGCGTAGCCAGTTGGTGATAATTGACAGCCACCTGAAAGTAGTCGCGGATTGTTGGACAACTCACCAGCGCGAACCCGTACATTCCATAAGCCGACAGCGGAATTCGGCTGCCCACGCGAAATGGAGTTTCAGGATCTTTCGACAGTTGCAGAGCGTTTTGACAGGCGGTTATGTACTGGCGAATGGAGGTCAAGGTTTGTGGCTGGCTAAGAC
>JAJZAL010000173.1 GCA_021799405.1 Acidobacteriota bacterium
GCAGCGCCAACGGCTGGCACTACGCGCAGCTATGATGTCGTAATCGCAGGCGCCGGGACAGGCGGATTCGGAGCGGCAATGCAGGCGGCCCGCATCATCTACAGCATGTAAATGGCCACATCCGGGGCTGATTCTTGCGTTCATGAAGCCGCCATCTCGAGCCACAGGGATAGTGTTGTCGCACGAACACTTCAGTATGTGACTACCGATCTTATGTTTGGCGAATACGTCCAGGTTAAGCTCCAAGTGATGGCTATTACGGCGTTTTCGATTCTGCTGTTTACAGAATGCAGGATGCCAAGTGGCTTTTTCCTTAGGGAAAAGTCACCTTGCACGATGCCAGAGATGTCAACAAGTGAATCGAAAGCGCTCTAATCAAGCTATTGACTATATCGAAAAGACTAAGCAGTCAGCTTCTCAAAAGTAAGCGGATCAACTGTGATCATATGGCGTAACGTGTCGAGGAAGTGTTTTGGAATTGCTAGCTTTTGAGCTTCATGTCGGTTTGTGCCTGGACATGCTGTGGTTCAGTGCTTCGGGAGAGATTGCGTTGGGGTCGACCACGCGCCCGCCGGGAACAAGAGGCACCGGGCCGCGCAGAAGAGGATCATTCGTGCGCTGCATCCAGCCATCGAGCCGCGCCCGCATCTCCTTCAGCGCATCTTGTGCGTACGCTTGATTTGCGAGGTTACTATGTTCCATGGGATCGAAGACTAGGTCGTAAAGCTCCTCCTTGCTTACCAAAGGCTCTGTTTTCCATCCCTTCTCAAGCCAGAATGTTTTGCTGCCGCCGTCATCACAATTGGGCAGCACGCTGGTGGTGCGGCCATCGAATCGGCGAATGTACTTCCAGCGTCCTGTGCGAACGCACCGCTTGGGCTCATAGGCAGCGTGATATGTGACTTCGGAGAATACTTCCTTGTTGATTTCGCTCTGCTCGCCCTTCAGGACGGGCATAAATGACTTTCCTTCGAGCCACGCGGGCTTTGCGATCCCCAGGTATTCACATAGTGTTGGATAAACGTCAATATTGGAGAGCATGGCATTGCATACCCTGCCGCCCGAAAAGAGCCCTGGCCCGCGCATAATGAGAGAAATACCCATTCCGGTATCGCGAAGATCGCATTTCATTTCAGGAAAAGCGATGCCGTGGTCCGTGGTGCTGATCACTAACGTATTTTCTGCTAAGCCGCTGGCGTCGAGCGCATCCAGAACTGCGCCGACACCTTTGTCAAGTTCGCGAGCACTAGCGTGAAAGCCTGCCATGTCTCTTCGTGTTTCCGGATTGTCGGGAATAAGCGCCGGGGGCTGAATATAGTCCGGGTTGTCGACCGGTTCGGGATATTCGCGATGAGTTTCGAAGAACCCTACATCAAGAAAGAAGGGCTGTTGTGGCCGGCTGCGCAGAAACTGGACAGCGACAGGAGCAACATCGCGCGCGTGTGTACTGCGATGGGGAAGCATTTCGTCGTATCCGATCACTTTCGGATCGGCGGCAATATGCTGCAAGCCAGCCAGAATTGTGCGATATCCGCTTGCATGCAAAGGATGAATGATGACGCGTGAATAGTCGTTGAGGCTCCACCCAAGATGCGCCAGACCCAACATTCCGTTTTGGTGGGGGCATTGTCCGGTCAACAAAGCCGAGCGGCTTGGCGAACAGGTTGGAGCAGCAGAAAACATCTGACGAAAGAGGATGCCTTCGTGTGCCAGACGATCAATGTTTGGAGTCGGAATGTCGTGGCCGTAAGGTCTTAAATAGCGACCCGAGTCGTGGGAGTGAATGTACAGGATATTCGGCATGGAGGAAGCTGACTCAGCTTTAAGCCTCCTTGCAGCTGCCGTTGCCGCTACTACTGCAGCGGTTCTCTCGATAAATTTGCGCCGCGATGTAGTCTTTACCAGTTCTGTTTGAATCGCCATATCTTCTCTAATCTGTCGAAGCGCTGCTGCGACGCGCTCCGCTCGGTGACAGACGCGTATCAAGAGGGAGTTGAGATGATGTGAGGCCAGCGCAGCGCTGACCTCGCATCATGGCGATTTAGAATACGAGCTTCGCCGCCAACTGGAGGACCCTGGCGGAGGAGCCACCCGGACCTACAACAACGCTGCTGATGGTGCCGGCAGTCGGTGTTCCTATGGTTGAGTTGGGGATTCCAAAGTTAACGTTGTTGAAGGCATTGAATGACTCGAAGCGGATGGTCAGTTTGGCCCGCTCGGTGATCGGAATGGTCCGGTACACTCCGATATCCGCGTCGAAATAGCGGGGGCCGATCAGAATGCCGGTTCCCGCATTTCCAAAAGTGTACTGATCGGGTGCCGCGAAGGCAGTCAGATCGAACCAGTGTCTAAAGTTTCTCTGACCCGACGGCAGGTTTCCGTTACCAGTCCGGTTGGGACGCTGGTTACCACCCCCTGCCTGATTGGAAACATTGGCAGACAGGAAAGGAGTGAAACGGCTGCCGCTATAGGCGCTCCAGATGCCATTTATGCTCCAGCCTCCTACAACGTTCGAAAGCCACCCGTGATTGAGGAATCGCTGTTGAGGTCCGAAAGGCAGGTCATAAACATGGTTGAAGGAAAACACGAACTTATAGTCGTCCGGCGTCGGTCCCCAGTTGCAGGCGACACATTGATCGTTCTGATAGTTGCCGTTGCCTCCGCCATTGGGATTGCCGGCATCGGACAAATACGAGGCGTAGGTAAAGGAACCGCCAAAGGTGAGGCCGCTCGAATAGCGCTGCTCGATGTTCGCCTGTAGTGACTGATATTTCGAGCCACCCCAGCTTGTCACATAGGAGATGTTCACCAAATTGGGATTAATCGTGTAGTAAGGACGCCGGGGCTGAACGGCTCCCGGCCCGGGTCGCGCCTGGTTCATGTTTACGTTATTGATCAGGATCCGATTGCCGCGAGTGCCGACATAGCTCACATTGAGCATCATGGTATTGGTGAGCTGACGCTGGATTCCCAGGCTCCAGGATGCGATGAGATCCGGCTGCAGATTCATATTCCAGGCTTGCATACTTCCTTTTGAAAGTTGGGCGGCAGTTTCACCGATGGGGGCCACAGGAACCGGCAGCCCCTGACTGATAAACTGGGCCGGCGCGGTGTTGATGCTGGTAGCGATCACCTGGCTCGTATAGTAAGGCGGGGTCTTGTACAGTTCAGCTCCGATCGCGTCTTCAAATACGTCAGAGAGTCCTGCTCCCGCGCGGATTACGGTCTTGGAATTGAGCGAATAAGCCAGGCCGAGCCGAGGATTTACTGCGCCCTTGTAGAAGTTCACCAAGCTCCGGCTGGCGCCATTCTGTCCTGCCAGCTCGAGTTGCCCAGTTGCGAGATTGAGATTGGCCCAGTGGTTGTGCTTTTCGACCCACGGTGAAATTAAATCCCAACGGAGTCCCAGGTTGACCGTCAAGCGATTGGTAACGCGCCAGTCATCCTGGGCGAATGGTGACACTTGCCAGGAGCGTATTGCAAACGGACCGTCAAGATAAGCGCGGTTCGCGGAGTCCATGGCGCCCATTGCAAAGTCGGCAAGCGCAGTTGCAGAACTTGAAGAATTCAGCTGGTTGGTGAACTGGCCGTCGAAATCGAAGGTGCCGCGATCAGGAAACCCTGAGAATCCGTTGAAGAAATGGCGTAGTGCCAAAACACCGAACTGAAGGGTCTGGTGTCCAACGATCCAGGTGAGGGAGGAGTCGGCCTGAATACTGGTCTGGGCGCTATCCTCGGGATAAGTGGTGTTATCTCCAATCTCTGACAGGCCAGAAATAGTAAATGCCGGCATGCCGCCGGATTGCGCATTGAAGTTGATTCCGGGCATCCCGAGCGCATCTGCCGTGTTGTACTTCATACCCAGCGGAGTGATCTGCGCATGCCAGCGCACCAGGGCAAGGTGAGATTCGCTCACCAGGTTGCTGCTGATCACCCTGGTGTATCCCAGCGTGGCGCTCTGATTGAAGAGCGGCTCTGACGTGCCGCCATTTGCGTTCGTAGAGAGATAGGGGCCAATCGGGATTTGGGAATTAGTGGGGGACGGAACAGCGCCAGGTACGACGAAATTGCTCTTATCGTAGTCGTAATGGACAAAAAGGTTGTCCGATTTCCGGAGGTTCTGGTCGATGCGTACGTCGAACTGGTTCGTCTGCTGCGTCTGTGGCGCATCATAGGTGAAGTTATTTACCGCATTCGCATTGCTTGGCGCAGGTAAGAGAGACACAATCAGACCGGCCGGCTTGTCGAGATATTGCGGAGGAATCTGGTTCCCAGGAAATGGATTGCGCACGGTTGAACCGTTAACCGTTGTCGTCGAATACGGGTTATAAATAGTGGAGGGAAACGCGCTGAAATTCCCGGTCTCCACCATCTTCACCTCCGCCGGCGTAGGAATCGTGTACGTGTTTGTAATGGGCTGCGAAAAGCGAATGCCTTCGTAATCACCAAAGAAGAAGGTGTGGTCCTTCCGGATGGGCCCTCCGAAGGTTAATCCGAACTCGTTGCGATGGAATGGCGGCCTTGGAATCTTGTTGAAGTTGTTGAAGAAGTCGTTGGCGTTGAAGTCGGTGTTGCGGACGAACTCCCATAGATCGCCGTGGAATTGATTGCCGCCGGCCTTGGTGGCGACCTCGGTGACTGTTCCCGCCGCATTGCCATATTCCGCGGGATAGTTGCTGGTCAGTACACGATATTCCTGGATCGAGTCCACAACGGGTACGATGACGAGTGTATTCAGCCACAGCATGCGATCGAAGACGCCGTCAACCTCGTAACTATTGCCGGCAGCAACTGAACCGTTCACCGAGTAGTTAGCGCCGCCACGCATTGCGTAGCCGCTCCCGCCGGCAGCCAGGTTGGCTGCTGTTCCCAGATGTGCCCCTGGTGTGAGCAATACAAGGTCAGTGAAGTCGCGGCTCGCAAGCGGGAGGGCCAACATCTGTCGTGAGTCGACTAATGATGACACGGTCGAGGTCTGCGTTTGCAGCAGAGGAGCGGCTCCCGTAACGGCCACCGTCTGGGTTGCCTCGCCAACTTTCAACTGCAAATCTACGGTGACTGTGGTGGCAACAGCCAACTGAACACCGGTTCGCTCCAACTGCTGGAACCCGGCCTTTGAAACAGTAATCGAGTAGCTCCCTGGAGGAAGTGCATAAGCTACATATTCACCGCTGGAATTGGTTTTGACGGCACGGGTAAAATGAGTCGCCTCGTTCACCAAACTTACGTCTGCGTCGGGCACGACAGCGCCCGTCTGGTCTGTAACCGTGCCCGCAAGCGTTGCCGTCACCTGCGCATGTACCGGGGTGACGGAGTATAGAAAACAGAGTCCGGCGAATGTTGCGGTCAGCATCGCCTGTAGTAAGATTCTCTTTCTCTTCTGCTCAGTTCTCACGCTGTTCATTCGTGCCTCCTTTATTCTTGCTTTGCTTGCATGATGAGCCCGGGATGCTCCATGTGCTAGTGGGCAGGTCTGCCGCTTGCCAGCACTTGCTTATGTTGGGCGATGCCACGCCAGTAGCCTGGCTTGCAATTCGTCGGCTTTGGAAGAGTACATCGGATCAGCGGCGAGGTTGTGTAACTCCTCGGGATCGGACTTAAGGTCATATAACTCCGGTATGTCATGAAGCCAGTAAGTGTATTTCCATTGACCGTCTCGAATCATGGCTTTCGGCTGACGGCTCCCCAAGCCGTACTCTGCATACACCGGTCCGAAGTCACGCCCATGCTGCATGTCAGCCAGCAGCGGCCGAAGGCTAATACCATCGTTTGGCTCAATCTGTTCAACACCTGCCAGTTCAGTGAGCGTTGCCGAGAGCGAAACTAAGCTCACCGGGGTCTCGCAGATCCCCGGCTTGTGACCTGGTATGCGAATCATAAGTGGCACGCCGCAGGAGCCCTCGTAGAATTGGAACTTCTGCCACAAGCCCAGATCGCCCAGCATCTCGCCATGATCGGCGGTGTAGCAGATGATCGTGTCGTTTTCCAGATTGAGTTCCTTTAATGCGCTCACAACCTGACCCAGGCAGTCGTCCATTTGCGCCAGATTTGCGTAGTAAAACGCCATGCGTTTCCGCGCTTCAGCCGGATCGCGCAGTTCCGGCGTTGCAGGAACCATGTCGATGGAGCGGACAACTTCCTTCGGCAATTTGCTCTTATCAGCCTTGCCGTAGCTGTCCGGTAACTTCATATCCTCCGCTCGGAACATCTCCGCGAAGCGCCGTGCAGGCATGAAAGGATCATGCGGCTTCAGGAACGAAGAAACCAGGAAGAAAGGCTGACTGGAGTGCCCAAAGTTGCGCAGAAAGCGCACCGATTCACGGGCTACGAAGCTCTCAAAATGGTCCTGTTCCTCAAGGGGCGATACGCCACCTACGGCCACATAACCCTGGCGGCCATCGGGAGTGCGATGGCCTTTCCACGGATCGCCTTCTTCGCTCCACAACTCTTCGATTTCCGGCAATCCGGAGCCGGAATTGGGAAACTCCAGCTCCTCGGCGTAAAGCTTTACCTTCGGGCCCAGATACTGCAACCAGTCATTGAATTCCAGTTTGTATTCGAAGCCGTGCGATTGAGCATCCACAAAATGCATCTTGCCAATCAGCGCGGTCATATAGCCTGCCCGGTTGAAGTGGTGGGCCATCGTCAAATGAGTGGGCAGATACGGCGTGCTGTTGTTCTGCGTCTCCAGATGATGACTATACAATCCCGTCATCATGGAAGCACGCGATGGCGCGCACACCGGATTATTGCAATAGGCGTTTGAAAACCAGACAGACTGGCCCGCCAGTGCGTCGAGGTTTGGCGTCTTAGCCACCCGGTCGCCATAGGCCCGCATGCAGCTCCGCTTATGCTGGTCAGACATCAAAAGCAGGACGTTAGGCCGCTTTCCGGCTGTCGTTTTGGGCGCCACCTGCTGAACTGGATCAGGAGTCTTGGCCTGCGCTGATCTTCCCATCGCGGCCAGCAACGACGCCACAGACGTGCCTGCCAGAAACTTCCTCCGATCCATCCCATTCTCCTGTGTTTTCTTTTCTTCAGGGGGTATCCAAGCGGTCTCCGAAGAGCCTCAAGAAGCGTGGTTGCAGCCATCAGACCTTGTATAGGTGGAAACACGGTTAAGAGCTATGCTAAAGGTCGCGCATTGGCGATAACATTATATGAATCAGTGCGATAAGCTGATCGCCCAGCTTCAGCTTTACACGGTGTAAACTGCCTTTGCAGTGCCCGAATGAATTTGTTTGCCTGCTCTGATCCCGCGTGGTAGACTTCCGCTCTAAAAAGTTTTGGACGAGGACCACTACGGAGTTACAAATGGCTTCGGGGCTGGCTCAGAAAAAAAGGATGATCGTCGTCAAAGGCGAGGGTTCAAGTCGCCCTGTACAGAAGGCTGCGTCCAGTCCAGAGGCTGACCTCATCAACCGTATCATCAGCACACCTGCGTTCGCACGTTCGGCCCTTCTTACCAGATTTTTGCTTTATATCTGCGACCGAAAGTTTAGGGGGCGCGACGAGGAGATTACTGAATATCAGATCGGAGTCCAGGCTCTCGGACGCCCCGATTCCTATAGCCCAGGTGAGGACAACATTGTCCGCAACTACGCCCGGATTCTGCGCAAACGCCTTGAGGAATACTTTGCCGGCGAAGGGCGCCATGAATCACTACGGGTGAGCATTCCGGTTGGCCACTATGTTCCGGTCTTCGAACCTAATCTCCCTGTGGCGGGCACATCCTCTGGAGGTGGCCGGGATCTGGATTCTTCAACAGCTGCGTTAAGCTCCGAGCCGACGCCAGATGGCACGAAGATATTGCGATGGCGCAAGTGGCGCCTGGCCTGGATTCCTGCAGGATTGTTGCTCATCGTTGGCATAGCCGTGCCTCCCTATCACTTGATGCATCGAGCGGCATCGAAGAGCATCAACGATGTATTTTGGAACGAAGTTTTCAGCCAGGGTCGTGCGACCTACCTGGTTCCGGGCGACAGCGGTTTGGCTATGATGCAGGAGATCACTGGTAAAGAAGTCCACTTGAGTGACTACATTGCGGGTGATCTCGATGAGAAGTTCCATGATTTCAATCTGGCGGCGGCACGCAGGGGGACGGAATATGGCTTCGATCGTGTCTCCAATTTCACCAGCAAGGCCGACCTTTCGATCGCTACTCAAGTTGCAGTACTCGCGCAGCATTATGGTGGACAGTTCAGAGTCTGCTACTCGCGATACATGAACATGGAGAACTTCAAAGACTCCAACGTCATTCTCGTTGGAGGCCCGCGCGCCAATCCGTGGGTTGAGCTGTTTGAACCTGAGTCAAATTTCCGAATGATCTTTCCGGTGGGCCCGGACGGCATTCACTTCGACCCACGTGACTTCATTAATAAGCACCCTCGAGGCGGCGAGCAGGCAGACTATACAAGCCAAGCCAACGATACCCCGTCTCGTGCCTATGCGCTGATCTCATTTCTGCCTGAGCCGGATAGCTCGGGTCACGCGCTGCTACTGCAGGGGCAGGGCATGGCAGGCACTCAAGCAGCGGGAGACTTCCTGTTGGATCCGCATGCCATGGAGCCTATTCTGAGAAAGGCGCGAAGCTCCAGTGGCAGCATCGGTCCCTTCGAAGTATTAATCGAGGCGCGCACCGTCGGTAATAATGAAGTGCAATCCCGCCTTGTCGTTGAGCGGTACGGAATCGCAAAGAATCCTGAATAGAGATCAGCTATGGCATTTTACCTTCCGACACCGCTATTACCAGCACATCGCCAGGGGAGGGAGATTTCCCGCTGAAAGCGTCGCCCATTCCCATGGGTGCCAGCTCATCGCAGAAGGGCAAGCGCCTTAATGCCAAGCGGTTTCATGCATAAGGTGAGAGTTGGAGACCAAGCTGCTCACCGCTGACTGAGGGGCACGTTAAATAGACTTGACAAGACTTTGTACAAGGTTAGAGATTGCCATATATCCGCGGCTACAAATGAAAGGAGCGTGCGCATGCTTAGCCGCCGGGAATTCATTTCAGGGACCACTGCTGCGGCTTTCGCCAGCCAAATTAAGTCGAAGTCAATCTCCAAGCGCCCGAATATCCTTTACATTCTCGCGGACAACTTCTTTTGGAATCACATGGGAGCGTACGGGTGCAAAGCGATTGCAACGCCAAACTTTGATCGCATCGCGCGTGAAGGCGTGTTGTTTACGAACGCCTATTGCAATGCACCGTCCTGCAGCCCCTCGCGTGCTGCTATGCTTACCGGGCAACATATCTGGCGATTGGAAGAAGGCGGAAACTTATGGGGGGAACTCCCCGCAAAATTCGCCGTATATCCCGATCTCTTAGAGGCATCTGGTTACTGGGTAGGGTACGCGGGCAAAGGTTACGCGCCAGGCTCCACCGTGGCATCCGGACGAAAACGTAATCCGGCTGGACCTCAATTCAATGAATTCGGCGATTTTCTTCTTCAACGGCCCAAAGGGAAGCCATTTTGCTTCTGGTATGGTGGCGTAGATTCGAACCAACTGAACGCTCCGGTGATAAGAGACGGCGTAGACTTGCAGCACTTTGAATTCCCATCGTATTTGCCCGCCATCAATGAAACTCGGAACGACTTCTACCAATACTTTCAGCGCTTGCGCGGTTTTGACTCGATGATCGGAACCCTTGTAAGGGAGTTAGATGCCACAGGTGAGCTTGAAAATACGATTATTGTTGTTGCTGCCGATAATGGGATTGATCAGCCCGGAGGGTATCCGAATCTCTACGACGCAGGTACGAGAGAATTCCTTGCGATTCGATGGGGAGCAAAGGTTCCCGGTGGTCGCACTGTAACGGACTTCGTCACACTGTCAGACTTGGCGCCAACTTTTTTGGAAGCAGCGGGTTTGCCCATTCCGGCGGAGATGACAGCGAGGAGCCTGCTGCCCATCCTGCAGTCCACGCATGTCGGGCAAGTAGATCCTGCTCGTAACTCAGTCGTACTTGGTAGGGAACGTCATGCGTGGGCACGTCGTGGCGGACTGGGATATCCCATGCGCGCCATACGAACACTGGATTATCTATATATTCGGAACTATGAACCAGAGCGTTGGCCGGCTGGCGATCCGGATTTCAATGCAAGGATTCAGGGCTATTACGGAGATGTCGACCAAACAGAGTCCAAGTGGTACATTCTTGCGCATAAGGATGAGCCGGAGATGAAGGTCTACTTTGATCGCATCTTTGCAAAGCGCCCACCAGAAGAGCTCTTTGACGTAAAAGCAGATCCGGATCAAATGCATAATCTCGCGGCAAATCCAAAATATGCCGAGGTTAAGAAACGCATGTCAGAGGCGTTAACGGCAACGCTGAAATCTACGAAAGATCCGCGCGAATCGGGAGGCATACCCATGTGGGACAGCTATCCGTACTACAACCCGATTGAGACAACCGTTGTGTAATTCATGACAAGGGCGAGCGCCGACAGCAAAAACCTATCCGTCAGAGCGACCTTTCAAATAATGGGATGGTCCGCCGCCTTCAGCTCAGATCTGGTGAGGTATAAGGGGTGAGCGGCCGAGGTTTCCCATGGAACTGCAGTCGAGCGGCATTGATCTTGGCAAGACTATTTTTCATCTGGTTGGGGCTTGACCAGCGCGGCAGAGTAGTGGTGCGGAAGAGATGGTCGCGTTCCCAGCTGTTGCATTTCACCTCGAACCTTCGCGTGCAACTGGTTGGAATGGAAGCCCGCGGCGGAGCGCATTTTCTTGGCCGGGCTCTGCAACAACAGGGACATCAAGTGCAGTTGATGCCGGCGCAGGATGTGAAGCCATTCGCTAAGACGAACAGGAACGACTACATCGATGCGGAGGCGATTGCCAAAGCTGTCACCAGCCTGGCATGCCAATGGCGTTGCCGCCCCCACCCTCCCTGGCAGTTGCATTAACAGCTCTCGAAGCCTCTTACCGTGACGGGCATCTTCGAACTCACATCCCATCACCTCATTTTCTATCCACTCATCCTCTTGAGCCGGCAAAGACTCTCAATGGCTCCTTGTTTCGACCCTTTGCGCGTTGGTCATCGCCAACAGTTCGCCACAGCGGACAAACCCGCCGTAAGTGCCTCACTTGAGGCAGCATACCTTCAGTTATTAGCCACACGAAT
>JAJZAL010000174.1 GCA_021799405.1 Acidobacteriota bacterium
GAGCCATGCCGTTAGCGTGCGTGAGGACTCCGGCGGCCAGGTCTATTTTGCGACTCCGGTCGGAATCCAGGTGTGCCTGCCCAACGGTCGTGTCGCGGAGATCCTGAATGCTCCCGAGCCGGAAGCAGTTGGCACCATTTCAAGCCTCGCCTTTGCCCCGGGGAATCCGGCATTGCTGTACGTGGTGGAAAACGGAAAACTCTATCGCAGGCCGGTGAAGGTGACGCCTGCGGTGGTATGGGCTCCGAACAAACCACCGAAGCCGACACTGTGAGCAAATATGCCGGCCTGTGAGGATCTCGCGCCGTAGTCATTACATTCCTGATCCGGCAGCAAGTGTTGCAATGTGATTCGGAGATTCGCGGCGCATCCAGGAACGAAAAGGGCCGCCTGGTTGGGCGGCCCTTTTGGGGTGGAAAGGGGAAGAAACCTACCACCGGCCCCAGGCGCGGCTGATGTAGTCGGCCAGGGTCATAGTTAGAAGGCCTAGAAAGACGAACAGACCCGACGCAAGCGTGAGTTTGGTCAGCTTACTGCTGTACTTGACGTGCATGAAGAAAAGCACCACCAGCGAGGCCTTGACAACGGCGATGGCCAGCGCGACTACCACGTTGAAGACGTACATCTCCACAAAGGAAGCGGCTGTGGTGAGGGCCGTCAGCACCAGCAGCGAGAAAAAAATGGCCAGATAGACTTTGGGGCTGACAATATGATGCTCAGGCGCGTGAGGTTCGGACATGACCGTTCTCCCAACTCGGAATTTTTCTCTCTCTTCCACAGTCACGGCTGACCGCCGTGGCTTTTCAAAATACGTATTTACTTAGAGCTTTCCTTACCCGTGCCGGCTGATCAGATACAGCAGCGGGAACAGGAATATCCATATGATGTCAACAAAATGCCAGTACAGGCCGAAATTTTCGACAAAAGTGACATGGCCATTGGTATAGGCGCCTGCCCGGGCTCGAAAGATCATGAAGACGAGGATGCTGATGCCGACAATCATGTGCAGTGCGTGCATACCGGTCATGGCGAAGTAGAGGAAGAAGTACTCTTCGGTCCTGACCGCCATGTCCGCGCCCAGCGGCTTGTCGTGGTACTCGGCATATACTTCGGGATTGGAAGCGGGATTTACGAAGTTCTGCACGCTGTAGTTCAAGCCTGGGACGTGATGCTCCACCCACTCTCCGTGCCACTCGATGCCCTTAATGCACAAAAAGACGATGCCTAAAACGAACGTAAGGACCAGACAGAGAATCAATCCACTCTTGCGCCGGGTTTCAGCGCACCACACACCCATCGCCATGGTAAAGCTGGAAGTGATGAGTACCCCGGTGTTGGTCGTACCCCAAACGATGCTTAAATAATGCGAGCCTTCCACAAAGGCCGGATAGTACCAGTTGCGCATGATCAGGTAGGCGGTAAACAGCCCGCCAAAGAACATGATTTCAGTGAGCAGGAAGAGCCACATCGCAAAATTGGTGGCGTCGAACTGCTGCGCAATCGTTTCGAAGTGGTGGCGCTGGTAGGGCGGATGCTCAAGATGAGTTGCCGCCGCGACGTTGTTGTCGATCGCTGTGCTATCAGACACTGGCTACCTCTTTCGCTTGCTGGCGATCCAGCCATTCGTAATCGTAGGCTTCGTGGTCCATGATGGGGATTTCGGGGAAATTCTCGCTAAGCGGCGGCGACTGCACCTGCCACTCAAGGCCGGTTGCCTGCCAGGGGTTGTTACCGGCGATTTGGCCGTACTTCAGTGACCATGTGAGGTAAAGCACTGGGAGCAGATATCCCACACCCAGCACGGTGGCGCCGGCGGTGGAGAAGACGTTCAGAACCTGGAACTCAGGCGGGTAGGAGGCATAACGCCGCGGCATACCCAGCATGCCCAGGATGAACTGCGGGAAGAAAGTCAGGTTAAATCCGATATAGGTTACCACCGCGGCGAATTGCGAGATCTTCTCCGGATACATGCGCCCGGTCATCTTGGGCCACCAGAAGTGAATGCCGGAGAGGAAGGCCATCAGCATGCCGCCAACCATCACGAAGTGGAAGTGCGCCACCACGAAGTACGTTTCGGTGAGATGAATGTCAGTGCCCGTCGAGCCGAGAAATACACCGGTCATGCCGCCGATGGTGAACAGGCCCATGAATCCGATGGCATAGAGCATCGGCGTCTCAAAAGTGACTGATCCTTTATAGAGAGTGAAGGCCCAGTTGAAGATCTTGATCGCTGAAGGCACCGCAACCAGCATGGTCAGCAGTGAAAAGACCAGCGCGGCATAGTTGGAGATGCCCATGATGAACATGTGGTGAGCCCACACAAAGAAGCCGAAGACCGCGATGGCCACCGAAGAAAATGCCACCGCCGTATAGCCAAAGACGCGCTTGCGGCTGAAGGTTGACACGACTTCGGAGATGACGCCGAAGCCCGGCAAAATCATGATGTAGACGGCCGGATGAGAGTAGAACCAGAAGAGGTGCTGGAACAGGAGCGGGTCGCCGCCATAGGCCGGGTCGAAGACGCCGATGTGGGCGATGCGCTCCAGGATCACGAGCACCAGGGTGATGGCGAGCACCGGCGTGCCCAACACCATGAGAATGCTGGCTGCGTAGTGCGACCAAACGAAAAGCGGCAGCCGGAACCAGGTCATCCCCGGGCAACGCATCTTATGGATTGTCACCACGAAATTCAGTCCGGTAAAGATGGAACTGAATCCGGCGACAAAGACCGCCAGAGCGGCGCCGGCAACGTTGGTGTTCAGATAATGTGTTGACAGTGGTGTGGTGAAGGTCCAGCCCGTGTCCACGCCGCCCGTGCACATGGTGTAGAGCATCAGGCCGCCGGCAAGGATATAGAGATACCAGCTAAGCAAGTTGATCTTCGGCAGCGCCAGATCTTTGGCGCCCACCATCATGGGAATGAAGAAGTTCCCGATCGTGGCCGGTACCGACGGCACCAGGAAGAAGAACACCATGATGAGCCCATGCATCGAGAACACCTTGTTATAGGTGTCGGCGGCCATCAGATCGCTCTGGGGCGTGAGCAATTCGAGGCGGATAAGTCCCGCCAGCGATCCTCCAATAAAGAAGAAGAACGTAATCGAAATAAGGTAAAGAATCGCGATCCGCTTGTGGTCGCCCGTCAGCAGCCAGCTGAGCAGGCCATTTTCCTTGCTCAGATAGTTCATCTTGGGGATTCTGGCCGTGGACTGATCAGGCAGTGCGAGAATTGTGGCGCTCATGGTTTACCTCCCCACGCCCTGCGGTTTTTGCCCGGAAGGTGTTTGTCCGGCAGGCGTTGCCTTTTCCTGGTTTTGCGGAACCAGGGCGGTGGTATTCAGGGTCTGTTGGACACGGTAGTTGGAGTGAAGGCTCTTAATGTATTCGACCAGCGCGATCACGCCTTCCTCACTGATCTGGCCCTGATAGGTTGGCATGATCGGGACATAGCCTTGCGTGACATGCTCCGAGGGATTGAGGATTGCCTGCCGCAGATAGGCATCATCGGCAGTAACGGTCTCCCCGGTTGAAAGGGTGAGCCTGGAGTCATACACATTCACCAGGTTTGGACCCCGGGCGTTCGGTGTATCGTTGTGGCATGCGTTGCAGCTCAGGCTGGCAAAGAGTCTTTCGCCGTCCTGCGCCAGCGACATGCCGCTGGTGGAGCTTGCCAGCCACTTCTTGTAATCGTCGCGCGACATCACCACTACTTCACCGGTCATGTGTGAGTGATCGGTGCCGCAATACTGCGTGCAGAACAGGTGATACGTTCCGACCTGGGTAGCCTCGAATCCCACCGTCGTGTAGCGGCCGGGAATAGCTTCGCGCTTGATGCGGAAAGCGGGAATGGAGAAGCTATGGAAGACATCCTGCGAGATGATCGTCAACTGAACGGGCTCATTCACAGGAATGTGCAGCGCATTGATCTCATGCTGTCCGCCTGGATGCTCGATCTTCCACATCCACTGCTTGCCCACCACGTAGATATTCATGGCATTGGCCGGTGGAGTATAGACGCGGAAGTAGATCAGCGCTCCCCACACGAAGATGATCAGGAACAGACCAAGCGGGATGATGGTCCATGTGGTCTCAAGTAGCGTCGAGCCTTCGATCTGAACAGCATGCGGGTGACGCTCTTTGCGGTAGAGGATGGAGAATCCTACAACCAGAAGGACCACGGTCGTGAGTCCGATCAGGCTCACCAGGACCATGAAAAAGAAGAGCGCGTCCGATTGAGCGGCAATACGGGACGCCTCCGGCGGAAAGATCGCGAAGTTCGTCAACCACTTGACGAGAAACTGCCAAAGTACTGGACTGATGTGGCTCATTCCGTTATCCGTTCACCTTTTTCCCTGTGCCTGACTGCTGAGGTTGCCGGTGATCCCGGCGGAACATCACGAGCATGAAGCCGCCCAGCAACAGAACCGTGAGTAAGCCGCCAGCCTGCATCACGCGTGACACGATGAGATCGTGCGTGTTGGTCTGGGGATTGTAGTGGTAGCAATAGGTCAGAATGTTATCAACCGGTGAGCCGATGTGGTCGGACGATGCTTCGTCCAACCCCAGCAGCATATCTTTGGGTGAATACTCGACGCCCATGTAGTACTGGGCGAGCTTACCCTCCGGGGTCACGATTTGAATGGCGCTGGCGTGCGCGTATTGCGTCAGATTACTTCCCGGAACCTTGATCTTGACGTAATTGAAGCCCACAACTTTGGTGAGCGCATCGATGTTAGGCTGCGTGCCGGTGAGGAAGTGCCAGCCATCGGCCGTTTTTGGATGGCCATACATTTTCAGGTAGTATTTTTTCTTGGCCGCCGCGAGACTTGTTCCTTCAGCCGGATCGATGCTGACCACGATGATATTGAAATCCTTGCCAGGGCGGAAGTTAATCATCTTCAGCGCGCTGGTTAATCCCTCCAGCTCTTCAGAGCAGAGCATCGGGCAGCGGTAATAAACAAGAGTAAGAATCGCAGGCACTTTGCCGAAGTAGCTGCCCAGATGCACCTGCTTTCCAGTGTCATCGGTGAAGGTCAGGTTCAGCGGCAACTGATAGTTGAGATGCTGCGCGATGCCGACGCCGTTCAACACGGCCGGCGCCGAATTTGCAGGTCCAAGAGCGGTATTGGATGCAGCCAGTCCCTTGTCTCCGTAGGAAGACATCGTCTGGGCCCGGAGCTGCGGAGCGGCCATGCACAGCACGATTACGCTGGCTGCGGTGGCTGCCGCGGCGATGCCCATCCTGCGTTTTAGGCCTGTATTGTTGCTCTGCATGTCCTCTCCTCCTACCTTGACGGCAATATCGAAGGCTGCCGTTCAGGTGTAATGTGCGCGCCCGGCGCTTCTCTATTTGCCCACTTCCATGTTCATTGCTCTCGCGGCCCGTGCCTCTGCCTGTTCCTGTTCATAGCCGGTCGGCGCAAAACCGTCGGTGAGCGGCGCCGTCACCACCGGCCTGCTGTCACCCGTCATCAGCGGCGGAAGCGTCACAGACGGCGCCACCGGCAATCCGCGCTGGGCTACCAGATCCATTGCCCGCTCGATCGGTATCCTCACCGCGCCCTTCGATTGATCAATCCAGCTGTAATGATTGAGCAGCAGATTCTCTTTCGAGTGCAGATCGGCGACATTCTGGTTGCCGTTGTCGGTCACGAGGCGAGGAGCTGGAAATGTCTGGGTAAGAGTTGCGATCTTGTTTTGCAGTGCGGGGCTTGACGGCAGGTTGCCCAACTCGCGCAGATGCACCGTCTTCGCCCACTTCGATGTGGGGCCGTCTTCCTTGTTCAAGCGCGCATTGATCACAGCGCCGATGCCGTAGCACAGCACCGCTGTCACCACGACAAAGATGGCCATCGCGACGAGAAAGACCACAATACCGGAGACGCGGACATCCGTCCGCTCATAACCGAGCGATGCGTCGATCTCTTCCGGCTTGTGTCCCTGATCGTGATTGTTATGCGATTGCATGTTCAGGCTCCAGAATTTCCGCGAGGTGCGGATCGTTGGTCTGCACCAGCGGACGCGTCTTCAGGCGATTGCAGAAAAAGGCAACCCAAAAGGCAGTCATGGCCACCGGCACGGCTGCGTACTCCAGAATTCCCCAACTGAAGTGAAGGTTGCGCGCGGCGTCACTGAAGTTGGGCTCGATCAGCCAGAACTGGTTCACCGCCACGGCAAAGATCATGAATTGGCAGACGCGGGTCAAACGCTTCTTGTTACGCTTCAGATCGCGCGAGAGCAACATCGTGAACGGAATCAGCCAGTGGAAGATGAAATCGAGGGTGATGATGATGCCCCACCCGCCGCGGATGCGATCGAGATACCAGTTGATTTCGTCGGGAAGGTTGCCGGACCAGATAATCAGGAATTGCCCGAAGCTGAGGTAGATGTTCAGCATGACGAAGGCGAAGGTAAGCTTGCCCAGATCGTGCTGCTCGGTCTGCCGGAGAATCGTACGGAAAGGCTCTGCCTTTGAGAGCGCGATCGAAACGATGATGCCTAGCGCCAGCACCTGGAATCCCTGCTCGACCAGATACAGCAGGCCATAAACGGTCGAATACCAAGTGACATCCATCGACATGACCCAGTAAATCGAGGCCGCTGTCATCGTAAAGGCATAGACCACGATGCCGGGACCGCTGATGTTTTCGAGCTTCTTGATCCAATAGGGCGTAGTCTCCGGACCTTCGCTGTCACGCCGCAGGCCGAGCGAAGTGAGCCGCCAGGTGTAAAAGCCCCAGATCGCGAAGCAGATCAGGCTGACCCAGATGAATGTTCCGGGGTTGAGCATGGGCCGCTTGAAGATAATGCAATGCGCCTGCGCTTCGGTGATCATCCCCGCCTTCAGAGCCTCGGAAGCATTGCTGATCCTGGCCCACAGGTAGAGATGCTTCATCTCAAAGGCCACGACGAGCCAGTAGACAAAGACCAGGGGCAAGGTGCGGCTCATGGCTTCAAGCGGGCGGCGCAGCAGCAGGCCGAATTTGCCGCCGGAGCAATACTGCACCATCAGCAGGGCAAGACCGCCTACAGAGAATCCGAAGGTGATCATGAGACCCATGGCCCAGCCGCGCAGCAGATGATCCCAGCCCAAGTGGTCCTGGGCCTGGCCGAGAACCGCCAGAATGATGGAAATCACAGAGAAGATCACGCCAACCATGAGCGCACGGTTTCTCCAGCCGTCCACAAAAGCTGGGGCGTCCAGGTTAGCGGGTAACGTCTTGGCGTGTGTTTCGTGAGCCATTCCCTTCGTCCTGTGTCCTTACTTGGCGGCCGCTGGGGCCGGTTTGCTTAGCGGAATCTTGATGGAGGGATCGGCAGGATAGGCCGGAGCCATTCCCGGAGTCCCCTCAGAAGCGACAGGCGGATAAGCATGAATTGCGGTTGCGGGCATCGCCCAGGGTTGAGCATACGCAGCGGGCAGATGCTCCTCTTCCGCGACGCTCTTCAAGCTCTGCACCTGCACGCCTGCGGGCACGTCTTTCGTCGTTGCGTTCTGGCTTAATTGCAGGGCGCGGATGTACGCCGCGATCGCCCAACGATCCACTGGTGCAATTTGGGCCGAGTAATCGGGCATGGCGCCATAGCCGTGGGTCATCACGTAAAAATAGTGCGAAACCGGTTGCGACCTGCGCACCTGATCCTGAAAATTGGCGGCGGGCTTATAGCCGCGCTGCACGATTTCACCCAGCCCGTTGCCGACACGCGAGTGACAGGGAGTGCAGTAAATATTGAACCGCTCCTGGCCACGCTTGAGCACTGTCATCGTGACGGGAAACGGCATCAGATCCGGCTCCTCGCGATGGCCGCTCGCGTCCTGAACGACGCCGGTATAGAAGTAGCTATCCGCATGGAATTGGCCGCGTGCCACGGTGCTCATCACCTGCGGGCGCGCGCCGCGGTGATCGGCAAAGAAACTCGATCCTCGCTGCGGAATCATCTTGGGCTCGTTCTGCATATCCTGGCGGCAGCCGGCGACGAGCAGGAGTGCCGCGAAACTGCCTGCAGCGGCCAGGCGCGCAAGCTTGCGAGCAATTAGATTGAGGCGGTCAGCTTGCATCAGTACTCCACCTCCACGACCGAAACGGGTTCAAACGCTTCAAGATAGTCTTTCGTCTCCGCGAGGTCGAACTTGGGATCAAGCGCCTCCAGACACAGGAAGAACTTGTCCGTTGTGGCGCCGTCGCGAAAATTGGGCGCATTGAAAAGCGGATGATAGAGAGATGGCAGTCCGTTGAGCGCCAGCATGCCATAGCAGGCCGAAAGTCCGGCCCACAGAATGGTCCACTCATAAGCGGGTACCAGGAAGGCCGGCCACGAGTACATGGGGCGCCCGGCAATATTCAGCGGAAATGCCAGCGTCGAGATCCAGGTTTCGAGGGTGAACATGGCCGCTCCGCCCATCAGGGCGCCAATCAGCGTTAGCAGCGGCACCTTGTTGCGGTGGAAGCCGATGGCCTCGGCCGCTTCCTCCAGCGGGTAAGGCGAGTAGCAGTCCAACCGTCGCCAGCCATCGTGGCGCGCCTGCCGTGCGGCCCTGATCAGGTCGCCCGGCGTATCGAATTCGGCCAGCAGGCCGTAAGTTCCTTCGCGTGGGGGCATCTTAGTCACCAGCCTCCGCCGCCACTTTGGGCTTGATCTTGGCCCCCGGCAGCATGGTGCGAATTTCTGACATTGGGATCATGGGCAGGAAGCGCACAAACAACATGAACAGGAAGAGGAACAGACCCACGGTCCCGAAGTAGGTCATATAGTCCCACTTGGTGGCGCGGTAAGTGCCCCACGACGAAGGCAGGAAGTCGCGGGAGAGGCTGGTCACGATAATGACGAAGCGCTCGAACCACATGCCCGTGTTGACGATCAGTGATAGCACAAACATGAACAACATATTGGTTCGCAACTTGCGCGACCAAAGCGTAGTCAGCGGAATGAACAGATTGCACGTGACCAGCACCCAGTAGGACCAGCCCATGGGGCCGAACATGCGGTTCCAGAAGGTGAATGCCTCCCAGTGGTTGGCTGAGTACCAGGCCATGAATGCTTCCATGCCGTACCCGTAGCCGACGATGAAGCCCGTGGCTAGCATGACCTTGCCGCAGTTGTCGATATGGCGCTCCGTGACCAGCCCTTCGAGGTGATAGAACTTGCGCAGCGGAATGGCCAGCGAAAGCACCATGGCGAAGCCGGAATAAATGGCGCCGGCGACGAAGTAAGGCGGGAAGATCGTGGTATGCCAGCCCGGCAGAATGGCCACGGCGAAATCGAAGCTGATGACCGTATGCACGGAAAGTACGAGCGGTGTGGCCAGGCCGGCCAGCAGCAGCGACGACGTCTCATAGCGCGCCCAGTGGCGAACCGACCCGCGCCAGCCCAGCGAGAGCATCCCGTAGACATACTGCGCGAGTTTCGACTCCGCGCGGTCGCGCATGGTGCCGAAGTCCGGGATCATGCCCATATACCAGAACACGACCGAGATCGTGGCATAGGTCGAAACCGCGAAGGTATCCCACATCAACGGCGACCGGAACTGCGGCCAGACATCCATGGTGAAGGGCAACGGCAACAGCCAGTACCCCAGCCAGGGACGGCCCACGTGAATGACGGGAAACATCGCAGCGCAGATGACCGCAAAGATCGTCATGGCTTCGGCGAAACGATTGATTGAATTCCGCCAGCCCTGTTTAAACAGGAGCAGAATGGCAGAGATCAACGTGCCGGCATGGCCGATGCCAATCCACCACACAAAGTTGATGATGGCGAAGCCCCACGCCACCGGCTGTGTGATGCCCCAGATGCCGACACCTCTCAGGAATAGCCAGACAAGAGCCACCAGGAGCATGGTGGCGCCCGCTCCGCCTACGCCGAAGAAGGCAAACCATCCAAGCGGCGTATGCGGCGTGAGCACGATGCGCGATATCTTGTCAGTGACCGACCTGAAGGTCTGGCCCGGCGCAATGACCCGGTATTCGCCCGTTACGGGATCGATTTTCGGGTCCTTGGGTTTCACTTCGCTGGTTGCCATCGTGAATTTAACCCTTTGCCGGTGCGTGTTCCACCGGCATCTCTTCCAGTTCAGAATTCAGATTCAAAACTTCGGCCAGATACGTCGTGCGTGGCCGGGTATTCTGGTCTGCGATCACCTGGTAGCTGCGCTCGTTGGCGCGGAGCTTCGCTACCCGGCTGGTCTTGTCATTCTTGTTGCCGAAGATGATGGCGTTGGCCGGGCACGCCTGCTGGCAGGCGGTCACAATCTCGCCATCGCGGATGGGGCGGTTTTCCTTGTCGGCCCGGATCTTGGCCTCGGAGATACGCTGCACGCAGTAGCTGCACTTCTCCATCACACCGCGCGTCCGCACCGTCACGTCGGGGTTGCGCATCAGCTTCAAGCTCTCGGTTTCATAGTCGGAATAGAGCAGAAAGTTGAAGCGCCGCACCTTGTAGGGACAGTTGTTCGAGCAGTAGCGCGTACCCACACAGCGGTTGTAGACCATCATGTTCAAGCCTTCCGGCGTGTGCACCGTAGCGCCAACCGGGCAAACCTGCTCGCACGGCGCGTTCTCGCACTGCTGGCAGTTCATGGGCTGAAAGTGCGCGCGCGGCGCGGACAGATCGCCTTCGAAATAGGTATCGATGCGCAGCCACTGCATATCGCGCCCGATGCGCACCTGCTGCTTGCCTACCACAGCGATGTTGTTCTCGGCATAGCAGCTCACGATGCAGGCATTGCAGCCTACGCAACTGTTCATGTCGATCGACAGCGCCCAGGCATAGTCCGTGTATTGCCAGTTGGGGAACAGCGTGGTATCGAGGCTCGGAGTTTCATGGCCTTCACCCTCATGGGCAAAGCTTGGATTGGCCTTGAACTCCTCCAGCGTAGCGTAGCGGATGATGCCGCGCGGCCCGAGCGCCTCGTCGGCTTCGAGCGAGTTGTTGCCGTCACCCTGCTGGCCGAAGCGCGTTCCGCGGTGATCCT
>JAJZAL010000016.1 GCA_021799405.1 Acidobacteriota bacterium
ATTTCGCCCAGTCAGAGAAGGTCAGCGCGAGCTGCGGCTCATGCGCGCTGCGCGGCGCTTTTGCGCCCGCCATTTCAGGCCAAGCCAGGCCAGGTAGCTCAGTTGAATCGTCCACGTCACCACATACGCGGCAATCAGGAATTCGTGGTCAAGGATGGCACGCTGATCCATTACTCTTTTCCTTCTCTCCGAATGGGCTTTCCATCGCCAATTACATGCTAGAGACGCCGTGAAGAGCCGCCTCGGCTTCCTGGGCTGCGATCTCTTGGCTTTTGCGCTCGACGTTGTAGCGCAGGATGAGGATGAAGATTCCCCAAGCCATCCACCCCAGTACATTCCAGCCAAAAGCGGGCAGCATGGAACTAGCCATGCCGGAGCCGGGCCCACCGCCGAAGACCGGTGCGGGATGCTGCGTGCGCCACCAGCGGTTCGACATATAAACAATGGGCACGTCGAGCGCGCCGAAGATGCCCAGAACGGCGGCCAGCGTCTGCATCTGCGGGCCGGAGGCAAACCGCCGCAGCAGCAGGTAACTCACATAGATCAGCCAGAGGACCAGCGTCGTGGTCAGGCGCGCATCCCATGTCCACCAAATGCCCCAGGCGCGCCGCCCCCAGATGGGCCCGGTAGTCAGCACTACCGTGCAGAAGACAACACCAACCTCAGCACCGGCCAGCGCCCATGCGTCGAAGATCTGCGCTCGCTCCGGCAGGTTGCGCCGGCTGGCAAGGTAGCCGATGGAACCCACAAGGCTGATCGCGAAAAACAGGAAGGCCACCATGGCCGAAGGCACGTGGTAGTAAATGATGCGAAAGATTTCGCCCTGCATCGCGTCGTTCGGCGCAACATATATGGCCTGATACCAGGCCCAGATCATCAGGGCGACGGTGAGGATGGCATAGAGGCCGATGGCAAGCTTTTTCATGGTGGAACCTTGGGAACTGACCCTCTTTTAGTGTACGACGGCGCCGAAATCCCGGTCTCCGTCGGAGGGTAGAAGTTTACTCCGCGTGGAAGATCACATCAAAGAGCAGCAGGCTGGCGGTGGTAAAGATGATGTCGTAGCCCGCCAGCATCTTGATCCACAGCGTGGGATCGCTTTCGCCGGTGAGGATGTTTGTGGTGGCCTGCACCATGGCCAGCAGCGCCGGGATGAAGATGGGAAAGAGGATAAGCGAGAGCAGCAGCTCGCGGTTGCGGCTGCGGATCGAAAGCGCGGCAAAGAAGATGCCGTTGCCAACCAGCGCCCACGTGCCGAGCGGAAGCACGAGCGCCAGCAGCCAGCCCTGGCCGGCGACGTGGAGGTTGTAAAAGATGAAGAAGAACGGCGCCAGAATCACCTGGACAATGGTGACGAAGAGAAAATTCGCAATCGCCTTGGCCAGGTAAAGCTCCGCGCCGGGCGCCGGAACCATGCGCTGCGCATCGAGGACCTGGTGGCGGATCTCGCGCGCCCAGGCCTGGTTGAGCGCGCTCACTGAGGCGAACATGGTAGCCACACAAAGCACGCCGCCGGCAATGCGCTGCGAAAACACACCGCTCGGATCGAAGGCAATGGAGAACAGCACAACCACCAGCCCGGAGAAAAACAGCATGGAGATGATGGCGTCGAGCGAGCGCCACTCGATACGCAGATCCTTGACGAGATGGGTCCAAAGAGCGCGAAACATCAGGCGTGGTCCTCGGGTGCGGCAACAGCCTTGGTCAGATCGGCGGTTTGGGCCTGGGCGGCGCGCAGATAGTCGTCCGGGCTGAGAATCATCTGCGTTCCCCGCGTCCCTGCCGAAACGCTGATCCGGTCAAACAGAATCACTGTTTCATCGACGAAAACCGGGTAGGCCTTCCGCGCGCCAAAAACAGTAACACCGCCACGGATGTATCCGGTCAGAGGCTGCACGTCTTTGAGCGGCACCATCTCTGATTTGCGCAACCCGGCGGCGTGGGCCAGCTTCTTCAGGTCCAGCTCCGCGTTGCCGGGGATGACCGCGAAGACGTATGCGCCCGGGCCGCCCATTGTCAGCAGAGTCTTGAAGACCTGCTCCGGCGGCATACCAATCTTAGCGGCGACGGCAATCGCGGTCAGGTCGTTGGGATCTACCTCGTACTCGCGCAGTTCGAAGGCGATGCCGAGCGATTGAAGAAAGCGCGCGCCGTTAGTCTTCATCGCGGAGTCCCCGGCTCAAACGAGGCCACGCGGCCAGCGTGCAGCGTCAGCACCCAGTCAGCGATGGGAGCGGCCAATTCGCGCTGGTGAGTGGTGAGAACAATGGTGCGATTGCTCTGTCGGAATCCGGAGAGCAGCTCGACCATCTGGCGCGCGCTCTCCACATCCATGTTCGAAAAGGGCTCGTCGAGCAAAAGCAGCTCGGGAACAGAGAGCAATACACGAGCCAGCGAGGTGCGCTGACGCATGCCCTGCGAGTATTGGCCGACCGTCCGGAGGAGATTGGGGTCGAGGCCGACCTGGCGCAGCGCCTCGGCCGGTTCCAGGCATACACGGCCGCTATAGAGCGTAGCAAAGTAGCGCAGGTTCTCCTGCGCGGTCAGCTCGTCGTAGAGCATGGGTGCGTGGCTCATGTAGCCGATGCGTGCACGCGCGTCATGCGGTTCGTAATCGCCGAAGACCTTGATCGTGCCGAGGCTGGGGCGCAGCAACCCCGCCAGAATGCGTAGCAGAGTGGATTTGCCCGCGCCATTCTCGCCGAGCAGGACGTAGCACCGGCCGGGCTCCAGATCGACGGAAACCTGGCGGAGCGCTGCAAAAGAGCCGAAGAGCTTGGAAACTTGATGGAGCCGGACACAAGGGGTCGTGGCGGCGGCCTCGGATGCGTGCGCGGTCATGCGATCAGTTGGCGCCGGACGGGGTGGCGGCAGCGACCGCAGGTGAGGCCATCGGCGCTGTGGAAGCCCTGGGCGAAGCAGCGCCGGATGATTTGGAGTTCGGCGCCGCGGGAGCATACTTGCTGGCGCACTTGGCCTGGAGCATGGTGGCATGGAAGACGCCGTCGCGCCCGTAGGTGCCTTCGGCCAGGGCCTGGGCGTCGTCCTTGAAGGTGTCCGGGGGCGGCTCGGAGCCGTTGTAGGTGACCTTGAGCTCGTGTCCCGTCGCCGCCTTGGGTGAGTGGCTCTCAAACTGATTGAGCACGAAGGAAACGTGCGGGCCGTCCTGCACGATGGACCCGGGCTTCACGAAGCCCTCGACACGCAACTGGCTGTGATAGGCCGCGGCGCCCATGTGCCCGAGTTCGGGAATGGTCACGTAGTAACTCTTGCTTGACCCGTAGCCTGTGTAAGCAAGCCAGCCGATCGTGCCCAGGATAATGGCAACCGCAATCCCGATCCGCAAGGTGTTGCCGGAATTTTTCATACTTAGTTTTAACGATACGAGGCTCAGCGGCGGGGGTCAACCATTCCCGTAGAGAGGACCGGGAACGGCCACCATTCCACGAGCCGCCCCGGCAGCCCTTCCCGCCTGCGTCGGGCCACAGTCAGCGGGCTGAATCCAGGGCATTTGTGGCGCGATCCAGAGACTGGGTGAGCACGTCCAACTGCTGCGCAGCCAGGCTTGCGTTTTTCGCGTCGATGGCTTCATTAACGCCGGGAATGTCAACGGCGGAATAACCGGTGAACTCGCCGGGAGCATAGATCACGTGCCGGTACCAGGGACGGCCGGGCAGACCAGCCGGAGAGATAAACGCCTCCTCGGTCCGGCGAAGAGCCTGGTTCAAGCCGACGAGGTCTCCGGATGCCGCCATTTCGCGATCACGCACCTTTTCCCCCGCGGTGGCCATGCGCGCGGCGGCGGCTGCAGCGGGCGCAAAATTGAGCGACTTGAGTCCTGCCTGCGTGGCCTTGGACTTTGCCGCTTCAATGTAAGCGCCGATCTCGTGAGCATAGGCCGCGTAATCATAGGGCAGCACGTCAGCATCGGCCATGCGCAGAGCTTCGAGGCCCAGAATCCGCGCCATCTCCTGCAGATAAAGGAAGTGGGGATCGGCATTCTGCGTATACCAGGCAAAATTGTCAAAGACGGAGTGATAGACGCCGTAAGGGCCCTCGGACCCGATGTCGGTAGAAGGCACGCCGACGTGCTGGAGGAAAGGCGTGAAATCGGAACCCGAGCCGAGGCCGCCGACGCGAATCTGATCAGCGCCTGCCGGCGGTATATTGGGCGTCTTCTGCTCATTGCGATGGATCTGGCTGTTTCGCCATTGCTGATAGACCGTCCCGCCCAGTGGGCTGGAGACAGAACTGGCGATGCCGCGGATGAACCCCTTGAGCGAAGGCACGGCAGAGGCGGAGAAATCCGGGCCGGAAACGGCTACATCCACATTGAAGTAGGCAACAGCATGATCGAGGGCTTTGGCGTGCTGTTCCACCCATTCGGTCGAGCCGATCAATCCCTCCTCTTCGGCATCCCAACTGCAAAAGAGGATGGTGCGCTTGGGGCGCCAGCCTGAGCGCAGCAGCGCGCCAATGCCGTGAGCAGCTTCAAGCAGGGCGGCGGTGCCGCTGGAGGGATCCACTGCGCCATACACCCATGCGTCGCGGTGATTGCCGACGATCACCCAGTCATTCGGGTACTGCGTGCCCGGGACCGTGCCGATGACGTCCCAGATGATGCGCCGCTGGTAATCCTGCCGCGAGACGAGATGGACCCGCACGCCGCCTGGCCCGACGTGATAGCGGAAAGGCAGCGCGCCCTGCCAGCCTTGCGGCACTCCGGGGCCCCTCAGTGCCTCCAGAATGGGCGCCGCATCGTGATAGCTGAGCGGAATCGAGATGATGTGCGGCTGGCTTCCGTACGGCGAGACGCGGTTGGAGACGGGCAGGTTCAGCGTCGAAGCCACGCCGGGCGTCTCCGGATCTCCGGGGTACTTGAAAAGGTACTGAACCGAGCCGCGCTGCACGCCCGTCGCCGGCCGCCAGGGTCCGAGCGGCCATGGATCGCCCTTGTAGTAGCCATCGTCCCGTGGATCGGAGTAAAGCAACACGCCGACGGCTCCGCGCTGCTCGGCAAGGTAGACCTTGACGCCGCGGAAGTTGGAGCCGTAGCGGCAGATCACAATCTTGCCGTGAAGATCGATGTGCAGGTCGGCCAGCTTGTTGAAGTCCTGCAGCCGGCCATAGTTGGCGTAAACCACCTCGGCGGTGACGTCACCGGAACCCGAGGAACCGTTGAAGGGCATCACGACGTGGGGATTGTTCTGATAGGGATCGCCGTGCACATGCTCGCGGGTGGGGCCGGTCATCAGCAGATGCCCGGCGGGGTCGTATGCCTCCACGCGCACCACTTTGGGCCAGTTGAGCAGAACGCGGTAGGGGACGATTTCGGTCTCAAGACCGGCAGCGCGAAACCTCTTCGCCACGTAGTTGGCGGTCCTGTGATCTTCGGGCGTAGCAGCCATGTGGGGCTGGGCGGTGAGCGACTTCAGTTCCTCGCCAGCCAGCCGGGCGCTCGGCACAGCGAGGAATTGCGTCTCGATTTTGGACTGCGCGCTGAAATTGGCATAGCCAAAGGCGGAGGCGTTCCCCGCCGATTGCGACGGCGCCGAAACGGGCAGGAACAGAAAAAGAATTGAGAAAGCAAGAAGATTCCGCACAGTCCATCCTACAACTCCGCGAAGGGAGGCGCTCGGCAAGCGAATCGTGGCGGACCATACCTGATGCGCAGGTTGATGCTGCGCTCAATCTCCATTGAAAGCCCCTGCCGGTTGGCGGCGGCTTAGGCCACCGGCTGGCTACAATGGGCGCAACGCCGGGCGGCCAGCGGAATCTCGCTGAGACACTCGGGACACGGTTTGGTCGTGGGCGCGGCCGGCGCCGTCGGCTTCTTCAGCCGTGCCTGCAGCGCGTTCATAGGCGTGACGATGGCAAAGTAAATCACAGCGGCGACGATCAGGAACGAGACCACCGCGTTGAAGAAACTGCCCACCTTGATCTGGCCTCCGCCAACGTGCAGGACCACGCCGCTGAAGTCGGGCTTGCCGAGAGTGGCGGCAATGAGCGGATTCAGCACATCGCCAACCAGCGAGGTGACGATGCCGTTGAAAGCGGCGCCCATGATGAAGGCGACTGCCAGATCGACCACGTTTCCGCGGAGAATGAAATCGCGAAATCCCTTGAGCATGGTTCCTGTCCTCCTGTGCGGTCTACGCTTGCCCTCAGTGATTGCAGGTCATGCCGCATTGTACCCCGGCCCATCCTGCAGGTAAACAAAGAGTTGCTGCAGGATGTCGCGGACGGAGGCGCGAAGGCCGCAGCTAAAGATAGACCGAGAAAAATACCACCAGCGCCAGGATCATCAATTCGGAATAGAGCAGAATCAGGACGCCGGCGTAATAGAGATTTCTTTTGGGGCCAATGCAACGGCCGGTTTCGACCATCGCCCAGCAGACAGCGGGCACAGCAAGGAGATGCCAGCGCGAGCCGTGCAGGGCGGTCGTATTGGGGAAGCCGGCGAGATAGAGGCTGGCGGCCAGCGCTCCAAGAGCAAGCAGAGTCCCGCGCGTGAGCGACGGCTTCCGAATACGGAAGATGGACGGGGGGGGAAGCACCGCTCCCTTAGTTTAGGAGGATTGAAGCTAACTTGCCACCAGTTCCATCCCTTTCAGCGATTCGGTGTATGGCGCGCGCACCACGCCGCGCTCGGTGATGATGGCCGAGATGTATTTGGCCGGGGTTACGTCGAAGGCCGGATTGCAGATGCCGACCCCCTCCGGCGTGAGTTGCTTGCCGGCGTGGTGCGTCACCTCCACATGCGGACGCTCCTCGATCGGGATGGCTTCGCCGGTCGCGGTGGCAAGGTCGATCGTGGACCACGGCGCGGCTACGTAGAATGGGATGCCGTGCTCGCGCGCCAGGATCGCCACGTTGTAGGTGCCGATCTTGTTGGCGGTGTCGCCGTTGGCGGCGATGCGGTCAGCGCCGACAACCACCGCCTGGATACGCTTCTGGCGCATAAGGCTGGCTGCCATGTTGTCGCAGATCACCGTGGTCGGAATATGGTCGGCCATCAGTTCCCAGGCGGTGAGACGCGCGCCCTGCAGGAAGGGACGGGTCTCGTCGGCGTAGACATGGATGCGCTTGCCCTGCTCGACAGCGGATCGAATGACACCGAGCGCCGTTCCGTAGCCACAGGTGGCCAGAGCGCCGGCGTTGCAGTGGGTGAGCACTCCACCCTCGTCAGGCAGCAGAGCGCCGCCGAAGGCGCCCATAGCCTTGCACGCGGCGATGTCTTCCTCATACATCGCATGCGCCTCGGCCAGCAGTCTGCTCTTGATCTTCTCCAGGGTTACGCCGCCTGCCCGCAGATTAGCAAAGAGAATCTTCATGCGGTCGATCGCCCAGAAGAGGTTCACGGCCGTGGGACGCGTCGCGGCCAGCCGGGCGCAGATCGTTTCAAACTCCGGGGCGAATTCCTCCGGCGTGGCGGCCTGGGAATTCGTTGCTCCCAGGGCAATGCCATAAGCAGCGGAGACGCCGATGGCAGGCGCGCCGCGGACAACCATGGTGACAATCACGTCTGCCACCTGTTCATAGGTGGTGGCCAACACATAGCTCTCCTCGCGCGGGAGCTTGGTTTGGTCGAGGAAGCGAACGCCTTCGGGAGTCCAGGTAAGCGTAGGAATCATGCACGTACAGTGTAAACTGCGGAAGGAAAGCTGGGTGGTTTCAAGGGGCCTGAAAACATTTTCACAATCCACTGGACGCACCTCCTCTCCAATGCGTAGAGTTGTTCCCGTACTTTCCAGGCAGTTTTCTCCAGTTTCTATTCCCTCGGGCGCCCGCCCCATGCGGAAGGCGATGAGGCAGGAAATCATGGGCACATAGATGAGGCAGGAAATCCTGGGCACATAATTGACGACCATGCAATTCTAGGAATCGGAGGAAGACCTCTTATGGCCACGCGATCCACTCCACAGGCGACGGCGAGCGCGCCCAGTTATCTTGGGCCGTTCATCACCGTCACCATCCTGTTCGGCGCCTTCGGGTTCCTGACCAACCTGAACAGCAACCTGATGCCGCAGTTGAAGTCGATCTTCAACCTGAGCTACGGGCCGGCCATGGCGGTAACGGTGGCATGGTTCTTTGCCTATCTGGTCTTTTCGGTTCCAAGCGCCAGGCTCATCGAAGCCGTCGGCTACAAGCGCACCATGGTCATCTCGCTCTTCATCATGACCCTTGGCGCGCTATTGTTTGTACCCGCGGCCCGCATGGTCAGCTTCGCGCTGTTCATGACCGCGATCTTCGTTCTGGCTGCCGGCGTAACGGCATTGCAGACCTCCGCGAATCCTTACGTATCCATCCTCGGCCCGGACCATAGCGCCCCGGCGCGGCTGACCCTGGCGCAGGCCTTCAACTCGCTGGGCGCCGCTCTGGCGCCGTTGGTGGTGGTTCATTTCATCCTCACCAACCCCAGCAAGACGGCCACACCGGCGAGTATTGCCGAGACGGTTCAGGGCCCATACGTCGCCATCGCCGTGGCGCTGCTGGTGCTGGGCATTGCCGTCATCTTCATGCACCTGCCCGCCATAACCTCTGCCCGGCCCTCGCACGCCGGCGACGGTTCAGCGGCAGGCCCCAGCATCTGGAAGTACCGGCATACGGTGCTGGGCATGGTGGGTATCTTCTTCTACGTCGGAATCGAAATCGCGCTGGCCGCCATCGCCATCAGCTTCTTTCGCACTCAGGGCATCGACAACAAGGATACGGTCGCCTTTCTGGCCCTGCTCTATTACCTCCTCATCGGCGCCGGCCGCTTCGTTGGCACGCTCCTGATGAAGTGGATCAAGGCTCATACCCTGCTCGCCATCCTGGGGTTCCTGGGTATGGCGCTGCTCTTTGCAGCCATGTTCACGCACGGCGACGTGGCCGCCTGGTCGCTGGTACTCTGCGGAGTAGCCAACTCCATCATGTATCCCACCATCTTTGCGCTGGGCATTGCCGAACTGGGCCCGATGACCAGCAAGGGCTCCGGCATTATCACCATGGGCAACTTCGGCGGCGCGGTCATTCCTGTCCTGATGGGCGCGCTGGCGGACAAGGTTGGGATTCAGCACGCCTTCATCGTCCCCATCGTCTGCTATCTTTTTGTGGCCTACTACGGGTTCGCGGGCTACAAGCCCACTCGTCCGGCCGCGGCGTAAGCCGGCTCGCTCGCTGTCTCTGAGGCCCTCCGGATTGCGCCGGAGGGCTTCGGCATTTCCGGCAGGTCAAAGGTCTCCATATTTCCCCGGAATGCCGCGCGGTGTGGACGCGCCGGTGTGGCGCTGCGTAGAGTGGATTTTGTAGCGAATCGTTGTGCAAGGAGTTGTTCTGTGCCCGACCTCAATATTGTCGATTGGCTGATCCTGCTGATCTGCTTCTTTCTCGCCGCAGGCATCGGCTTCACTCTCAGGCACGGCATCAAGACGGCCGGGGATTTCTTTCAGGCCGGGCGCGCCATGCCCGCCTGGGTGAGCGGACTGGCCTTTCTCGCCGCCGGGCTGGGAGCGCAGGAGGTGATCGCCATGGGCGCGGCGGGCGCCAGGTACGGCCTCAGGAGCGCGCAGTTTTACATCATGGGCGCCATCCCTGCCATGCTCTTCCTGGGCGTTTTCATGATGCCGCTCTACTACGGCTCGAAGGCGCGCACGGTGCCGGAATTTCTGCGTCTGCGCTTCGATGAGAAGACCCGCGCGCTGAACGCTATCTTCTTTGCGGCCTCGGCGGTTCTGGGCCTGGCCGTCGTGATGTACGCGACGGCCCGACTGCTTCAAGCGCTGCACGTCTTCGACGCCATCTTCCTCTTCGTGGGCTTGCCGGGGCGGTGGAGTTTTACGCTGACGATTGCCATCTCGGCGACCGTCGTGCTTCTCTATGTTTTTCTCAGCGGACTGATGGGTTCCATCTACAACCAGGTCTTGCAGTTCTTCATCTTTGCCGCCGGCTTTTTGCCCATTGTCCTTTTAGGGGTGTACAAGATCGGGGGATGGAGCGGTCTGATGAAGGCGGTTCCGGCGGCTTACCTGCACGCGACGCCGGGCGTGGGCCACGCGGACGTGTGGAGCATGGGTACCACCGGCATGGGCCTCGTGCTCGGCATCGTACTCGGCAGCGGCTACTGGTGTACGGACTTCCGCGTGCTCCAGGCCGCCATGGCCGCTGAAAATCAGAACTCTGCCCGAAGGGCGCCGCTGATAGCCGCATTCATCCGGCTGTTTCTGCCTTTTCTTTTGATTCTGCCGGGACTGGTGGCCATCGGACTGCCCACGCCGCAAACAACCACCATGACCCGCGATGAAAATGGGGCCATTTATCACGAGATTACAGTTGTTCCCAGAGAAGCTGAAGAAGGCCGCGGCCTGGTTCCGGCGCTGATGGATCCTGCAGGGAGCAAGCCGATCCAGGTAAACGGCCAGACTCAACTCAATTACGACATGGCCACGCCGCAGCTGCTGCTGAACGTTCTGCCCACGGGACTGCTGGGACTGGGGCTGGCAGCGCTGCTGGCCAGCCTGATGGCCGGCATGGCCGCCAACGCAACCGCCTTCAACGCCATCTTCACCTGCGACCTTTACCAGCCTTACATCCACAAAGGCGCCAGCGACCGGCACTATCTCTGGGCAGGCCGATGGGCCACACTGGGCGGAATTCTGCTCTCGGTCGGGCTCGCCTATGCGGCCTTCTCGCTCCACAACATTCTGGAAACGCTGGTGCTCATCTTCGCTCTCTTGAATGCGCCGCTGCTGGCCACCGTCCTGCTCGCCATGTTCTGGAAGCGGGCCACCGGCCACGGTGCCTTCGCCGGGCTGGCATCCGGTATCGCTGTCGCCGTGCTGCATCACGGGCTGACGCTGCCGCTGGATGCTCAACGCGGCATCCACGGCGGGTGGATCGCAGTGCTGCATCGCTACCCGAATGGCATGGCGCAAAGCTTCTGGACGGCGATCTTCGCCTTCTGTGTCTGTCTGGCGATAACGGGTGCGGTGAGTCTGATGACGGAAGCCAGGCCCGACGCGGAATTGGTGGGGCTGGTTCACTCACTCACCCCCGGCCCCAAACGCATCAAGGCGGCGTGGTGGAAGCAGCCCGAACGATTGGCGGCTGTCATTCTCGTGGCTGCCGTCGTGCTCAGTTTCATCTTTGCCTGAGGAGAAAGGACAACTATGGATCTCGATCCGCGTACACCCCTGGGATGGACCTTCATCATGATTGGCGCAACCCTCTCGCTCTTCGGCATGACGACCAATGCAGATGCGCACCTTTACGCCCCATGCCTCGGCATCAACGCTAATCTCGTATGGGGATTTGTGCTGCTGCTTATCGGAATGTTTCTGGTGCCATTTGGACACCGCGGGCAGAGACGGCGAGAAAAACCGTAGCCAATCTTTCAAATCAACTGGGCTACATAAACCATTGCAAATGATCTGACCTTGCATCGCAACAGAGCATCTCTTTTGTCGTGCCCCAAAAGCTCACAAGGACGGCGGTTTTTAGCCCTCGTGAAATGCAAACATGCGCATTCGTTTATGGCAGTGTGGATAGTAAAGTCCACCGGCGCTGATATACCCTGTTCGACATGCGGCGAATCACCCTTTTGGCCACGATATGGCTCTGTGCCCTGGGTGCGATGGCACAGGCGCATCTCCCCATCACCGAAAAGATTGAGTGGACATGGACGGACCGGCCCGAGACTCCCACCACCAACCTGCCCAACGTCCTGCTGGTCGGCGACTCCATTACGCGCGGCTATTATCCTCAAGTCGCAAAAGACCTGAGTGGGGTTGCGAATGTCTATCTCTTTGCCACTTCGTGCGCCAGCGGCGACCCAAGGCTGCCAGGCCAGTTGCACGACTACTTCCGCATGATGGGCGTTCACTTCGCAGTGGTCCACTTCAACAACGGCATGCACGGCTGGGGCTACACCGAGCAGCAGTATGCATCGGGGTTGCCGGACATGATCGCAGCCCTGCGCCGCGGAGCGCCGGATGCAAAGCTGATCTGGGCCAGCACGACGCCCGTGCTGCACGATGCAACCGGCAACGAGGCAACCAATGCGCGCATCAATGAGCGCAACCGCCTGGCCGCGGCCGTTATGCGCCGCGACGGCATCCCCACCGACGATCAGCATGCGCTGATGCTCAAGCACCAGGACCTGCACAGCGGCGACGTTCACTTTACGCCTGCGGGGTACGCGGTGCAGGCCCAGCAGGCGGCCGCGACGATTCGCAAGGCACTGGCCGAAAGATAGACACGCGAGGAGCGGAGATGAACAGACGAAACTTTGTCGGCGGCGCAGGGGCGGCGATTCTCGCCGGAGGCCTTCGGACGCCTGCGCAGAAAGGCGAATCCCCGGCATATAGCGCCAACACAGTGAAGCGCGACCGGCCCAACGTCCTGCTGCTGATGGCCGATCAGCTGCGCTTCGACTGCGTGGGAGCTTACGGAAACCCGGTGATTCGCACGCCGAACCTCGACCGCATCGCCCGCGAAGGCGTCCGCTTCAGCGCGGCCTACTCCACCACGCCCACCTGCACGCCGGCGCGCAGCGCGCTGCTCACCGGCATGGGGCCCTGGCGCAACGGAATGCTGGGCTATACGCACATGGCCACCAACCCGTATCCCGTCGAGAAGGGCCGGGCGATGGCGGAGGCCGGCTACTACACCACCTCCATCGGCAAGAATCACTACAGTCCGATTCGCAATGCGCACGGCTATCACCAGTTGGTGTCTGATGAGCACTGCTCTTACTGGTTCCATAAGCAGGGTCCGCAGACTGAAGCTTCCTGGGAGGAGCGCTGTGACTACGAAGCATGGTTCTGGTCGCATCTGCCCGATAAGGATCCTCATGCCACCGGCTTGACCTGGAACGACTACCGCGCCCGGCCGTTTGTCTATCCGGAAGAGATGCACGACACCCACTGGACCGGTCAGACCGCGGTCAACTTCCTGAAAGGCTACGAGCGCGCGGAGCCATTCTTTCTCAAGGTATCCTTCATCCGCCCGCACAGCCCCTACGACCCGCCCGAGCGCTGCTTCAACATGTACGAGAACAGCCCGCTGCCTGAAGCGCACGTGGCGGATTGGGCAAAGATCTACGAGCCGCGCAGTGGACCCGACAACGAGATCTGGCACGGCAAGCTGTCGCCGGCGGTGATTCGCCACTCGCGCCAGGGCTACTACGGGTCGGTCAGCTTTGTCGATGAGCAGATCGGGCGCATCCTCGACGTGCTCGAACAGCGCAAGCTGCTCGAAGAGACGCTCGTTCTCTTCATCTCCGATCACGGCGACATGCTGGGTGATCAGAATCTGTGGCGAAAGTCTTACGGATACGAGCAGTCGGCGCACGTTCCCATGTTGATGCGCCCGCCCGCGAGCATGAACATGAACGCTGCCGGACGGGTCATGGATAACCCCGTGGAACTGCGCGACATTGTGCCCACAGCGCTGGACGCCGCCGGCGCACCGATTCCGGAAGCGGTCGAGGGCCGAAGCCTGCTGGAACTGGTGCGGAGCGGCGGCAAAGGCTGGCGCGAGTACATCGACCTGGAGCACAACATCTGCTACAGCCCCTCAAATCACTGGAACGGAATGACCGACGGCAGGTGGAAGTATCTCTACCATGCCCAGCACGGAAAGGAGCAGTTGTTTCACCTGGAGACCGATCCGCATGAGCTGAAGGATCTCTCCGGCTCGGCGGAATACGGTCCGCAGTTAAAGCTGTGGCGCGAAAGACTCGTGGCGCATCTCGAAGAGCGCGGCCCCGAGTGGGTGAGGGACGGAAAGCTGGTGCCGAGACCGCAAGGCATGATGCTCTCGCCCAACTTTCCCGGCTACGCTCCGGCAGAGGCGACGCTGAAGCGGGTCGTGCGTGGTGCATAGTGCTTCCGCAAAGATATCTCTGGAGCAAAGAAACGGAATTATGACGACTGGATGCATCTTTCCATGTTGACATTCGCCGGCATTCTTCTCACGCGATGCAAGAGTGTGGTCATGGCCTGGGCAATTCTGTTTTTTGCGTCGGCCGTCTTTGCCGCTCCACTGTCCTCGCATCTGGCTCCGCCTTCTGGATTGCGCTGCGATGGGCAGGCAGAGCCGTTGGCCGTAGCGGACCAGAGTCCCGAGTTCTCCTGGACTGACGATGCTTCTTCTACCGCTCTGCGCGGCGTTCGGCAGTCGGCCTACCAGGTGCGCGTCACCGCGGCGGGCGCGATCGGCCAGCCGTTCCTGTGGGACACCGGCAAGATTGAGAGCAGCCAGACCCTCGGAGTCGTGTATCGCGGGCTGACGCTCGAAGCCGGCCACGCATACACCTGGCAGGTGCGGGTTTGGGACGAAGACGGCCACTCCACCGCCTGGAGCCAGCCAGCGCACTGGACGCAAGCCCCGAAGATCGACGCCGAATGGATCGCCGCGGCCGCCACGGATGCGGAGGCCGACGAGCAGCCGATGCCGCTCTTCCGCAAGAGCTTTACGCTGCCCGCGCCGGTGACGCGCGCCATGCTCTATGCCTCCGGCATGGGGCAGGATGAACTGCGTATCAACGGCCGCAAGGTCAGCAGTGACGTGCTGACTCCCGGCTGGAGCGACTACCGGAAGACAGTCTTCTACGACAGCTACGACGTCACCGCGCTGCTGCACGCAGGCGGCAACGCAATCGGCGTAATGCTGGGCAACGGCATGTACCGTGTGCTGAAGACGCCGGGCCGCTACACCAAATTCACTGGCAGCTTCGGCCCGCCGAAGTGCATCGTGCAGCTCACAGTTGATCTGGCAAATGGCGAGACGGTCAACATCGCGAGCGATGGCTCATGGAAGACCGCGCCCGGCCCCATCAACTTTTCCTCCACCTACGGAGGCGAAGACTACGATGCCCGCCGCGAGCCCGCGCACTGGGACCAATCCGGCTACGACGACGCCCGCTGGACTCATGCGCTGGTGACCACCAGCCCGGGCGGAACGCTGCGGCCTGAGTTGGCGCCTCCCATTCGCGTGATGCACGTTTATACGCCCGTCAAAATCACGCAGCCCCGGCCCGGCGTGTTCGTCTACGATCTCGGCCAGAACTTTGCCGGCTGGCCGGCAATCGCGGTTCGCGGCCCGGCAGGCGCCACGGTCAAGCTCATTCCCGGCGAGCTTCTCAACAAGGACGGCACGGTTTCGCAGCGCAGCTCGGGACGTCCTGAGTGGTTCACGTACACGCTGAAGGGCGGTGGCATCGAACACTGGCATCCGCGCTTCAGCTACTATGGGTTTCGTTATGTGCAGGTGGAGGGCGCGGTCACTGGCTCCGCAGCCGGCGCAGCGGGCAAACCGCGGCTGCTGGCCCTGCGCGGCGAGGCCGTGCATACGTCTTCTGCTCCCGTTGGCAGCTTTGCGTCGTCGGATCAGTTGCTCAATCGCATCCACACGCTGATTCTGCGCGCCATTGAGAACAACGCCGTGAGCATCTTCACCGACTGCCCTCACCGCGAAAAGCTGGGCTGGCTTGAAGAGACGCACCTGATGGCGCCTTCGATGCTCTACGACTTCAATTTTGCCGGACTGTACGCGGCCACGGCCCGCAACATCGCCGACGCGCAGACGCAGAGCGGCGCCAAAGCCGGCCTCGTTCCTGAGATCGCGCCGCAATACGTCGTCTTCAAGGTAGACAACGGCGTCTTCGACGACTCGCCAGAGTGGGGCAGCGCCGCGGTGCTGGCTCCGTGGTACGTCTTCCAGCGCACCGGCGACCGCCGCTTCCTGGCGGCGCAACTCGGCGTGATGGGTGCCTACACCGCCTATCTCGGCACGCGCGCGCACAACGGCATCATCTCGTACGGCCTCGGCGACTGGTACGACATCGGTCCCGGCGAGCCCGGCATCTCCAAGCTGACCACGCCGGGTGTCACCGGTACGGCCACCTATTACCAGGACCTGCGCGTCATGGAAAGGGCCACAGCTCTGCTGGGTCTCGACGAAGAGAGCCGGCACTTTCAGCAATTGGCGGAGCAGGAGCGCGCCGCCTTCAATGCGCGCTTCTTCGATACTGAGCACCATCGCTACGACAAAGGCAGCCAGACCGCGCAGGCCATGCCGCTGGCGCTCGGCATGGTTCCGGAGCACGAGCGCGCTCATGTGCTTCAGGCGCTGGTCGATGACATTCGTGCCCACAACAACCACGTGACTGCTGGCGATGTCGGCTTTCGTTACGTGGTGGATGCGCTGATCGAGGGAGGCCGTTCCGACGTGCTCCTCGACATGCTTGAACGGACCGACGCGCCGAGCTATGGCGACCAGTTGGCTCAGGGAGCCACCTCGCTCACCGAAGCCTGGGACGCGGATCCCCACAGCTCGCAGGATCACCTGATGCTGGGTCATGCGGAGGAATGGTTTTATCGCGGCCTGGGCGGCATCAACGTGAATCTCTCCGCCGCTCCGCCGCGGCAGATTGTGCTGAATCCCTACGTTCCCGCGCGGATCGCCTGGGTCCGTTGCAGCTATCGCTCTGCGCTGGGCCTGATTCAAAGCAACTGGCGGCGCGGCCCGGCCCAGACCGCTTATAGCCTGATCATTCCCGCCAACGCCACGGTAACCGTAGAAGTACCCACAGCCGCTCCTGAAAGCGTGAAGATTGGCGGCCTCTCCCCTGCTCAGGCGACCGGTGTGCAGTCGTCCAAGGCCACCGCCGATGGACTGGAGCTTGTCCTCGGCTCGGGTAGTTACCGGATCGTCGCCGCCAATCCCAGGCCAAGCTCCCGGTAAGATTTGCGGCACAGTCACGCGAGAGGATGCAATATTGCTTTTCGATGCAGGGCAGGTAGTGCGACAATCGTCCGGTCAGGCTTGATTCGTCAACGCAGGAATTCTGTCCGAAGGAGAAACATGATCATGAAGCGACTTTTCGTCTGCATATGCCTTCTCGCCTTCGCCGCCACCTTGTCTGCCCAGAAGAAGCCGCCGGCCAGTCCGCCCGAAAAAGCCTCGGTGACCATCAACGGCAAGACCATTACCATCAACTACAGCTCGCCCCGGGTGAAAGGCCGCGAAGGACACATCTTCACCAAGGATGGCCTCATCAGCCACGATGTGCATTACCCTGTGTGGCGTGCCGGAGCCAACGCCGCCACCACGCTGCACACCGACGCGAACCTGACCATCGGAGATCTGAACGTCCCGGCCGGGACATATACGCTCTTCGTCGACATCGCCAACCCGGACCAGTGGGAATTCATCGTCAGTAAAGCGACGGGCGAGTGGGGCCTGGGCTATGACAATACAAAGGACCTGGGCCGGACCAAAATGACAATGAGCAAGCCATCTCACATGGTCGAAGACCTGACCTACACACTTACCCACGACGGCGGCAACAAAGGCACGCTCACTCTGACATGGGAGAACAAGCGCGCATCGGTTCCCTTCACCGTGCACTGAGCGGCGGCGCGCAGCCAGACAAACAGATGCGGCGAAAGGGCACGATGCAGCCACGCCCGGCTCTATGCAGAGCGAAGGCAGAGTTCTTTCCCGCATTTCTGCGCTTTTGAATGCTTCACTCCGCAGGCCCTATGATGGACGGTTGCATCGCGCGCATCTTTGCGTTGCGGACCAAACCCATGAAGATACCATTCGCTGCCTGCGCTCTTGCCGCTCTGTCTTGTCTCACCCCGCTGTTGCCCGCGCAGCAGACCCCTGAGTCTTTCACAATCGACGCCACCACGCCTGCGCCGCCGGCTGAAACCGGATTCCTGCACCTTGGCGGCGTTTCGCCATCGCAGGGTCCGCTCGCCGTCAACAGCCGGTATCTCACCCTCGACGGCAAGCCTTTGCTGCCCGTTATGGGGGAGTTCCAGTTCTCGCGCTTCCCTGAAAAGTACTGGCAGGAAGAATTGCTCAAAATGAAGGCCGGCGGCGTCTCCATCGTCGCCGCCTACGTTTTCTGGATTCACCACGAAGAAATCGAGGACCAGTTCGACTGGGCCGGCCGCCGCGACCTGCGCCATTTTGTGGAGCTATGCGCGCAAAACGGGCTCTACGTTTATCTGCGCATCGGCCCCTGGGATCACGGCGAGGCACGCAACGGCGGCTTTCCCGATTGGCTGGTGAAGAAGAATATCCCCTTGCGCCGCAACGATCCGGAATATCTGAAGTACGTAGCCCGCTACTACGATCAGATCGGCGGCCAGATTCACGGCCTGCTCTGGCAGAATGGCGGGCCGATCATCGGTGTGCAGCTCGAGAATGAGTACGGCGCCACGGGGCCCGGCGCGGGTTCCGAGCACATCGCGGAACTGCGGCGGCTGGCCCTGGCCGCGGGCATCGATCCGCCGCTCTTCTCCGTCACCGGCTGGCCCACGCGTAACTTTCCGCCGCACGAGTTTATCCCCTTCTTCGGCGGATACCCTGACACCTTCTGGCAGAGTTCAATTACAACCGAGCCGCCCAATCAGGTCTATCTCTTCGCCACCGACCGCGCGGTTGGCGATATGGGAGCCATGACTGCCGGTAAGCAGGCCGGCGCCTTCGACCTTCGCCACTACCCCTACTTCACAACCGAGCAGGGCGGCGGCATGGAAACCTCGTATCATCGCCGTCCGCTCATCCAGCCCGACGACATCGCCGCGCTCACACTCACCGGGCTTGGCTCGGGCATCAACCTCTACGGCTATTACATCTTTCAGGGCGGCGCCAATCCCGCCGGCAAGCTCACCACGCTTCAGGAATCCACCACAACGGGCTACCCCAACGACCTGCCCGTCATCTCTTATGACTTCCAGGCGCCGCTCGGCGAATACGGGCAGGAGCGCGAGTCATTTCGCAAGATCAAGAGCCTGCACCTGTTCCTTCAATCTTTCGGCCCGGAGCTGGCCCGGATGGCTCCCTACGCTCCCAGCCGCAGACCAAAAGATGCGGCAGACCTGAGCATGGCTCGCATGATGCTGCGCGCCAACGGAGACAGCGGCTTCCTCTTCGTGAACAACTACGTGCGCGCATACTCGATGCCAGAGCGCCATGGATTCCAGGTGCACGTCAAGCTATCCTCCGGAACCATCGCGCTGCCACGCAAGCCCATCGACCTCCCCGCCAGCAGCTACTTCATCTGGCCCGTAAATCTCAACCTGGGCGCGGGTACACTGCGTTACAGCACGGCACAATTGCTCTCGCGGCTGGACAGTGCCGGCGAGCACACTTATTTCTTCTTCGCCGTTCCAGGCCTGCGCACAGAGTTCGCCTTCGACGCTGCCAGTGTCGCATCCGTCCGCGCCACCAGCGGAAGGGTCACACACGCAAACGGCAGCATTCTCGTCGAAAACCCCGCACCCGGCAAAGATACCTTGCTGCGAGTGCGCGGCCGTAATGGCCGCAGCGCGCGTATCGTGCTGCTGACCGAACCTGAGGCGGAGAATTTCTGGCGCGTCCCGGTGGGCGGCAAAGATACCGCGCTGCTTTCTCCGGCACAGGTATTTGCGGCGGGCGACGGCGTACATCTGCGCTCATTCGACCCCTCGCACATCACAGCATCCATCTTTGCGCCCGGCGGCAAAGATGCAACGCGCTCGCTCTGGCGACAACGCGATTGGAAGATCGCTCGGCGCAAGATCGATTTCCAGTGGGTCAGGATTCGCCAGGCTGCAGCCCGTCCCGCCCTGCGCATGGGTACGGTGAAGGGACGCAGCCACCCCATGCCCATCGCTCCTGACAACGCGGACTTTGCCAAAGCCGCGGCATGGTCGCTCACGGTTCCGGCGCAGCCTATGACCGGCCTCAGCGACATCTTCGTGCGCCTCCATTACGCCGGGGACGTGGCCCGTCTCTCCGAGAACGGCCGTCTGCTCGACGATGACTTCTACAATGGCCGCACCTGGGAAATCGGGCTCAAGCGCTTCCTGCCGCAAGCCTTCGGCAAGAAGCTGGAGGTGGAGGTGCTTCCTCTGCCGGGCAACGCGCCCATTTACCTGGACCCGACGGCGCGGGCGCAGTTGAATCCGCAGGGACAGACGGCCAAAGTCATGAGCGTGGAAGTGCTTCCTCAGTACGAAGTTGTGCTGCGCCCGTCCGCGCCGAGATAGGACTCAGAAACGCGCCGATTACTGCGATTTACCGCATCTCCGCTACAATGGAGAGTAAGTGAACTCTTGCCGAAGAGGTAAAGTGCCTTGCCGTTGTATGCGTATCGCTGTACCAAATGCGGTCATCGTTTTGAAAAGATCCAGAGTTTTAGCGCCGAGCCGGTGAAAGAGTGCCCGCAGTGCGGAGGCAAAGTGGAGCGCCCGCTGACGGCGCCCGGCCTGCAATTCAAAGGCTCCGGATGGTATGTCAATGACTACGCGCCCAAGAGCAGCGCGCCCGCCGGCGAATCCGCCCCCGCCGCAGCCAAGCCTGCTTCTGATGCAAAAGCCTCCGCGGCTTCTTCCGCACCCGCTGCCTCGCCGGCATCCGGATCTGCCTCGTAGGGCTGCGCCGTCTCCGTTCAAGCGACCCGTAAGCGCTGGCCTTCAGCTTGGGAACTGCCTGCAAAAGGCCTGCCGGAATTAAGCTTCGCCAGTACACTTTTATTATTGCGTCCTGATGATTCCGTGGTCTCCCGGGCCTCATCCGCGCCTGCGGACGAGATCCGGGGCTCCCAGGATCAAAGGTTCGATTACAGAATCGCGTGTTATAGCACCAGTACCTCACAGTCATGCCCCTGCTCGACCCCATCCCGTCGCCGGTCCCGCACGCCGATTGCGCTGCGCTTGAGTGGGAGCCGTTACTGGCCCTGGTAGCCGGATTCGCAGCCTCGCCGGCTGGCCGCGAAGCGATTCTCGCTCTTCACCCCTCCACCGATGAGGAATGGATCAGCCGCCAGCACCAGCTCACCGCCGAGGTGCGGCTGCTCCTTGAAGAGCAGGTCTCCGTTCCGCTGGGCGGCCTCTTCGATCCCACGCAGTTGGCCGCCAAAGCGCGAATTCCCGATGCAGCCCTGGAAGCGGCTGAGTTACAGGCCGTTGCGCGGCTGGCCAACGACGTTGCCGCCTGGCAGGCGCTACTGCGCGAGCCGCCGGCCCGGCTGGCCGGCAGGCTGCCGGGGCTCACCGCGCTCTCCGCCGCGCTCACCGCCAACCTGCGTCCTCTGGCCGAGTCCATCGAGCGCAAGATTCTGCCTGATGGCTCGCTCGCCGACGATGCCTCACCCGAACTGAACCGCATCCGCCGCGAGCAGGAGCGGCAGCAGCGGCTCATTGAGGAGTCTCTGCGCGCGGCCCTGCGCAAGCTCTCCGGCGAAGGCGCCACGCAGGATGACCTCATCACTATTCGCGGCGAGCGATTCGTCATTCCGGTCCGCAGCGAGTTGAAGCGACGCGTCTCCGGCGTGATTCATGGCGCCAGTTCCTCCGGGCAAACGGTCTACGTTGAGCCGCTCGAAACCATCGAGCAGAATAACGAGCTGGTGCGCCTGATTGAAGAGGAACAGGCCGAAATCCATCGTATCTTCGTAGCGCTCACCCGCCAGGTAGCCGGCTACGCGCAAGGCCTTGTGGAAGGCGCGCGCGTACTGGCCGCCGTCGACAGCCTGCTGGCCCGCGCCCGCTTTGCCCGCGACTACGACTGCGTGGGGCCAGCCTTCGGACAGGAGCAACTGCGCATCGAGCAGGCCCGCCACCCGCTGCTCGAAAAGCATCTGCGCTCCGCCGGAGCACGTCCCAACACCAGGGTCGTGCCGCTCACGCTGGAACTGACCTCCCAGACACGGCAGCTCATCGTCAGCGGCCCGAACACCGGCGGCAAAACCGTCGCGCTGAAAACCACCGCACTGCTGGCGATGATGGCGCAGGCCGGCTTGCCCGTGTCCGCCGCCGCGGCCAATTTCCCGGTCTTCACGGCCTTCCTGGCCGACATTGGCGACGCCCAATCCATCGAAGCCGAGCTTTCCACCTTTTCCGCGCACATCACCAATCTCGAACGGCTGTCGCGCCTGGCCGATGCACATTCGCTGGTGCTGCTCGACGAGCTTGGCTCGGCTACCGATCCCGAAGAGGGCTCGGCGTTGGCCGTGGCCGTTGCAAACTACTTTCTCGCCCGCGGCGCATGGTCGCTCATCTCCACGCACCACACCTCGCTCAAGGTTTACGCGGCCAACACGCCCGGCGTGCTTAACGCGGCGGCGGGCGTCGACGAAGTCACGCTGGTTCCCAATTATCAACTGCGCATGGGCGTGCCCGGCGCTTCAGCCGGCATCCTCACCGCCGAGCGGCTGGGCCTGAACGCCTCCATCATCGCCGGCGCGCGGGAGCGCCTCGGCTCGCAACAGGCCGACATCGCCCGCTTCCTCGACCGGCTGCATAAAGAGCTGGCGCAACTCGAAGACGAGCGCAAGGCGGCACGCCAGCAACAGTACGCGCTCAACCTGGAGCGGGCGCGGCTCGCGCGCGAGGGTGACACGGAGATGCGCAACCGCACCCGCGATCTTGAGGCCAAGCTGGCGTCGTTGCTCAAGGACTTCGAGTTCCAGATGCGCGAAAATGTCCGCGCCATCGAAGACCGCGCGGCTCAGCAGAAGTTGTCGAAAGAAGCCGAGCGCCGCATCCAGCGCCTGCGCCGCGAGTTTCAGGAAAGCTTCAACCAGGCCGTCGTCGCGCACCGTACCGGCGCCGATCAGGGCGACGCCAACGCGCAGCCACATATCCTGCGTCACATCGCCCCCGGCGACCGAGTACTCCTTAAATCCATGAACCGGATCGCCGTGGTGCAGCGCGAGGTGGAAAAGGACATCTTCGAAGTCGCGCTCGGGCCCATCAAGATGCGCGTGAGACGTGACGAATGCTCCGCGCCTTCATCCGCCGGAGCAGATTCCGGACGCGAAAGACACGACCCGCTCGCCGCAGCGCGCCGCCAAAAGGGCGTGCACGTCTCCGTCACCAGCGCCGGAACAGACGACATGCGCACGGAGATCAACCTCATCGGCCGCACAGTCGATGAAGCCACCGAGGAACTGGAAAAGTATCTTGACCGCGCCTTTCTCGCCGGCCTTCCGCGCGTGCGCGTCATCCACGGCCACGGAGCCGGCATCCTCCGCCGCGGCGTCCGTGAATTCCTCAAGAAGCACCCTCACGTCGCGGGCATTGAAGAAGCTCCGCAAAACGAAGGCGGCCAGGGAGCGACCCTTGTGGAGTTGCGCCAATGACGCCTGACCGCTTTGCTTCTGTCCCCCATGGGGGCCAGAAGCAAAACAACCCCAACCCAACAACCTTCCTGAGTAAGACGGAAGATCGAAAGTGCGAAAAACTCTGGACACTACCCCGTCATCAGGCACGCGTGGTGAAGATCGACAAGGTACAGGAGAAGAGCTACGAGTAGCATTACGGAGCGGAACCCGTTCACCTTCCCAAGCGCGCCGAGAAGCTCTGGTTGGTGGTCATTGCCGGCTTCGGTGACCAGCCCATCCTGCTGCTCACCAACCTCAAACTGCGAGCGTGGCACTCGGAAAGAATCGCCCCGGACACGCAGCTTGCACTCGTTCTCGTCTGGTCGGATTAAGAAATTCCGGGGAAAGTCCTGATCAATTGCTGGTTGACATGGCAGGCACAAGAAACTTCTGCGGCTTCACCGGCGCAAGATCAATTACTCTATCCGGCAGGAATTGCGGCTGGTCTCACTCATCTTTCACAAACTTCACCGCTCCTGCCACGACAGCGCCATTCGCACGATTCGTTAGTTCCACATATGTCGGGTCATGGATAACTCCTATCATCCGCCACTCTCCTTGATCCTGAGTCTGATCTACTGGAAAGGATAGAGATCCACCTTTGAAATGAACTGTGTAGGCAGCGTCCGTAGCCTGTTTAATTCCCGATTCCTCAATAGATCCGTACCAAACCGAAATCTTATAGTCTCCGATCAACGGCGTGTCCGACCTCCAGATGGCAGAGGCGTCGGCTGGTCCAGACGGAGCCCAATAGGCAAATTTCCTGAAGTTATTTGACGCATGATCCAACGACCATGCTCGTCCGCTAAGTTGGAAATGCGGACCTCCTGGCGGGCTTATCATGAGACTGGGCAGTGACAGCGTCTTCAGAGCCCCGGAGTCACGCTGCTCAAGCACTGCGAGCGCCGGATTGTTCTTCCAGTCGGCGTAGGACCGCGCCTGTTCAATCATCTTCTGGATGTGCTTATCGAGCACGGCTTTCAATTCAGAAGCCTTTTGAGGTATCTGCGCGCAGACACTATGCAACTCCTGCGAATCCGTAGCTTCGTCGAAACATTGGATTGTCCCTGTGGGCATCGTCTCGATCACTTTGTACCGGTTGTCTCGAACCGAATACTGCGGCTTAAGATTCGTCTCCTCGGCAAATAAATATTGATGAGGCGCCTTGATCGATCCGCCCTCAATCACTGGCTTGAGGCTTACGCCATCGGCTTGCGCCGGTATTGGAAGATTCTCAAGGCTCATAATTGTAGGCAAGATATCGTAGTTGCTCACCAGGTCATCCACTCTCTTCCCGGAAGGTATGCCCGGCCCCACGATCATCAAGGGAACATGGAGATCGGCATTGTAAAGTGAGCGATGATCAGCAGTATTGAAATCTTCAGGGTGAGAGTACAGAAGTTGACCGTGATCCGAAGTGAGGATGATGATGGTGTTCTTGTCTAATCCCAGAGCACGGATAGTGGTCAGAAGCTGCCCTATGTAATGATCGACATACAGGATCTTGCCCGCATAGAGCTCCTGCATCCTTCGAATCGCATCCATATTGTGCAGCTTGGCAGATTGGTGCAGTTGTGCGTTGTCAGGGAAATTTGGATCGGCCTCGAGTTCTTTGAAGCGGTCATACTCGGACGGTTCGTTGAAGGGTGCGTGAGGCTCCATGTAATGGATCCAGAAAAAGAACCGCTGGTCATGGTGCTCTTTGAGCCATTGCACAGCCCAAGCTGTAGTGTGCGGTGCAGTCAGATAGAAGCTACTCGAGCCGGGATGGCCGGCAACGGGTAGCTGGTAGCCAGGAAAGAATTTGAAGGAATCCCAGCCACGATGAACAATGTCCCAGATCGACCAGCAGTTCGAATTGTCGGCCGCTGTGATCATTCCATGTGTCTTCAGCATTTCAGGAAGAATAGGTTTGTTTGGAGATAGCAAGAGGTTTGTAGGAACGGCCGGAACTTTTCCATCTGTTAATGGCTGGCTGATCGATGGTCCACAGCCTTCGTACGGAGGCAAGGTCATCCCATGGACCGTAGGAAATAGTCCAGTAAAAATAATTCCAAAAGAGGGCGTTGTCCAGGGCGCGCCGGCATACATTCGCGTGAAGACCGTACCCTCGCTGGCCAGTTGGTCAATATTGGGCGTGTCGGCAAACGAGTAACCGTAGGTGTGCATGTAATCGGCCCCCATCTGATCCGGCGTAATCAGAATGACATTGTATGGAGGCGGTTGCTGCGCGCCAAGATCCGAAGCCGTCAGAATGGCGATTACACTAAGTGCAAGTTGGATTAATTTTAGCGAGCTATGCAAAGGAATTGCCCTCATAATAAGTTCTCCCCGCCTGCCGTTATCATCTCTTAATAATCTTCCGCCTAAGCTGTGACTCTTCTGTGGTGCGAAAAATAAAAAATAGTGAGCCATCCTTCTTCATCAAATCTTAGACGCTACCCTCCATAGAGCGCAGAAGAAGTCGGACTCCGCTCCTGAAGGAAATGGTGGCCTTGCCATGATGTCTTCCACTTCTGACCGCAACCGCAGGATCGCGCATGGCTTGATCGGCCTCGCGGTTCGGCGCAGCTAGTCTTCCCAGCAATTCGTGGATGCTTCCCAGCTGCACCCAGGTGGACCTTTGCGCGCAACTTCCAATTGCGGGTTGAAGTTCGGGTTGGGAGTCGGCATTACGGCATTGACGCTCCCGCGCCAACTGTGCAGTTTGGCGCGCAAGTCAACCGCCTTTGACCCAAAGCTTGACGCAAAATCGTACTGCTCCCCGGGATCAAGCGCAAGGTTGTAGAGTTCCACATGGTTATCCTCGAAGAACTCTATCAATTTCCAATCTCCTTCCCGAACGGCTCCGCTTGGCGTGCCGCCTTGATCGCTGTAGTGCGGGTAGTGCCAGTACAGTGCATCGCGGCCAAGCGTCGTTCCACCGTGCAGGAGACTTGTAAAGTCGAGGCCGTCGCATGGGCTGGGAACCTGTTCGATCCCGGCCATGGACAGCAGCGTCGGCATAAAGTCCATGCCCGTCACCGGCACATCGCACACACTGGCAGGCTTAGTTACGCCCGGCCAGTGCACAATCAGCGGTTCACGGATTCCTCCCTCGTAAAGGAAACCCTTGCCGGCTCGCAGTCCGCTGTTATCGGCAATGCGGTGTAGACGGCGGCCTTGAAATCCGACTCCGCCATTGTCCGAAGTAAGCAGGATAATGGTATCGTCTGCGATTCCCGCTCTCTTCAACACCGTGCGCAAGCTGCCCAGCGCGATATCGGTGCTTTCGATCATCGCCGCATAGACTGGATCAGGCTCGCTCTTTCCGCCATTCTTGCGGCGATACTTTTCAATCATCGCCAGCTTGGCTTGCAAGGGAAGATGGACAGAATACTCGGCCATGTAGAGGAAGAACGGACCCTTTCCAGCCGATTCGCGGACAAACGCATCCATCTTCGTCGTCAACACATCGGTGAGATAATCCTTCGCCGTGTAGCCGGTCAGGTTGTGGAAGTGGAACGGGCCGAAGTAAGACGGGGGATGGCCGTGATTGTCACCGGCGATGTTCACATCGAAACCGAAGTTTTCCGGCAGGTAGCCATCGCCGCCGAGGTGCCATTTGCCCATGGCGGCTGTGCGGTAGCCCGCGCTCTTCAAAATCGATGCAATGGTGGGAATGCCCAATGGGAGATGCAGCGGCGTTGGCGCCTCCAGTAGCCGCTTATACGGATAGAGCGTTCCGGGAATCCACTGCGTAAGATGCAGCCGGGCCGGTGCCTTCCCCGTCAGAATTGCAGCGCGGCTAGGCGAACAGACAGGCGCGCCGGCATACGCGTTTGTGAACCGCATGCTCTCTCGTGCAAACTGATCGATGTTCGGCGTCTCGTGGAATGTGTCACCGTAACAACCTAGGTCGCCCCAACCCATGTCATCAATAAGGAAAACAACGATATTCGGGCGCTTCGACGGGATTGCGGCAGCGCGCAATGCGCCGGGAGCCATGGCAAGGCCCGCCATTCCCATCAACTGACCACAGAATTGCCTGCGAGTATGCATCGCTGAAAAGCCCCTTTACCTCTGGACGCCGGCAGTTTAGAGAGGTGCCGCTATGTGAGGACTGGCTTATAACCGTGAATCCCTCGGCCTTCCCTTAACTGCCGCGCGTTGTAGATACTCCAGTCGAATAAGCGTGTCTTGTTACCAGTAGATCTTGAGCGCGAATTGCACTTCACGCGGGTCATCCGGTGAATCGACAGTTGAGGAGATTTGCCCGAAGTTCGTGGTGTTTGAGAAATTCAAAAGTGAAGGATTGGCAAAGTTCGGGGTATTTGTTATGTTGAAAAACTCTGCTCGAAACTCGGAATAAACGCCTTCGGTAATTCCGATTTGCTTAAAGAACGATAAATCAAGGCTGTGAAAAGGGGGACCGCTCACTTGCGTAGGCCTGCCGCCGAGCGGAGAATAATCTCCCTGCCCGACTGTCGCCACGACAGCAGGATTAGCGAACGCAGCAGCATTGACAAAATGTGCCACGCTACTGTTTGCATAGGGGCTTTTGCCTGGAGCAAACAAGGCGTTGCAGCCCATGCCTGCCGCAGTAGTAATGGAACAGGGAACGGTAAACGGCTGACCATCCTGTACCGTACCGATGAAGTTTGTACTCCATCCACCGAGAGTAATCTGCTCAATTCCATGCGCATGGGATGCAAATGTCCGGCCAGCGCCAAAGGGAAAATCATATGTTCCGCTGATGTGGAAGATACGGTGAACGTTGAAATCTGCGAGCTCCTTATCAGCCTGAATGCCAAAATTAGGCAGAAACGGCGCGCGATAGCCGCCCGTCGTACCCTCCAATGGATCACGCGCATCTGTTAACGTCTTCTGCCAGGCAATATCGGTCAGCAGCGTCAGTCCATGAGCCGGCTGCTGCTGCAAAGTCATTTGCCCTGCGTTAAAGCTACTGCTTGCTCCAGTGAGCGTCAGGTTGTTACCGGAGAGTGCGGTGGTTCTATAAGGCACGTAATGCGCTGCTGTGGCTGTCGGTGGAAGGAGTTCACCTACGGAGTTCAGATCCAGAACCGTTTCAATATGTCTACCTACATCCCCAACATAGGCTGCAGTAAGCGCCATGGATGGTCTAATCTGATATTCCACGGAAAGATTGTAGCCCTCAACGTAGGTCGTCTTCTCATTCCTCTGGAAGCCTTTCAGATTGATTCCAGTGGCGTTAACCGCCGAAGGGCTCAGCGCGAGATTGACGAACGTGTTCTCCAAAAGGCCCAGTGAATTGTCCGGGGATAGTGGCGTTGCTGCATTCGTCGCAGTGCGAGTGACGTCATATTCAATGGGGAAATTCTCCGTTATCAGTGGGCCGCCACCGATATCTTCAATTCCACCAAAGAAAATTCCGAAGCCGCCTCGAACCACAAGCCTGGGGATCATTTGGTAAGCGAAGCCTACACGCGGTGCGAAATTCAGATGTTGTATATGCACCAGCGAACCCTGGCTCACTTGTTGCGTGGCGATCCCTTCTGCCGACAGGGCATTTGTAAAACTAGCAGGTAATTCACTGTAGACACGTGAAGTCGCCAGGAATGTACCGCCAACGCGACCTGGACCCGGAGCAAAGTTTGCGATATTTCCGTGTTGTTCGTGCATGAAGTCATAAAGGTCATAGCGCAAGCCAAGATTCAGTGTGAGTTTCGGCGTGACCCTCCAGTCGTCCTGACCATATGCCCCGAAGTATTTGTGCGTAAGCGCGTGTTCTGTAAATGTTGACATTGATACAGAATTGGCACCTGCGAGATTCGATGTCGATGTAGGATTGAGCAGCATTTGCGCAATGGCAGTCGTATCGTCCGTCTGCCCATAAACGGAAGTATATTCTCCGCTGAAGTTGAAAGACCCGCGCGATTGGGGAGGCTGGGTGTAGGGAAAGTAAATGAATTGTTGCTCAATTCCGACCTTGATAGTATGCCCACCTTTCACAATCGTGAGGTCATCATTGAGCTGTGGCGTAGTTCCATATTTGTTGGCCGGCATGTAATTGAATGAACCAAACGATGTGAGCGAACCAACATAGAACTCAGGCAGTCCTCCATTTGTTGGATATTGAGGAACGCCTTGAATTCCGAATTTCCCGGGAATTCCCAGCGTGTTGCCATTGGGTTGGAGCCATAGTACATGTTCTCTGTTCAAGCCAAGCCGGAGATCGTTGACTAGCCTTGAATTAAAGGTGTGAGTCTCTCCGATGGAGACATTCTGTGCCCTGTCGTAGTAGTTGCTGAGCGAAGAGGAATTGCCGCCATCTGCGTACCCCTGTTGATAGTCAGTGTAAATTCCAGGATGATTCTGGGTATGCCCGTTGTAACTGTATCGGACAAATAGATAGTCCTTTTTGCTGATTACCTGATCGATACGAATGTCGAAGTTATTGAACGTATCCGTGTTCGTTGGAGCAATCACATAGTTAGCTTCCAAGGTGTTGAAGGTTGGCTGTGGAAGCAGATTGAGCAGGGCTTCTGCATGGGGGTCGATACGGCCTGCAGGAATAATATTTCCAGAAAAGGGTGTGCGAATGTAGCTGGATCCGTACGGCTTCGTCGTCGCAGGATCGAGGATCGTGCCTAGCGGATAGACATTGCCGGCGGCATCTGGATTGTTGTTGCCATGTTGAAGGCTAATGAGGTCACTGAAGTCAGTATAGCCGCTGTTGCGCTCCTGCATCGTAGGCACGGTTCCGGTAAGAGTATTTCCCTGGCTGATGCGAGTGCCTTCGTAATCGCCAAAGAAAAATGTCCTGTTTCTGCCGTTATAAAGACGAGGAAAGAGCACCGGCCCACCCAGGGTAAAGCCGAACTGATTGCGCCGGTAGGGCGGCCGCGACTTTCCGGCGTGGTTGAGGAAATAGTCGTTTGCATCCAAGACATCGTTGCGCAGGAACTCCCATGCATCACCGTGCAGCTGATTGGTTCCCGATTTCACCGTAGCGTTTAGTACAGCGCCAGCCGCTCTTCCGAACTCGGCATCGTAATTGTTCGTCTGAATTTTGAAGTCCGCTAAGCCATCTACAGGTGTTTGAATTACGTAGTCCTTGCCGTTCTGTACAGAGACGATGGATGAGTTGTTGTCGATCTCATCCAGGAGATAGTCGTTCTGGGTTGCGCGAACGCCGTTGGCCACAAAGCGGCCATTTCCGTTCTCGCCCCGCGAGCCTCTCTGGGCAAAAGTCACACCTGTTGCAGTCTGTGCGAGGAAGTAGTAGTTTCGGCCATTGAGCGGTAGGTCATTGATTTGCTGGGTGCCTACGACCTGGCCGACAGAGGCGTTTTCAGTTTGCAGGAGTGGCGCCTGTTCAGCCGATACTTCGACAGATTCTTGTGTGGATCCTGGCTGTAACGTTACAGGAATCGAGAGTTGCTGTTGCACATCGACGCGAATATGGGGTTGAATCTGACGCCGAAAGCCCTGCATCTCAACCGTGATCGTATACACGCCAATCCGAACTGGGGAAAAGCTGAATTCGCCCTGCCGATCGGTATGCATCGAGCGCGTTACCCCCGTATTTTCATTGCGTAGAGTGACCAGCGCATCAGGAATAACCGCCCCGGTTGAATCCTGGACTTGCCCCTGGATTGAACCAGTATCCACCTGCGCATACACGAATGCCCTGCATCCGATAAGAATCGCCAAAAGAGTTAAACCGAAAAGGAAGATTTCTGTTACAGTTCGCTGGCCCGCTCTGTAGCTTGCGGTGCAGAAAGAGGTACGTTGCGGCCTTGTCAGACCCTTCGCATGTGTTTTTGGGGCCCCCATTTGAATCGCTTTCATTTTTGCCTCCTTTTCAATCCTCAAAATTGCTCACATCTCTAGCGCCTGCCTTCCGTAGGCATCGCCGCCCGGTTTCTCTCTTTTAGCTCCGCCGAAGCATCACAATTGAGAGAACAACGACAGGCTGGTTATGCGGATTTTTCGCACGGGCCAATACATGGGCATTTTGTGGCTGGCCAACCCCGCCAAATCTGGGCTGAATACTCTGCCGCGGTTGCACGCATTGTCAAGTTATGGCCGGCGAATAACTGTTTTATTGCTTTGGAATTATATAAAGCGCTTTATTTCATATAGATATGATGATATCCCGCCTGTTTTTTTGCGTGTATGTTACGCGATGTTATCTGGGATTCTTACGGTGAGGTGCCCGCTCCGTTCATCTTTTATCAGCGATTGACAGGGTGTCTTTGGTCGTTTATCGTCGGTTGCTGAAGTGAAGTGCAGGTTCCCTTGCGCGCTTGAAGACATCAAGCCTTCGTGCTACGTCAACCGTGCGGGGGGCTGGTAAGGTGAGCGTGGAGCGGACTTCGAGACAATCCGGAGACGGACAAGGCTGGCAGAGCGCAGCTCTTGCTTCTTCCGCTCAGGACTCCGGTCCAGAACCCTCCGCCTTTGGTGCAAGGGCGTCACTGTACCCATCCCCTGAGCTTTTCAAGAACCGTATCCAGGACCATCTCGAATATATCTGCAGGAGCCGCTTCTTTGAGTCCAGTAAGCGCTGTCAGCAATTCCTCCGCTATATAGTCAAAGAAACGATCGAAGGGCGCGGTGACTCCATCAAGGAGCGAAATATTGCCCACGAAGTGTTCGGAAAGGGGCTTGATTTCGAACCAGGGGAAGATTCCCTCGTGCGCGTCAAGGCGCGCGAACTGCGCAAGCGGCTTTCAGAGTTCTACGAGGCTACGCCCCCCAAAGATCTCTATATTGAGCTCCCGCTCGGAGGTTATGTTCCTCGGATCTACGACCCTTCCCGTCCGGCGACTCCAGTCCATCCACAACCGGAAAGTGCACGCGAAGCACCGCCATCATTCGCGCGCCGCAAGTTGCTTTGGATGCTTGGCGGGTGTGTAGGCTTGCTGGGGGCTGCATCTGCTTGGGATCTGTTAGAACATCGTCGTTCGCCGCTGGACCGCCTTTGGCAACCAGTCTTTGCCACAAAGACGCCTCTTGTAATCTTTATGCCGATCTTGGCAGACAGGGTGAACGGCAAGCTTTCGGACAGAGTTGGTATCGGTCCCACTGCGGCCTTACGCCAGGCTGCGGACTTCCTTGATGTGCACAAATATCCCTACCACTTGCGTTTTGGCGCCAACCTGACCTTTGCTCAACTACGTGAGCAACCCAGTCTGCTACTTGGTGGATTCTCGTCCATCTGGGCCCAGCTCATGACCCGCAATCTGCGCTTCTCGCTATCTGGGAATGAAGAGTTCAGCAATCAGGCGATTATCGATACGCAAACAAAGCAGACTTGGCGTCCAATCAATCCCACAATGGAAGGATACGCCGATGAGGACTACGGCATTCTTTGCAGGCTTTTTGACAAGGATAGTGGACAAATCGCGATGATTGCCGCTGGGATTACGACCTTCGGCACGGAAGGGGCTGCTTCTGTCTTCTTCAATCCAGTTTCGTTTGGCGAACTCGTCAAACAAGCACCGCAGGGTTGGGAAAATAAGAACTTTGAGGCCGTAATTCGCGTTTCGGTGATCGAAACAACACCATCCTTCCCTCAATTGGTTGCATCGTACTTCTGGTAAACCCCTCGTGTGATCTAAGCCAGAATAGTCCTGGAGGATCAGCTAGAAAAGCCGCTGGAATACACCAACTTGTTCCGCGGAGCGATGTCGTCTCGTCTGGCAGATATTTCAGAGGTTTCAGAAAAGAAGAAGGCTCGAACGCCGGGATTCGTGGAATTGGTTGCGCCTTATGCGGCGGCTGGAGCGGAGTGCGTGATCGATAGTACTCCCATCGAAGACAGACTCTCGAAGCTGCAGCCGCTAAAACTGGAGCAGGTGCGGCACACCACGCAGGAGCCGCCGCTCAACATCCTGATGGAGCCGCATCGCTATCTTGGTGATGAACAGCCCGTTGGCAAACACCTGAAGTACATGGTGTGGACGCAGAATCGCCCGGTGGCATTCCTGGCTGCAGACGTTCAGGGTTGCTTCGCGCTCGACTGCTCCAGCGCGCGTTTGCGCGCCACCAGCGTCTTCACCGTTTGCCGCAGCGCCTCAGCCGCCTTCAGCGATTGCTCCTGGTTCTTCTCAATGACCGCCATGCGGTCCAGGCTCACCGCCTGCTTGTAGACCGTATATGCCGCATCCGTTAGATCGCGAAAGGGTCCCATGGCATCTTCCAGAGGCTTGTTCACTGCCATCTCCATGTCCAGAACTTCTTCTTGGGAAAATCGCGGATCGGCCACCGGTTTGTGCAGGTCTTCGATCTTCTCTCGCAGCGTCTCCAACTTCCCTGCGGCCTCGACGTCCGTTTTCGCTCGCTCGAGTGATTCGCTTTCTTCGATCAACTCCTTCAAGACAGCGTGGGGAACCAGGTCTGCACCGTTCAGGCGATTCAGCACAGCATTGAGCGCCTCACTGCGCTGCAGTTGATTCAGTTGCGTAAGGTCTTCTACGTCTTCACCAGCCAGGTCGAGCAGCAGAGCAATTCCCAATCGCTCGGCGTCATTGGAAGCCTCTTCACTCGACTCGGTCCATTCTTCCAGTTGTTGTTCGCTCTCCTCGTTCTGCCCCTTCAGCCGCTCTAGCGCCTTCTCTGCATCGGCGAGCTTGCGATCCACCTCGGCCAGCTCCTTTTGGCGCGCAGTTAACACCTGCACAACAGTTGCGCTGGAGGCGGAGGAAGCAAATGCGCGAATGCGGGCCAAAAGCGCGTTGTGATTGGCCATAAGTGATGAATAACGAGTCGTGCAACTTTGGATGAGCGCCGTATTCCTTGTGTCAATGCTGCCGCATTGGGCATTGAATGACGCCGCCTCGGTGTTGAAAGCAGAAACATCAGCAAGCAATTTCTTGTACTCGGTGTCAATCGCGGGATCAGCCCGACGGACGTAGGCCGGCACGTTAGCGACTGGCGGCAAGGGTTTGTCCTCATCAGCGGATTGCGCTCTGAGAATGGGGGGCAGCGTACCAAATCCGAGGCAGAGCAGTGCGTACAATGTGAGGCGAAACGGATGAGCGGGGGGATGCGTCATGGCTTGGATTGAGCTTTGCGGTTGGAGTAGTCAATAAAGATGTTGCGGATCGCGCCATGCTTATCGAGTCCGGCATTGTAGCCCATGGCTGCAAAGTGTATGGCGCGGTTGTAGCTTCCGGTCAAAAGGTAGAGACGAACGAGATCGAGGTAATATTGCGATACCCACGGAGAAAGACGCGATGCATGCTCGTAGGTAGCAGCAACGGGCAGCAGATCGCCGCGGGAATGTGCCCGCGCGTAAGCCGCTTCGGCCTGCCCCACGAGCTCAGCGGATTCGGGAGTAGGCGGCAGCCCCCCCATGCCGTCTGCAAGAAACGCAAGAAAGATACGTAGCTCGATCGAGTCGGGATCGGCGGCATACCGCTCAAGGGCTGCACGGAAGAGCAGGATCCGATCCGCCTGCAGGGCGCCGGGCCGTTGCCGGTCGCTGACCAGGCGCTTCTGTGCAGAGTCAAGGAAGCCTGTGGTGATAAGGCGTTGCTTCATGGCATGTACAAGCAGCGCGCGCGCCCGAAGGTAGTCGGGGTCTGACTTATCGTTGGCGTAGCGCTTGTCAAGGATAGCAAGCGCGTCTGGTCCTTTACGGTCATCACCGCCCAGTTCAAGCGGGTCTACTCCGTAGGTAAGTAGTACGGGAAAAACATCTGCTGGATTTTCACTCTTTTCCGCTGCCAGACGCAGCAGATAGCCATCGCGCAAGGGGTCAGCATCGGTGTAGAGACTGGCGGTGAAGCGCTCGGCGCCCGCATCGATGAGCGCCTGTAATCCCTCATCGACACCCCAGGTAGTAGCGGCGTACAAGCCCGGACCGAGGTCGATACCCAAATCGACGAGCGCGGCGAGAGCCGGCGCATTCCAACAATCTGGAAATGCTGCGACAGGATTGCTGGCACCATCATCCCCGTCCTGGGGCTGCCAGGTAAAGTCGCCTCCGAGCGCGGCCATTTCCCGAATGCGATTTCCAGAAGTGTCACAGGCAGAGTAAAGAACAGGATAGCGGCTCCCAATAAAGAGCGCATATGACTTCATGCTGGCGCCATAGTGCACCAGCAAAGGAGCTAGCGAAGGATTGGGATTCGATAATGCCATTGAGAGCGGAGTATCGTGATCCTCATTAAAGACGCGATTCGGATCGGCGTGAGCAGCAAGCAGCATGGCAAGAAGCTCGGCGCTCTGTGGTGTGGCGGAGCTCGAGTTAACGGCAAATTCGACAGGAGATTCGACGAGAGGATGCGGTGGGTCCGGACTTGCCCCGCTGGCCAGCAGCAATTGCACAGCCTGGATGGGGACAGATTTATCCATGTCGAACTGATGGACTAATGCGTCCTCCAGCGGGGCCATGCCCTTGTTCGTGGCATGGTTGGGGTCAGCATGGTGAGCTAGCAAAAGGGAGATGAGCTGGGTATGACGCGGGGCCTGGCAGGCGATCAGGAGCGGTGTCCATCCGTCGGCGGTGACAGGATCGACCGCTGCGCCGTGGTCGAGCATCGCGACGATGAGTTGGAGCCAATCATGGTCGTCGCTGGCCTGCCGCGCCCGATTTACGGCCAAGGCAAGTGCGGACCAGTCGCCTGACCAGGTGTTGACCTGCGCATTGCCTTGCACAAGAAGAAGCGCAGCCCGGATGTGTTGGTTGTCGATAGCGAAGATGAGAGGTGCGAGGTGGCTTTCCGGGTCTGGCGTGTTGGGGTCGCAACCGGCGCGCAGCATCCCGGCGATGGTAGCGTCGTCGCCATTATATGCGGCGATCGCGAACTGATTCTGAAGCATGGAGCAAGGATCGTTGATATTCTGCGCGCGCAGCAGGGCGGGCAGGATGCCGAGAAGCAGGGCGCGAGAGAGGCAACGGAGCGTGTGCGAGCGCATAGGCGGCGTTATGGGTGAGCAGCGGGTGTAGCCAGCGCGGAGGGCGCCGTGGGCGCCGGGATTGTGGGGACGTGCATGTGGAGGAAAGAAACGGTCTGCGCGATACTTTGCTCGTCTTGCGCAGCCTGATGTTGAAGGTCAGCACGATAGGCCTTGAGTGCGGCGGTATCAGCTCCTCCAGCCTGGATAGATAGGGTCACCTCGGCGATCTGGCTCTGCTTTTCTGCCAGATGCGACTCGAAGTGATCGTATTCTCGCAGGCCCTGCTGAATCTGTGGATCGCTGCGCTGAGCGGGTGGAATTTGCGCCTCCAGCGCCGTCGCAGCCGGAGTCTGCACGGGATGGGGATAAGTCAAATGATCGGCAGCCGCGCAGGGCGCGGCGTCAAAACCGCAGCCGGAAAGCACCTTGGCAATTTCCAAGCTGGCGTCGTTGAGGCCGGCGGACGTGGACGCGAGTGCGGCAGCCAGCGTGGAAGATTTCTCAATGCTGGACAACTGCTCCAATGCGGAGTTCACGCTGACCGTGGGCAGCGGAGCTGTGACCAGCGCGGGCAAAGGCGCAGCCAGCCGCAATTGGACCAAAAAGCTGTTCGAGCCGATCGTGGCCTGGATGGAGGAAGCGGTGGCGATGGCGTCCTTGAACTGCTTTAGCTGCTGCGCGACGGGGGCATCAGACGCGGCGATCTGCTGATCGTAGTTGGCGATGGCCTGAGCTAGGCTCCGGTCGTCCTCACCCTGGGCCGCGGAGCCCTGATTCTGCACTGTGTGCAGGGTGGCAATGCGAATATTATTGATGGTCTCGGCGGTGGGATTGAGGACGTAGGATTGGCGCAGCAGGCTGAGCGCGTCAGCCCATTTGGCTCTTTTCGAGGCGTCCACAGCCTTCAGCGAGAGCTTTCTCGCCCGCTGCTGCTGTTTGCGCAGAGCCGCGGCCTGGCGGGCGGCATCGCGCGCCGCCTGTCGAGCGGCAGCCTGTTGCTGGCGCAGCGCGATGCAGGCGGGGCAAAAACGTGGCGCCTGCGGTGCGCTGCTGCTACACCAGCTATTGCCACATACCGGGCGTGCTGTGGGAGTGGGCGGAACCTGAGCCGTAAGGCTTGGCACGCTCACGAGTGCCGCCTGCAATACAAACGAAACACAAGGCACAATCCATCGCAGACGCAGCCAGAAGGTCACAAGCCCAACTCCATCGCTGAAGGAGTCAAATCGTTGGCAAAGTGTAACATCCTCTGAGATGGCTTTGCAATTATTGATTTGTTGTCATATCGCGTTGCAGCGATCGTTCCGTTGCCCAGCCCAAGGCCCCGTGAGAGCCGGCATTGAACAAGCAGCCCGCCGCGAGTCCCTCGGTGGCATAGTTCGGAGCCATAATCAATTCCAGTCGCCGTCGAAGCCTACCAGAATTGATAAACGCCCTCAGCCGCGCTTTCGCGGAATGCGCCGAACACGAAGATGGGATGTTTCTTCCTTCATGCGAGAACTCGCTCGATTGGCCTGGCCAATCAACTTATGATCATCCCATCGTGATCAAGATCTGGTCCAGTGGATGGATTTGGCGCCTTCTGGCTCGTTGGAGGTTTGTGCGTATTCGTCAGTACGGCTCGAAGCCTGTCGAACCTCCTTATACGGTGCTCGTCGACGACAACTACCGCTACACGGACCAGTCGGATCGGTACACGATGGGCCAATACGCCAGCCTCGAAGCGGCGATCCAAGCCGGCACGATGGCCGCGAGACCGAAAACCCGGAGTTTGCTGCTTAAACTCGAATGCGACTTCAACGTAAGCCCTTCTCGCATGTTGCTGGAATTCGAAGGCATTCCTTCCTTCCGATCTCCCCATTATCGCGAACCCCTGGTAATTCCTGCTGCAAGTTCATGAGGAATCGCCGAATCGCTCATTGACCTCGGATTTCTGCTGGGAAGTCGGCCAGTCTCCAGCTTTCGGGCTGCAATGCCGACGCCCAAAAACCCTGGAGCAGAGCCCGCCTGCGCTTCACCGGCTGGCCAGATTGCTACTTCACTCGTCTTAGTCTGTAAGCCGGTTACAACAACTGCACCTTCAATGTGTAAAGGATGTCCGGAGACAAACTGTAAAGGATGTCTTCGAACTTGACAGCGAGGCACCTGGGACACCCATCAGTCGTGGCTTGATTGGCTCCCTCGCACACGTGCCACCCGCCGATCTCCCGCCGTGGTCCCGCACATGCGGACTTTAGGATGCATGCAGATCATCGGCCTTAGCCGCGAAGATTCCGTCGCCGACTCAGGTGGAGCAAGGATGTGAATCGGTCAAACGAACGAGATCCTTCACCCCGCATTCTGAAGGAGGGACTCCCGTCCAGGCTACGGCCGCATGCAGCTTTGATTTCTCGCCTCCGGGAACGTTAGGACTGTGATTGTTGCTGGAGCAAAACTCACATCCCCTCGCCTGACCTTATCACCCGCGTAGGCGGGGACCGTGCCGTCGGCTGCAACCTTCAATTCTTGACCGTTGAGTTGGATGACCGTGCTCAACAAATCCGGCGACGATAATGTATAGCGGACCCCGGCGGATGGAACCTTGAGCGTGTGCGCATTGGCCTTATCGACGTTAAGAACAAGCACGGCCACGCCGCCGTCAGAATTCTTCAGGCACTGCGCATACACCCGCAGTTCCGAAGATGGCGGAAGACCAGGATCAAGCGAACGTCTTCCCATCGTGCGGCTCCAAAGGAGAACTGCCCAATAGTTTGGACGCGGTTTATGGGTTTCTTCGTCGATAAGACCGTAGTCGCTGCTTGCAAGCGTGTTGAACATGACGGACTTGACGCTCTTTTGAGCCAAACTTCCTAACTGATCCAGCATGCGAAAGCTATCGATGAAATCCGACGCCCACTTATCGCCGCCACAAGACGCTTCACCCGTTTCTGTCACCCACATGGGCTTTCCGGGCAAATACTTGTCTCTAAGACGCTCGTAAAATGCCTCAGCGCCACTTCCCCGGTCCAACCAATCCGCATCCAGAATTTTATTGATATCCTCGCCGTTGGAACCTGCACAGCGATGCGACCGGCCATAGTAGACATGGTAGGAGAAGCCGTCAAAGATGGGTCCGGTTGCCTCCATCAACTGTTCCGTCGGAATGAGATGGGGCGGAGGCGGCTGTGGCACGCCTTCGGCCGCTGAGCTTGGTCCCAGGTAGAGCGTGGCTGGAGATTCCTTGCGAAGGAACTCACCGAAGATTCTGCTATCTCGCCCATACTCCTTTGCCCCATAGCCTTCGGAAACATGCCCAAATCCCATAAGGGTCGGCTCGTTCATAAACTCCATGGCAAAGATATGCCCGCCTATGGACTTCGTATAGTCGAGCCAGGCCTTTGCCTGTGTGCTCGTCCACACTCCTGCGGAGTTGCGCACACCCGCGCTCGTGGTGACAGAAGACACAATCTCCGCGTTCACCGCGTGCGCAAAGTCCACCACGCCCTTCCACTCCGCCCGAGTGAGAACATTCTCAAATCCCGCAGGTGGAGTCTTCATTGGTGGAGCATCATTGTCCTGGAAATAAGTGGAATTGCGCCATGTGCCGCTTACACGTATATAGGCGGGGCCTAGCGCAGCCGCCAGCTTTCTGAGTCTTACGTCAGCAAGATTGATGGGAGGGCGGTATTGGAATCGTGAGTTCATGGACCGGGGACTAGAGGTTTCAAACGCCGGCTTAGTCTCCGACGACCTCGCGAGTGATTTGTAGGGCGCCCAAAAGCGTCCGCCCGTCACCTCTACAGCCTCCACGTTATAGGAGACGTATCTGGATCCGACTTCTCCCATCAACTTCATTTGCGAAGGATCAATGGATGCTTGGCCAGATGCGGGTAGAGCGGCCCCCGCGAACAAAACGCTACCGGCTAGGACTACACTGAATAACATCTGCTTTGATCCAGCTAACAACATCGCTATCTCCCTGAAAAATGTATGGCCTGGCGCTGCGCTCAGCACGCTCCTTGCTGGTTTGCCAACTTTCGCAAGTGGCGCGATTCGATCGAGCTGCGCGTGGCGTGCTACAAAGACTCAGGCTTCCTGCTTCTTTGCAGTACACCATCAACACGCTGTTTTTTAAGAGATTGATTGTAGCACCTCGTAGACTGATTTCTAAACAGCATGTAGGTGGCGACAGGGTGATCGCACGAACGAGCAATTAAGGCGAATGTTGTTTTGAAAGGGCACGACTTGAGTCGTGCCAATCAAGCAGGCATAGAAATCCTGGGGCTTTAGCCTCCGAGGAAAGGTTTTGCGTCCCTCACAACATACCTCAGTGGCTAAAGCCGGGACAGCATGGGCCACGAGAGGCGGCATGGCTGAAGCCATGCCCTTTCAAAACCATTGTGTCTCATAGTTCAAAGCTTTCATGCGATTGCCCTGTAGGTGGCGACAGGGCAATCGCATTTCAAAACATCTCCATGAGACGATAGAGGAAGTCGTCGTCCCATCCTGCGCGTTTGAACTTTCCTCTCAGGGAGCTTTTGGAGCCTTCTTTCTGCATGGCGTTGATGGCCATGTGGCGTAGCACGGCGATATTCTCTGGGCCGTGGGCCATACGGGTCCGGTCCTGATCTTCGTTCATCACCACATCCAGTCGCCAGTGCAGGCTGTGGCGAGTAGGCCGGGGGAATTTCACCCCCAGCCTCTCTCAGAACGGTGCGGGAGCCTCTCGACTCACACCGCTCCCATCAAGCAAACGCACCCACCGTCCCGTTTTGCCAGTGTACAAACAGATGGGGCTGTTTCTCTGCCACTTGTTCCAGGAAGAGACTGGCCCGCATCTTGTGCCCCTTGAGCCGTCGGTACTTCCTCATCTCCCAGGCAACCAACGTCATGTTGAAGTGCCTGAAGACCGGATACATCGCTGACGGGCAGAATTTCCCATAGTAGGCCATTCAGCCCCGTAGCACGGGATTGTGCAGCCGGGAAATATCCTGCAGGCTCAGTTCCGTTCGATTTCGTAAGTTGAACTTTCGCGTGGTTTCCCGCATGGACTTCAGAGCGCTCGAACTAACCGCGGGGGTGAAGCTCACGAACAGGCTGTTCCGTTTGCGATTCTTCACAACCCGCGGACGGAAGGAATACCCGAGGAAGTCGAACTTTGTGTTCGGGTGCTTTTCCTTCCGGCTTCCATCCTTGCAGTAGACAACATGCGTCTTATCCGGATGCATCTCGAGGCCGCACTCAGCAAGCCGCTTCTTGAGCGCCGCCTTGATAGCCAGCACCTCGGATTCGGTTTCGCACCGCCCGAAGAAGAAGTTCGTGCGAAATCGAATCAAAATAGGATCGAATGTCAAGATCGAGCACCCAGGCATATCGCCAGCAGCGCTC
>JAJZAL010000175.1 GCA_021799405.1 Acidobacteriota bacterium
TCGTAGAGGATATGCAAAATTTTGAGCAACTGCCTCTTATACGCATGAATGCGTTTTGCCTGTACATCGAAAAGCGAGTCAGGATCCAGCTTTTCGTTAAGACTGCGTTCTACCAGAGCGCTGAGCACCTCCTTATTGTGCCGTTTGACATTCCGGAAAGATGCCCGGAATCCTGGATCTGCCACATACGGTTCCAGCTTTCGCAGTTCATCCAGATTGGTGATCCAGCCATCGCCAATGCAGGAGGAAATCAGGCTGGCAAGCGGTGGATTGGTGTGGAGCAACCAGCGCCGTGGGCTGATCCCATTGGTCTTATTATTGAATTTCTGTGGCCAAATCTCATGAAAGTCCGCAAGAAGCTCTGTTTTGAGTAATTCGGTATGAAGAGGCGAGACGCCATTGACTGAGTGACTTCCCGCAACCGCAAGATTGACCATTTTGACCTGCTTCTCAGAGTCATCAAAGAGCGATACCCGAGCTACACGGCTCTTGTCCTCTGGAAAACGGGCGGCGACTTGTTCAAGAAATCGGCGATCAATCTCCCGTATGATCTGAAGATGACGCGGCAGCACACGTTCCATCAGTGAAGTCGGCCACTTTTCCAGTGCTTCTGCAGAGAGCGTGTGATTTGTGTAGCCAAATGTCTTCTGTGTAATCTCCCAGGCATCCTCCCACGATATCTCCTTCTCATCCACCAAAAATCGCATAAGTTCCACGATCGCCAGTGCCGGATGAGTATCATTCAATTGGATTGCAACCTTTGATGGAAAATTCCTGAAATCGTCATGATTCTGCTGGAATTGCCGAACAATATCCCGGATGGCACAAGCAATGAGGAAGTATTCCTGGGCTAACCTCAGTTCCTGGCCTGCAATCACCGCGTCCGAGGGATAGAGAACCTTGGAGAGCATCTCGGACTGGATCTTCTGCTCAACAGCTTTCAGGTAATCTCCGTCATTAAAGATGCGCATGTCGAATTCCCGGGAAGCGCGTGCGGAATATAGACGAAGAAAGTGCACGTTTTGACCGCCATAGCCCGGAATGAGCATGTCAGAGGGAAGGCCAATCAGTACTTTCCAATCCATCCACATGGGGTTGTAAATACCATGCCTGTCGATGCCATGTTCAATCCTGCCGTAGATAGGAACGATACAGGCATCCTCTGGATGCACAATCTGCCAGGGCGTTCCCAGCGCCAGCCAGTTGTCCGGCAACTCGCGCTGATAACCGTTATGAATCTCCTGCTTAAATAGGCCGAACTCGTAATTGATTCCGTATCCGAAGCCAGGAATACCGAGAGTTGCAAGCGAATCAAGAAAGCACGCCGCCAGGCGGCCTAATCCCCCGTTGCCTAAGGCCGCATCCGGCTCTACGGATTCCAATTCCCGCAAATCCGCGCCAAGATTCATCAACGCTTCCTGACATAAGTCATACATGCGAAGATTGCGAAGGTTGGCTCCCAGGGATTGACCTATAAGAAACTCGATGGACAGATAATACAAACGCTTTGTATCCCGGCGCCGGTATTCCTCTTCGGTCGCCAGAAAGCGTTCTATCATGCGATCGCGGACGGCGAGAGACAAGGCAGTAAAACGCTCGTAGAGACCTAGATTTCGCCACGGCTTTCCAAGCGAATATACAGCGTGGCGGCAAATTGCGTCCTGCAGCTCGGATGTTGCATCGATTGCTACGGCATGCTGATTCATGGGCTTTCTCTCACTTGGAGTTGAACGATCGTACTGCCTCATCCCGTGATTCAAAAATGTCAAAGATACGATGCATGCGCACAAGCTCGAATGCCGTGCGAACTTGCTTCGTCATTCCGCAGAGCTTCAGGTCTCCGCCTTTTGCGCTTACATTGCGCAGAAAAGAAAGAATGGCTCCAAGGCCAGAACTATCCACGAACTGCATGGAATGAAGGTCAAGCACAATTTTGGAATTGCCCTCTAAAACCTTGGCCATCGCGGTCTTCAGATCGCCGCTATTACCTGCGTCAAGCTCTTTGACGGGAACCTCCGCGACAGTCACATTCCCTCTGCTTTCGACTGGGATTTCCATGGAGCCTCACTTTCATCTCTGGCATGGTTGGTGGATAGTTTTGTCAGAGAGATACAGTTCCTGCCTTCCCCATCTCTGTAGTAGCGGACCTCATCGACACACTGTGAAACGATGTAAAGTCCTAACCCCGATTCACTGGGAGCTTCGAGTGAAGGCAACGATGCAGCTTCCGGCTGAAACGAACGCCCGGAATGGTGCAGGCGAATTGCCACCCACTCTGAGCCAGCCTCAGCTTCAAGCAGGATTTCTCGATCTTTCTGTCCCAGATAGGCGTGCTTCATGATGTTGCTTGCCGTCTCGTTGACCGCCAGTTCGAGTTTTGCCACACTCTCATCATCCAGAAGCGCCAGGGGAAGTCCGGCGCAAAAGGAACGCACAAATTCACGAATGCATTCCAATTGACACAGATCGCTCTTGATGATCATCTCCACCTTCGCGGTCGGCGCACCTGCCTCCTCCAACCGCAAGGCAACAAGGGTCACGTCGTCAGCCATGCGGTCTGACCCGCAAAAGGAAACGAGAATTTTGCGAATAGTTTCGATCAGTTCGGTGGGGGCCAGTCCACCATAGGCGCGAACGCACTGCTGCAGCCGATCCGTGCCGAACATATCCCCTGCCGCATTCCGCGCCTCGGTAATGCCGTCAGAAAAGAACAGAAGCAAATCCCCCGCGGCAAGCGGAAACGACCTTTGCTCAAAAATCTCTTCCTCGCGGACGCCGAGGGGAAGGTTCTCACCGTGCAGCAGTTCCGTGGAGCCCTCTCTGCGGTGCAGTTGGATGACGCCGGTATGCCCACAGTCGACCATATCAACCGCTCCCACCGAGGGATGAATGCGCGCGTAGCAAAGCGTTACGAAGGTATCAAGGTTGATTAACTGACGCGCGATCTGCTGATGTGTCATCAAGACAATGTCTTGGGGTTCCGGAATCTTTCCCGGTTCCGAAATCGCCGAGAGGTGACCGAGTGCTTTGAGTAAATGCGCCTTGGTTGCCGCCCCGACCAAAGCCGCGGCGGTTCCCTTGCCCATCACGTCGCCTACCACTACATCAAACGAGCCCTCGCGCGGCGCCATAAAGACGATGAAGTCGCCGTCAATGCGCTGTGTTGGGATCTCCATCGTGGCTATGTGGACCCCTGGGATGCGCGTAGGCGGCCGATCCATCAGCAGTGTCTCCTGTATCCTGTGGCCAATTTCAAATTCGCGCTCCCGGGCCTCCTGCAGCTCGTGTGTCCTCTCCTCAACACGCTGTTCCAACTCTGTATTGAGCTCGACAAGTTCCCGTTCGGCCCGTTCCCTTTCAGCCCTTGTTCGCAATGCGGAAATGCCATAACTCAGATCGTCAGCAAGTTCAGACAGGAGACGAACCTCCTCCATATGGAATGCATCAGATTCCGTTGCATAGATACTGATGGATCCAAACAGCTCAGCATTGAGAAATAGCGGAATGGCAAGGCTGGATGCATAACCGTGGCTCACTGCCAGCACACGCCATGGCGCCATTTCCTGATCAGCCTCGATATCGGCTGAGGTTACTGCGCAGCCCGTCCGAATGCAGGTACCTGTGGGGCCATGCCCTCGCTCGATATCTTCCCACGTAATGTTGAGCGCGTGGATGTAATCTCCATTATGGCCAGCGTAAGCAAGCACCGTCACAGACTTTGCCTCATCGTGCTCAGCCCGGCCAACCCAACACAGCGGGTATCCTGCTTCCTGAACAATAATGTTGCAGATCTGCTGCAACAGTACCTGCTCATCGGTCGCGCGAACGAGCGCCTGGTTGCATTTGCTGAGCGCACTGTTCGCTCGCTGCACCAATTGCAGCCGCTTTTGCGCTAATTTTCGCTCTGTAATATCTCTCAGGAAGATCTGCCAGCGACCGTCGGCGAGGATCTTGGCACTTGCTTCCACTGCGCAGTAATCCCCGTCTTTGCGCCGCAGACTCCATTCTTCGATCTGAGACTTTCCGGTCTGCAGTTCCGCTTTTGCGCGCTCAAGACGCTCGATGTCCGCGGGTGGAAGGAGATTCGAGATCAGCTGCCCGACGATCTCGTCATGGGAGTATCCCAGCATCAAGCATCCTGCCGTATTGACTTCCAGCAGGCGCGCATCCAGGTTTGCGATGAAAATCCCGTCCGACGCCTGCTCGATCAATCGGGCATTGTCTTCAAAAGCCTGTTGCAGCCGACGCGCTGTGAGCCGGGTCTCCTCCAGCGCTTCTACGGCGCGCTCTTTTGCCTCGGTCAGCCGCCCCTGAAAGTAGCTGAAAACGATCGCCATGATGAAAAAGACTGCGGCGGGCAGGAAAAAATAGGGATCGTCCTTTGCCCAGGTAAATTCCGGCGGAACGAACCTCCACCAAACAAGCAGAGTCGAGATGCAGGCGGAGGCGATGCCCCCACTCACTCCACCGATCCATGCGCTGAAAAAGACAGCTGGGTAGAAGATGAACCATGCGAAGGGCTGCACGAAGGGCCAGAGAACGTGAAGGACCGCGGCAGCGATGAACGGCGACAGCACCGCCAGCCCGATCCGCACACCCCTGATTCCCGCCATCCTGGCCGGCGGAATTGCCTTCAACTTTACAGGGGATTCGGGATGACTGCGTGCAGTTGCTGGCCCTGGCCGTATGCTCTCTTTCCCGACCATCGTGCCGCCGTCACCCGCCGCTTGGCATGGTGCCTTCTGTGCTGGCCACGATAAAGTGTACTGCAACTGCGGCACAGACGCATCCAACCGCGCGCCTCTGGCCGGACGTGAGAACAGCGCGCTCTTTGACTACGGCCCTTCGACAGCGAGACTCCGAATCTTCTGGCTCCGGCATGCCCCTCCATGATCCGTCCCAGGGACTGAAAACCAGATCAGGCCGCCCTGGTGATCGGCAACGGTATGCGGGCTTCCGTATCAAAAATCTACATCTATGTATTCAATTATTCAATTAGATACATATGGTTCTTTAATCTTTACTTTTATCTATATAGCGTCGGCGACACAAACTCGGGGACCGTGTTCCCAATTTGCTAATTAGTAGCAGAATATGGGACAGTATATTCGTAAGCTCGAATATTCTTGATCCATGAATGGTGCTCTATGCCGGATTCACTCCGCCGTTTTAAAGCCGACATCTTTCAGGCGCTCGCGCATCCGACCCGGATCGCCATCATTGACTTACTGGGAAGCGGAGAGCTTTCTGCGGGAGAACTCATTGAGAAGCTCGGCATGGAGCAGGCAAATATCTCCCAGCATCTGGCCGTGCTGCGCGCCAAACAGATTGTTGTGAATCGCAAGGCAGGCAACCAGGTCTTCTACTCCGTTCGCGACCCCATCCTGCTGGAAGTGCTGACGCTGATGCGCCGCTACTTCCAGAAACATTTGAAGGACGCTCTTGAAATGCTGAATGAAATGGATAAGAGCCCGGTGGAAACTGGCGAATGAGCTTCGGGCAACAACAGATTTTACGATTGCTTCACTTCCCTTTCCCTTGTGCTGCAAATCACGCTGCGCCAACGTGTGAAGCCGCGCTCTTGTTGTCTCTTGGAACGGCAGAATAGAGGATTCTTTTGAGCGTCTATTCCTGGACATCGATCATCACTGCGTTTTCGGGCACTAACCTCAGTTCCCTGCTGCTTCTTGTGGCAGTCTGGCCTGTGCTTGGCTTTGCCGGATTACTGCGGCCTCGCAGCGTTCGCTTTGTTGCGCGTCTGCTCTTCCCGCTCGGCGCTTTGGTCTGTGTAGGTGTCTTGCTTAAGGCTGGAGCCTTTCTCGCGTCAGAATGCGTACCTCAGGAGATCGTTCTGCCGCTCGGCCTGGCGAACCTCCCCTTCCATTTCCGCCTTGATGCCTTGTCCGGCTTTTTTCTGCTGCTGCTTGGACTGGCCGGAGCCGGAATCTCGACCTTTGCAGCCGGGTACTTCAGGGCTGGCGAAGGTACGTCGCCCGGCCTGCTTGGTCTGCAGTATCACATCTTTCTCGCCAGCATGGCCGTGGTGATTCTCGCCGGCGACGCCTACCTCTTCATGGTGGCCTGGGAGATGATGGCCCTCAGCTCGTACTTCCTGGTCACATCGCAGCATCGCATTCCCGAGATTCGCCGTGCCGGCTTTCTCTATCTCCTCATGGCCCATCTGGGCGCCATCTGCATCCTGCTCAGCTTTGGCGCCATGCAGGGCGGGAGCTGGCAGTTCACCTTCGACGCCATGCGCGGCACTTCTCTCACGCCCTTCTGGGCAACCGCGGCCTTCACTCTGGCGCTGCTGGGCTTTGGCGCCAAGGCGGGCCTGGTTCCTCTGCACGTCTGGCTGCCGGAGGCGCATCCCGCCGCACCCTCGCCGGTCTCGGCAATGATGAGCGGCCTGATGCTGAAGACGGCGATCTACGCCATGTTACGGATCACCTTCGATCTGCTCCACGTTCAATTCTGGCAATGGGGAGTAGCCGTGCTTGCGCTTGGCCTCTTTTCCGCCCTCTTTGGAGCCGTCTTTGCCGCGGTGCAAACCGACATGAAGCGACTTCTGGCCTACTCCTCGATTGAAAACATCGGCCTGATCTTCACAGGCATAGGTCTCGCGATTCTCTTTGAAGCAAGCAACCTGCGTCTCTTTGCGGCTCTTGCGCTGACTGCGGCCCTGATCCACGCGCTCAATCATTCGCTCTTCAAGAGCCTTCTCTTTCTCTCTACCGGCACGGTACTGCACGCAACCAAACAGCGCAGCCTGGGCAAACTCGGCGGCCTGATCCGATCCATGCCGTGGGTAGCTGTGCTGGCGCTCATCGGAACGCTCTCAATTGCCGGTCTGCCGCCGCTCAATGGCTTCGTTTCGGAATGGCTGCTGCTGCAGTCGTTCCTTTTCACGGCGCAGATCCCGCATACCTTTATCAACATGCTCGTCCCGCTGGGAGCAGCCGCACTTGCGCTCACCGTGGCTCTTGCCGCCTATGTCATGGTCAAGTTCTACGGTGTCATCTTCCTTGGCCAGCCGCGTGAGCCTTCCCTGGCGCATGCGCACGACGCAAACTGGCTCGAACGGATCGGCCTGATGTGGCTCGCGGCGGGTTGTGTTGCCATCGGTATCCTGCCGCAATTTGCGCTGCGGGCTGCGGCCGCAGTGACCGGAGCATTACTGGGCCAGACGATTGCTCCCAACGCTTCCATCTGGCAGATCGCTCCCATCGCGCCTGAGCAGGCATCCTATAGCGGCCTCATCTTTCTTGCCGGAATTGTCGCCGTCGTCGGCGTGGCCTTCGTCGCCGTGCGTCTGCTGGCTCACGGGCGCATTCGCAGAACCCCAGCCTGGGACTGCGGCTATCCGTGGCAAAACTCGCGCATGCAGGACACGGCTGAAGGTTTCGGCCAGCCGATCAGGCACATGTTTGGCGCTTTTTTTCGCATGGAGCGTGACCTGCCGTCTCCGTACGACAGCGAACCACGCTACCGAATCCACATCGAGGATCGCTTCTGGCGCGGCATCTATCGTCCGCTAGCGCGCGCGGTACAGCGCTCTGCGGATGCCATGAGCGTTTTGCAGGGTGGCCGCCTCTCGATCTATCTGCTTTTCAGCTTTCTCACTTTGATTGTTCTGCTGGTGTTTATCTTATGAGAGTCCTTACATTCGCGCGGCAGTTCGGCGAAGTGGTGCTGGCCATTGCGATTGCGCCGCTCTTTGCGGGCTGGATAGCACAGTGCCGCGCCTGGCTGCAGAACCGTTCCGCGCCGCCGCTCACTCAGACCTATCGCATGCTGCGGAAGCTCTTCCACAAAGATGCCGCGCTTGCGGTAGATGCCTCACCGCTGTTCCGAACGGCCCCGTACGTACTGTTCGGCACCATGGTTCTGGCGGCGGCTATCATTCCTTCGCTCGCAACCGATCTGCCCTTCGCGCGAGCAGCCGACGCCATCGCGCTCATCGGCCTCTTCGCCACAGCGCGCGTCTTCATGTCGCTTGCGGCAATGGATATCGGCACGTCCTTTGGCACGCTTGGCGCGCGCCGCGAGATGATGATCGGATTCCTGGCCGAACCGGCGCTGTTGATGGTGCTCTTCAATGCATTCCTCCTGTACGGCAGCACGGCGCTGCCGAGCCTCGTCGACGGCTACGCTTCCCATCCCTCTGTCATCGACCCCAGCGTAATCTTCGCCGCCGTCGCCTTTGTGATGGTGCTCCTGGCCGAGAATGCCCGCGTCCCCATCGACAATCCGGCCACGCATCTTGAGCTCACGATGATCCATGAAGCGATGCTGCTTGAATACTCGGCACGCCATCTTGCCCTCATCGAATGGGCATCGAGCCTCAAGCTCTTCAACTATGCATGCATCGGCTTCGCGCTGTTTCTTCCCTGGGGCATCGCCATCCATGGCGCTGACGGCGCCAGCGCCTTGCTGATTGCTGTCACGGCGCTGATCGTAAAGCTTGCATTGGCGGGCGCTGCGCTTGCGCTCATTGAATCCGTCTCCGCCAAGCTGCGAATCTTTCGCGCGCCCGAGTTTCTCGCCATGGCGTTTCTGCTGGCTGTGCTCGGGCTGCTTGTTCATCTGCTTCTGGGAGTGAGCACACATGCTTAAGTCACATCTGGCTGCACAGTTACTCAACCTGCTCGCCGCTGGGCTGCTGCTGATCTCCTTTGCCATGCTCTCACGGCGGCGGACGCAACGCCTGATTACGCTCTTTGCCTGGCAGGGATCCATCCTCTTTCTCTCCACCTGCCTCGTAGCTTATGACGCGAGCCTGACGGAGCTTTACTACTCGGCAGCCCTCACGCTGATCATGAAGGTCATCACGTTGCCGTGGATTCTGCATCGACTGATGAGACGCCTCGGCGCGCAATGGGACAGCGAGCCTCTTGTGAACATCCCGGCTACGATGCTCGTGGGCTTGGTGCTGGTGATCTTTGCCTTCGGCCTCGCCGAGCCGATCAGTATGCTTGCGACCACCATTACGCGCCACACCATCGGCATCGCCCTCGCCGTCATTCTGCTCTCGTTCCTGATGATGATCACGCGACGGAAGGCCGTCACCGTGGTCATTGGATTTCTGGCCATGGAAAACGGCCTCTTCTTCGCCGCGACCAGTGCAACGTACGGTATGCCAATGGTGATCGAACTCGGCATCGCGCTTGATCTTCTGGTCGCGGTCTTCATCCTAGGCATCTTCTTCTTCCAGATCCACGAGCAATTTGACAGTCTCGATCTTCACCATCTGGAAACTCTCAGGGAGGACTGAAGTGGATCTATTGCTCGTTCTCGGAATTCCGCTGCTGGCCACGCTGTTATTAGCCTTGCCGTTAACGCGCCGTGTTGGGGCCGAATTGAACGCCGGCATGAGCTTTGCGTCATTTCTCGCCGTATCGTGGCTGACGTTGCGGGTCGCTCGAGGCGGCCCAATGCTGTTATGGCACGAGCAGTTTTACGTGGATCCATTCAACGCGTTCCTGGTGGAACTGACCGCGTTTGTCGGCTTCACCACGGCAGTTTTCTCGCGGCCGTATATGCGCACGGAAGAACATCACGGCCGTCTGACTCCGCGGCGCAAGCGTCTCTACCACAGCATGTACCAGCTCTTTATGGCTTCCATGTTCGTTGCTTTGCTGACCAATAACATGGGCCTGCTCTGGGTGGCGATGGAAGGTGCCACGCTTTCGACGGTGCTGCTGGTCTCGCTCTTCCGAACCAAGGCAAGCCTCGAAGCTGCCTGGAAGTACTTCATCCTGTGTGGCGTCGGCATCGCGCAGGCGCTCTTCGGCACGCTGCTTTTATACTTCGCCGCCGAGCAGACGCTTGGCCGCCAGGGCATGACCGCGCTCCTTTGGACGCATCTCTACGCTGTCAAGGCAGATCTTGAGCCGACCGTGCTGGCGCTTGCCTTTGTCTTCCTGCTGGTGGGCTACGGCACCAAGGTTGGCCTCGCGCCGCTCCACAACTGGCTTCCCGATGCTCATGCCGAAGGCCCGGCTCCGGTATCAGCCGTTCTCTCCGGCCTGCTGCTGAACGTTGCGCTCTATGCAGTTATTCGCTGCAAGGTGCTGGTCGAAGGCTCGATCGGCTCCGTTCTTCCGGGCCGCATCCTGATGGGCTTCGGATTGCTTTCCGCTTTACTGGGGGCCTTCTTTCTGTGGCGGCAGCGCGACATCAAGCGGCTTTTCGCATACTCGTCAATCGAGCACATGGGCATCATCACCTTCGCCTTCGGGCTTGGCGGCCCGATCGCCAACTTTGCGGCGCTGCTGCACATGACGGTGCATTCGCTCACCAAGTCATCGCTCTTTTTCACGGCGGGCCATGCGGCGCAGACCGCCGGCACGCAGCGTATGGATGGCATTCGAGGATTGGCCGCGATCAATCCTGCCATCGGCTGGAGCTTGATGCTCGGTTCCATCGCCATTCTCGGCATGCCGCCGTTCGGCATCTTTGCCAGCGAATTTCTGATCCTGACCACCGCGGTGCACGAGCATCCATGGGCCGCGCCATTGCTTTTGATCGCACTTGGCGTGGCGTTCGGCGGCATCTTCATCAAGGTTCAACCCATGATCTTCGGCGACGGCCGTGCGCCCAGGTTGCCGCACTCACCGGCGCTGCTTCCGGTCTTCGTCCATCTGGCTCTGGCGCTGACGCTCGGGATTTACATACCTCCCACGCTGGCCGCGTGTTACAACGCCGCCGCGAATTTGATTGGATAATGATGATGGAATTTGATCGA
>JAJZAL010000176.1 GCA_021799405.1 Acidobacteriota bacterium
ATAACTAAAAGTGATGATAAAGTCACCTCGCAGATTTGCAACGGAAACCCCGCCAGATCAGCGCCAAACTCACATCCGCAGTCGGTTTTCACGCCGGATATAGGTCATAGCGCCGCTCCGTCCAATTCCTGCAAATCTGTGGCCTCGCAGTTTACGCTATCGGCAATCGACTGCGTGATCTTCCAGCCGTCTTCTGTAAGTGCAGTCGCGGTGCCTGGCTTGACCCCGCGGAAGTTGCGGAACGCCTCAGCCACTTGAATCGCCTTGGCAACGCGGCCTCCGGACATCTCGACGTTCTTCTGGGCGCAGGCCTTCGCGCATCCGTCGATGGTGATGCAGCGATGGCTCTTTACCGCCTCGACCGCTTCCGGATCGCCTTTGACCAGCAACGCCAGGCAGAGCGTGGCAGTGTTTTCGGAGGCCATTTCATCGGTCACCATGTACGTGGCCTCGCGGCCGATCAACCCATGCACCTTGCCGATCCCGCTGCAGGGTATGACCAATACATCTCTTTCTTTCAATTTGTGTGTCATCCGTCGGTTTCCTCTCACGCTTCTTCTGCTTTGTGTCTCACGGTTTTGGCATAGGCGTCCGGGTTCAGAAGTAATTCCTGGTCTTCGGGCCAATTGCCCAACTTCAACTCCACAATCCATCCCTTTCCATAAGGGTCTTCGTTAATCAGGGTGGGATTGGAAACGACCTCCGAATTCACTGCTACCACGGTGCCCGCAATCGGAGCCACAACTTCAAATACCGCCTTGGACGATTCAAGCGTCCCCAACTCGCCAAACTGCTCAACTGCGAGACCTATTGCAGGCGGGTCGACAAAATTGATATCGGTGAGGCTCTGCTGCATGTAGTCGGAGATCCCTACTCGCGCAACATCCCCCAAAGGCCGTACCCAGACATCATTTTCGTTGAACCAGTAGTCCGCGGCGGGAATACGAAACTCGAATTTGTCGTGAGTTACGATCATGTACTCCCCGGGCGGCGGAAACTCACCCAAGGATGATGCTCCTGGAGCCACGGACACAGCAGGGGCCGTCAGACTTTGCAGCAGTCCATCCACCACTGTTTTCACCAGCGCCAGACCATTCGCCCCCAGATTCAGCGTGGACTCCAGCGTCAGACCAGAAGACTTCAGAGTGTCGGCAATCAGAACCTTCCGATCAATCTTGAGATCCAGGCTTTCCGCGAGTTTGCTGGCGCATCGGGTCGAGCAGCCATCGACCACGATCAGCGGATTCTCAGCGAGGACCTTCTTGTAGCGGGCCAGTGAACGATTCAACAGCACCGGACAAATGATCTCGCTGCCAGCGGTGTCCGTCATGCGGATCGCAACCTCGCGCGCCACAGACCCTTCAGGCTTATCGAGTCCCGTGCAAGATAGAATCGCGTTGTTCATTGCACACTCTCCAGATCGCGTATCTGCTTGATCTGCGCGATGGTGGCCTGCTTGTCAGGAAACGAGAGGGCATCCGGGCCGCAGGTCTTCGAGCAGGCTCGGCAAAAGACCACGCAGTTGTTCGGATTGGCCACAACGAGTCTGTGGTCGCCCTCGCGTTGCTCGAAGACCCTGTGCGGACAGAAAGTGGCGCACTCCATGCAGAAGGTGCACTTCTCGTAGTCAATCGTCGGATGCCACGTGATCTTGTCCCTGGCTACGCCCATGAATGTCGCTTCAGACATCGCTCTTCACCTCCATCTCGCGCAGTTTCGCCGAAACCTTTTCGATGGCCTCATCGGTGGTCAGGTCGCGGATGTCGAGCGGCACCATATCCCGTTTCACATCCATTCCCTTTGCAGCGAAGGCGTCGCGGAACATCTTGTACTGCATGTTGGGGGCGCAGGCGGCGATCACAACCGGACGCTTGGCTTCGAGAAAATCACCAAGGAAGCGGTCGCCATCGACCTCGCACAATTGAGGATGGATTGCGCCGTACTCGACAGGGAGTTCCACGCGCGCCCGGTTGATGAAATCCCAGATGTCCATCTTTTCGAAGCCGGGACACTTACCCGTGCATACGCACATCAGTAGACCTGGAAGCTGTTCTGCCATTTAATTGCCCCCTTCCTCAAGCAGCATCTCGCGAATCTCCTCCGGAGCCGGCACGCGGCCCGCGGACTTCACTTTCCCATTGATGACCAGACCTGGAGTCATCAGAATCTGAAACTTGAGGATCTCTTTGATCTCCGTCACCTTCTCGATCTCCACCTTTAGGCCAAGACCTTGCACTGCCTTCTCGGTATTCGCGGTTAATTGCTGGCAGCGTGCGCAGCCAGTACCCAATATCTGAATCTTCGGCATAATATGTCCTTTCGTTGAAGTCGCTCCAACCGCCGCAGGCTTGATGGCGCGCACGGATGCGCTCATCACCTTTCCATCCAACTCATCGGCGAATGCGAGAACATCCGTTCCAGCAGCAGAGAGAAACTCGCGAACGTCGCCGGCACGGAATATCCGGGTTGGCTCGATGCTCGGCTCCACAAATCCTGCCGCGATCAGGTCCGTCTTGTACTCCTCTTCCTGCATGGCTCCAGCCAGACAACCAGCCCACAGCTGCGGATTGTCGCGGATTAGGGATGGTATCTCGCCACAGAGCACCACATCGGAAACCGCAAAACGGCCCCCGGGCTTGAGGACGCGGAAAGCCTCCCGAAGCACCCGGCTTTTGTCGGTCGAAAGGTTCAAGACACAGTTCGAGATCACCACGTCCACCGATGAATCCGGCAGCGGAATACTCTCAATCCGCCCCTTGAGAAACTCGACATTTTTTATGCCGGCTTGCCGCTGGTTCTCGCGGGCTAAAATCAACATTTCATCGGTCATGTCCAACCCGTAGACTTTGCCGCACGGCCCCACACATCGGGCCGAGATGAAGACATCGATTCCGCCGCCGGAGCCCAGATCAAGAACCGTTTCCCCTTCTTTCAATTGCGCCAGTGCCGCGGGATTACCGCACCCGAGCGATGCGGCTATCGCTGCCGCCGGAATTCCGGCGGTGTCGCCCTCACCGTAAATCTCGTGGGAGGCGCGGCCGGCCTGCGCAATTCCTGTGATCGCATTTGAACCGCAGCAGCATGCGCGATCGCCTACTAATGCGCGAACCACCGCTTTGCGGTACGTTTCTTTGATTGCTCTTTCAAGACTCATCTTCCAAATCTCCAATGACCGTGCGTCGATGTTTGGGAGCCGCTTTCGCAACTTTCTCGGCGAAGTCATCCGGGGCGCTATCTCTTCCTCTCCTTCAGCACATCGGTTGCGCAGGCGAACAGGTTGCAGACGCAAGGCGTCAACAGCCTGTAGTACACGGTGGTTCCCTCACGCCGGTCCTCGACAACCCCGTACGCGCGCAGCAATGCCAGATGCTTCGAGACAGTCGAAAGATCGCCACCCACCAGTTGGTGGAGACTGCCCACCGAACACTCGCCACGGCTCAGCCGATCCACGATCATCAAGCGTGATTCATGGGCCAGTGCTTTTAGCATCTTTGCCTGTTTCATGAAAGGATTGGGCTTGTCCATAGCGAACGCCACGCTTTCTATATTGGCCATGTTGCCATATAGTCACATTGCGCGCTGTGATCGCCGTCACGTCAGTTATGGGAATTTCGCCGGAGTCGGGCGATCAACTAGGCGAAAGGCCGCGCAGGCTCCGAACCCGTCGAAAAGCGAGGGCTACACAAACGTCTCCCGCACCCAGACGAGAGCATTTTGGCGCACTAAATCGCGGATTTCGTTGAAGAAATCGCCGACGTCACCTTGATCGGTCGAAGTAATCTCAAACGTCATGTAGGCCGGCGTCTGTTCCATCAGACCTTTCACGGTCGGCACCTCCAGTCGGAGATTGACGATGTCAAAGTTCCGGTCCTTGACCTTGTCTTCCAGCTTGGTCAGGAACGCTTTGTTCCCGAACTCGCCGGCGATCTCAATTTTTGCGCGCGTTTGTATCTGGCGAAGGTCTGCCTCGGCGCAGTCGCGGGCCTGCACAATCTGCAGTTTGCTGCGCTTTTTCGCTGCTTCCTTGTGCACCACGCTGAAGATCTTGTGCTCGCGTTCGGACTTCCACACCAGATCGCGGGATGGAAATGAGATCGCCTGCGTCGGACAGACCACCGAGCACGTGGAGCATCCCACCATGCAGTTGTACGGCCTCTCCACCTGGGCTTTGTGAAATTTGTCGGGCATGATCTCGTACACTTCACGTCCGCAGGTGACGTAGCACAACTCGCAGCCAATGCACTTGCCAGCATCGATGGCCGGAAACCACGGAATCTCCTTGCGGGCAATACCATGCCATTGGCTCTGACTCAGATTTTTCGGCATAAAGACTCTCCTTTCTCTGCTCCCTGCTTGTCTTTGAAGCCAGGCATTGATCGCGGCCCGCCGGGCCGGCACATGATCGCTTAGCTTCTCGGCGTACTGCGCAATCGAATCAGGCTCCCTCTCTCTCGCGCTGCCAGAGGCGGATGCGAATCTCAAAAAAACGGTGTACGACAGTGAAGAAAAAGGCTGCGGACCATCCCAGCAACAAGACTCCGGTGATGGATTCCATCACCCCTATCAAACGCCATGCACGGGGCAACACAATGTCGCCGTAGCCGGTGGTCGAATAGCTTGTGGCGGAGAAGTAAAGACTCGACTCCCAGTCCGGCAGCCAATGCCGCCATAAATAGATGCCGGCCCAGAGGGTGATCTCGATCAGATGCAGAGTGAGAATCACGCCAAACAGCAGAAGGAACACGGGTAAATTGCGCCGGGGACGAAAATCCGCCTCAATTTGTGGCCACTGCCGCGTTTGCCAGTAGAGCAGACCGAGCAGTCCCAGGGCGTGAATAAGCGCGCTCAGGAAGGCCAGGACGATCGCGAGTGTGATGGGCTGAAGCATGCTGGTCATCGAACCTCATCCGCGATCCGCCAATCTACATCTGCATCTCAGGCCAGCAGATCCGGGCCTTTTATCGCGACTGCATATGTACGGTCGCGTTCCGGAATCCCAATGCCGCTTCCAGCATCGCTTCCGGCAAAGTCGGGTGCGCGTGCGTCGTCCAGGCTAGATCGTCGGCAGTGGCGCTCATCTGCACGGCCAGGGCTCCTTCCGCAATCCAATCCGTGACGTGCGGTCCCATCAGATGGACTCCCAGCACCCGACCGTTCCTTGTTTCGCAAATCAGCCGCACAACCCCTTCGGTCTCTCCCAGAATGCGCGCTCGAGGATTGGCAGACATTGGGAATTGCGAGACCTTGATTTCGAGACTGTTGGCGCGAGCTTGCGCTTCGGTCAGTCCCACGCTGGCGATCTCCGGGCGGGTAAAGATCACGTTCGGGACGGAGCGGTAATCCGCACGCCTGCTCCCTCCTGTCATGTTTTCCGCAACAACGCGCCCTTCCATCATGGCTTTGTGCGCCAGCATCGGGCCCGGAACTGCGTCGCCTGCCGCCCATACATCCGGCAGATTGGTCGCCATGCGATCATCGACGGCGATGGCTCTGCCAGAGATGCGGAGACCCAACCCGCTGCGATCGATTGAAGCTGTGTTCGGCCAGCGTCCTGCGGCGATGAGCACTTTATTCGCCTCGAAAGTCGATTCGCCCGCAATCACCTTCAGTGCGTCCGCCACTTTCACAATCTTCTGCACGCAAACGCCGGTATGAATGGCCATACCCCGCCGTTGCAGTATCGACCGCAGGCGCCGGGCGAGCGGCTCATCGGTCGCGCCGGGCAGCAATGCAGAAGTCATCTCCAACACGGTGACCTGGCTGCCGAGCGCCTCATAGATGCACGCGAACTCCAGCCCAATCACGCCGCCGCCAATAACCACCAGGCGCGCAGGCACCGCATCAACGACGAGGGCTTCCGTACTTGTGATCACGCCCGGCAAATCACGCCCTTCGATCGGGGGATCGGCCGTTATCGAACCCGGTGCGAGGAGGATATGCATGGCTGGGATTTCAGAGACGATTCCATTTGCTGACACCGAGAGAAGCCCCGGCTTGATCAATTGGGCCTCGCCGGCAATCACAGTCACACGGCGCGCCCGCAGCAGGTGCTCCACGCCTTGTACGAGATGATCGACCGTGTTCTTCTTGCGGGCCATCAGGCTTGAAAGATCGGCCGAGACCTGCGGGATCGATAGGCCGAGATCGCCTGCCGTCCCGCAACGCGCCAGCAGATCGGCTGCGGTCGTCAGGACTTTGGTTGGAATGCAGCCGGCGTTCAGGCAGGTGCCACCCACACGCTCGCGCTCGACAAGGATGACACGTGCTCCGCGTTGAGCCGCCACGAGCGCCGCAACGTAGCCCGCGGGCCCGCCGCCAAGGATGGCGAGATCCGCAATTTCATTCATTTTGCGCCTATCGTTTCCGCTCTTTCAGAACCTCTGTTGCGCAGGTGAAGAAGTTACAGACACAAGGAGTCAAGAGCCGGTAGTACACGGTGGTTCCCTCGCGTCTGTCCTCGACAATGCCGTGCGCGCGCAACAGCGCCAAATGCTTCGACACGGTCGAGAGATCGCCGCCGACCAGGTCCCTCAAGTCTCCAACCGAACACTCTCCTCGGCTCAGCCGGTCTACGATCATCAGCCGGGACTCATGCGCCAGAGCCTTGAGCATCTTCGCCTGTTTACTAAACATCCTTCGATTACTCATACTCTAAACCATATTGCCGACTTGGCCATTATGTCACGCAAGCAAATGGGACACAGTGATCACGATCACGCGAGATGCAGACCTGCCTCCAGCGCTCGCATTGAGTGCTGTCGGCTGGAATTCTCGTGCAATTTGCAATTTTTCCGTTGGCAAAACTTTCAATTTTTTGGCGGAGATGAACCCCGAACCTTTCATTTAATGGGGCTCGTGCTTTCATCAATCGCGAATGCTCCCGTCAACGACCTCTCGACCAGCGCTTCGCCAGCGTCAATGAGTTCCGCACGGACGCAAGCAGCAATTACTCCGGCCTACAGGTCAGTTTTACCGAGCAGCTTGCTGGATTGACGCTCCCAGCGAATTACATCTTCAGTCATTGCCTGGATGAGGTCTCAAACGGCGACCTATTGCCATTTTCCACTCAGGGCAATCTCTCTCCGCTGCCCGACGAACTCAGCAGACAATATGGCGACTGCGACTACGATGTTCGCCACAACATCTCTGCATTCGGCGTATACCAAATCCCATTTCATTCCAGACATGCCGCATTGCGTGCAACTGCTGGGCGGCTGGGCCTTCTGTGAGACGGCATTCTTTCACACCAGCCTGCCGTTCGCAGTGCTGAGTCAGCCCTATACAGCGAACAACAATGGCGTCTTCCTGGGTAGCGGCCCGCAGTTTGCGCGTAGAGCTCCAGGCATTCCACTCTATCGCATGACTCCTTATCCCGGTGTCACGATAGCAGGTACCAGGCAATGGGCTAAACCCGGCGGCTTTCGGCTCCGTCGTCGATACAACGACAGGGGCGTGTAAGGGAAGCGACTCAGCCGCAAACTGTCAGTTTGGAAACTCTGGGCGCAACACCGTTCGTGGCCAGCATTTCACCGATTCGGACATTTATCTGACAAAGCGCTTTGCTCTAAGCAATCAGGTATCGCTGCGCTTCGACTGCGACTCAATCACGAAGCTGCCAGACGAGCGAGGTACGGCGCATGATCGAAGCCCGCTCATTGTTTCATCGGGGCCTCTACGACTTTCACGTTGGTGCGCCGGTCGCACCTGGCTCGAATAGTACCGGACAGACCGAGATGCCGTCCGGGCTACGTTCGATCCGGATTCGAGGACGCACCTGGAATCGGCCCCGCTGACGGAGGATTTGCCATAGATAAGAGCTATGGCACCATAGACAAAAAGTATCGGACGAAGTGAGTTGGCGGGCGGCGCTACCTTCTGGCGCATGAGGGCAAAAGATTGGCTGTCGGAGGTGCCGCTGATCCCACGGCGAACACTCCCCACATGGCGCGGAATTCTCCGCACGAACATGATCTGCGCCGGATTCTCCAAGTCGTCCCACTCTTTACAGTTTCATTCTTTTTCATTCTTTTTCCGGCCCTCACGCTTGCGTAGAGCTGCCGATCAACGAGGGGATAAAGCGGTGGAGAAGGCGCAACCATCTCTGATGTTTTCACCATGCTGGAAGTCTCCCATCGGTACAAGCTTTCGATCTCCGATTGCCGGGTCTTTGCGGTCGAGATTGTCTGGACCATTCGTCGGGAGATGGAGGCCGTGAGTGAACCACAATCCACCCCCCCTGAAAGGAGGCATCCCGCGCCGATGCTTGAGATCGTTCAGGCCCGATGCCAAGCTTCCGCGACGATCCGTCTTGACGAATCGTCCACCAAACAAATCGACCAATACGCGGTCGTTCTCCGCATCTCCGCCGATGAGGTCGTGGGCAACAGCGGCAAATGCTTTATCCTGAATATGTAAAAGACGCCAAGCGACCCGCCTGCGCTGGACGGTACTAATTCAATCGGGAGTTCCCCCGGCTCTGCCGGGGACCGGGGAAGCAGTTTGACAGTTCCGGGAGTAGGTCTCTCACAGTTTTTGTTCGCAAAGCCAGCGTCGTTTGCGTGACAAGGTTTTCGCTGTTGCCTTTGTCTTTGCTTTTCACCGGTTGCGATCAGGCCCCTTTGAGGGGCCAGCAACCGTAAAGCCTCCGGCTCTGCCGGAGGATACTTACTAACCGCAACGGAGAATACAGGAAGTCGCCAGTGCTCCATCAATGTCGCTTTGAAGAGCGGGTTCGTGAAATGCCTCCGACCTGGAAGATGCCAGGCGCGATCATCTCGTCCGCAAGCATGGCTATCGCTTGTTCGCGCGCAAGGAATAGCACTTTCTTTCTCATCTTCGTACTGTTAAAAGAAGATTGAGAATTGCATCTGCAAATCTTCCGTAATAGATGGAGAATCGAAAGGAATGTCTGAAAGCTCAAGAACCATCGATCTATGTGCACTTGATTTTTTCAAATTGCCACTTCGATATGGGACGGAGTCCTGCTATATCACGCTGACGGATGGCCAGTATACAGCGGACACGGTCGAGCTTCGCAACAACCCGGCGCTGGGCAAGTACATCAATTATGTCGAGTTGTCTGCGGAGGACCACGAGAGATGGCTGGCCGGTCAGATGGAACGCGAAGACGCACTGAATTTTGTCTTGGTGGCCCAGCAAAGGTTTGCCGGAACCTTGAGTCTTTATAACATAGAACATGGAAAGCGCTGTGAATTTGGTCGTATGATGATGCCGGTGGATGGGCGGCGGATATATGCGCTCGCAGCTGAATTGCTCGGCATGTCATTTGCATTCGAAATGCTTGGCGTAAATACACTCTATTGTGTGGTGGTTGAAGGGAACAATGCGGTGCTGAATTTTCATCTAAAAAATGGATGGAAGAGAGATGCTCAATATGAACGCTTCGATCTCGTAAACGGCTCAGATGCACATCTCATTGGGTTGAGTATGCAACGGTCAGAATGGCACAATGCCTTTGAAAAAATGCGCCCTTTGGCTAAAAGACTCTTCAGGACTGGAAAATAGCAAGGGTACACAGATGGCTATATTTAAATGGAGATTTATGGACAAAGATAAATTTATGCCTCAACTTGAAGAAGTTTTGGAGATGTCCCGGGGTTCACTTCGGGAAGACGTGGAAGTTCGCAACCTTGAGCATTGGGACTCGCTAAAGTTCTTGGAGGTAATAGCACTTGCAGATGAACAACTTTCGGTGCAATTAGATGCAGATCGTTTAGCGAAATGCGTCACAGTTGGAGATATGTTAAGGCTGATTCAAGATTCGACTGCAAAGAATTAAACGCGAGACACAGCAAGCAGGAATGATGTCCAATGAAAGCAAGTATCTCAGCGATCGCATACTGTCTACCCAAAGATGTTTTAAACAACGTTGACTTGGCGGCCAGATTTAGTGACTGGTCTCCCGAAAAGATTCAAGAAAAGACAGGTATAACAGAGCGTCATATTGCAAGGGGAGATGAGTGCGCCTCCGATCTCGCGGTCGGAGCATGTCAAAAGCTTTTTGAGAGTAATATCTGTCGGCGCGAGGATATCGACTATTTCTTGCTCTGCACTCAGACCCCGGATTATTTTCTACCTACAACAGCATGTCTCGTACAGGACAGGCTGAGTTTGCCGACGGCGTGTGGGGCTCTCGATTTCAATTTGGGATGCTCTGGATTTGTGTACGGACTCGGCCTTGCAAAAGGTCTCGTTGAGACGGGTCAAGCCACGAACGTGTTGCTTGTGACCGCAGAAACATACAGTAAATTCATCCATGAGAACGATAGAAGTGTCCGCACTATCTTTGGCGATGGAGCAGCCGCGACATTGATACAAGCAGTACACATGGACGAAGAAATATCGGATGAGCCGATTGGCCCTTTCATTTACGGAACGAACGGGCATGGCGCTAAGAATCTGATCGTTCCAGTTGGGGGCATGCGCCAACGAGTTGCCTCTGGCAGTGTGGCGCAAGCCGATGAGTACGGTAATGAGCGAACGTCGTCAAATATCTATATGAATGGAGGGGAAATATTCAGCTTCACTCTCCGAGCAGTCCCAGAAGCGGTTCGGAAGTTATTGGCAAGAATGCACCTGCACCTGGACGACGTAGATTTAATCGTTTTCCATCAGGCGAATCGCTATATGCTCGATCACCTCCAAAAGAAATTGAAAATTCCTGAAGAAAAGTTTGTCATTGCAATGGAGCACGTAGGGAATA
>JAJZAL010000177.1 GCA_021799405.1 Acidobacteriota bacterium
CCGCGGCGGGCCACGCACTCTTTATACTAGGTTGCATCATGTCCAATTTCGATCGCCGTGGCGAGTTCGCCCCCGTAGACGAGCAACTGGAGTATCTGCAAAAAGGCACTGCGGAAATTATTCCCCTGCCCGAGCTGCGCGCCCGCCTGGAGCAATCGCGCGCCACCGGTCGGCCTCTACGCGTCAAGGCCGGCTTCGATCCCACCGCGCCCGATCTGCACTTGGGCCACACCGTCCTGATTCGCAAGCTCAAGCACTTTCAAGATCTCGGCCACACCGTGATCTTCTTGATCGGCGACTTCACCAGCCTGATCGGCGACCCCACCGGCCGCTCCGTCACTCGCAAGCCGCTGACGCGGGAGGAAATCGATAAGAACTCCCAGACCTACACCGATCAGGTGTTCAAAATTCTCGATCGAGAAAAGACCGAAGTCCGCTACAACTCCGAGTGGCTCGGCAAACTTGGCTTTGAGGGCATCATTCGCCTGGCCGCAAAATTCACCGTCTCGCAGATGCTGGAGCGCGACGAATTCCACAAACGCTTCCAGGCCGAACAGCCCATCTCGCTGCACGAGATGCTCTATCCCCTGGCGCAGGGCTACGATTCCGTCATGCTGGATGCCGATGTCGAACTCGGCGGCACCGACCAGCGATTTAACCTGCTCGTCGGCCGCGAACTGCAACGCCAGGCCGGTACCCCGGCGCAGATTGTCCTGATGATGCCGATCATCGAAGGCCTCGACGGCGTGCAGAAAATGTCCAAGTCCCTCGGCAACGCCATCGGAGTGCATGAGCCGCCGCAGGAAATGTACGGCAAGCTGATGTCCATCTCCGACGACCTGATGTGGCGTTACTGGACCCTGCTCACCGACCTGCGCCCGCACGAAATTGACGCGATGAAGAACGATGTGGCCAGCGGGGCGCTGCACCCCATGGAAGCCAAGAAGCGCCTCGCCCGCACTATTACCGCGGATTTTCATTCCCAGGCCGCCGCGCAACAGGCCGATCAGGATTGGGTGGCACAACATCAGCATGGGATCGCAACAGAAATAATCGATATTCCTCTTCAAGATGTGTCTGTAGCAGATGCGGTGAGCCTAGGGAGGGCGATCAGAGATCAAAATGCCGCAATATCTATCAGCACCGCGAAGCTGCTCCTAAGGCTAGGAATGAAGACCTCACGCACCGAAGCTGAGCGACAGGCAAAAGCCGGAGTGACAATCAACAATCAAAGAATTCATGAATTGCTGATTCCGCTTGCCTCCCGTCCCGTCGAACTAACCGTAAGGGTGGGTCGCCAGATTAAAATTGCGAGGATTGTTACCCCAGACTTCCGCGACCCAGCAATCCAGCATCTGCTGTGATCGGAGCCTAAATTATCTCGTTGCTTCAGAGTACATCGCGAATTACCCTCATCCGCATGGCCTGCCCCAAGTCGCTCGGCGTTTGCGCCACTCTCCTCTTGTTCTGTCTCCCTGTTGCCGCCAAGGTCCACTCGGTCGCGTTGGGCGGATGGCGCAAGGTCCTTTACACCCCTCAAACTGCCGCCTCCAGCCCATCCCCCGATCAACCCACCAGCCTTCGCGTCCGTCCTCTCGTCGTCGATGGCCAGGTGAAGGATTGGACCACGGGCGACATCCACGAAATCACTGACCGCACCTTCGTCGCTCGCCGCGCCGTCAAGCTGAATGACGCATTGCCGGACGAGGCTGGCGCACACTGGCTCTGGGTCCTCGGCCCCTGGTTGCTGGTCGATCGCAGTTCGGCCCACATCAGCGTGCTGCATTTACCGGACTTCGATCCGGCCGTCTCGGAGATTGTCTGGTTTCGCGACTACGCCGCCTACTGCGGCGTCAACAGCACCGGCAAACATCTCTATGCCGTGGTTTCGCAATTAGGCGTGCGACGTCCGCTCGTCGCCAAGGCCCTGGCGCAGTGGACAGTAGACGACCACCCCAACCCCGCCTGCGCCCCGGCAACCTGGCAGCGCCAGCCGCTTCAGGTTGTCTTCCATCCCGCCAACAACGCGGCCGTCAGTTATCGCATCTTCGGCCTCGCATCCGCGCTGGTTGAAGAAGGCGAATCACCCGACGACCAATAATGCCTCCCGCCGCGCCCTTAGTGCATTTTCAAATCAAGTGTTAACAAAACTCTGGGTAGCCATTCTTTGTACGCCTCTTGCACAAAGGATGGGGGAGCACGACTCTTTCCCCCACCGTCAACACCCTGACCGAAAATGCTTTAGATTCTTACGCCTCAAATGTTGAACAGAACCAGTGCAACAAATTTTCGAGCCGCCTTTAACACGTTAAAACGGCCGGGAACAGCGGGATTTCAAGGGCGGAGCCCTTGGCTAGTATTTGACCACTCGGGTGGTCCCCGGCGTCAGCGGCGGAGGCTTCAGTTCCAGAAACATTCGCTCATCCGGAACATCGAAGATGACCGCCCGAAAGTTTTGCAGAATTCCATTGCCGATGGCTCCCGGCAGGCTCCGTTCCGCGGCGGCGGTTGTATTCTCCGCCAGGTAGTCGACGGCCACATTGTGGGTCTCGGCATCGCCGATAAAAAAGGAGTAAATGCTCCCCAGGGCCACCGGATAAAATCCGTTCAATCCAAATGCCAGCCCGGCGATTGAATGCTGGCGGCTGTCCTGCAACTCCAGCGGGCGAACAAACTGGTCGTACAGCATCATGGTCGCATCGCTGCCCGTATCCACGGCCATGTCCACGCGGTAACGAACCAATCGGTCGCTTCCCAATGTGATCGGCGTAATCACAAAATCCCGGCTGGGCTTCAACACCACCTCGACTCCCGGTCCGCGATAGACATATCTGTCCGTGGGAATCAGCGTCAGAAGCTTCTTCTGAAAATCCACCTTCACCACGAAGTTCCGAAAAAACGGGTAGCCCAGCATCCCGTCCGTCGGATGGCCGAAGTGCTGTTCGAACCGGTTCAGGTCAATTACCGCCATCGTCTGCGCCACGGCGGTGGTGCCGATGCTGGCATTGACACGTTCTTCCGGAGCGATATAGACGGGCGCATCGCCGAAGCCGACGTTCTTTTCCTGTTGCAAACTGCGCGGCTGCATGCCCAGTAGCTTGGACGTCCGCAGGTTCAAAATATTTCGATTGGCGCCGCTGTCCAGCATGAAAACAAATCCCGGCTTGCCCTGCAGATTTACGGTCACAAAAATATGCCGCCGGAAATATTCAAACGGCACCGTAATCCCGGCAACCGATTGTTTCGACTGGCGCAAAGTCAGGGCCGGGTTTGATTTTCGTTGCAAGGTTCGGGATGGATCGGCTTGCGGCAGCACGCATACCATCGCCGCCAGCGCGAGAAGTATTCGTCCCCTCATGTCTTTTGCCCCCTGAAATGAATCCATGGCAATTCAGAAACGCGCCTCACTCCATTTGCGCGCAATGCCGACGTTCCACAATAGCGGCGAAATCGATCCACTCGCCGTGCTTATCCTCACGGGATCAGAGGATCGGCGGGTCGATTCGCCGAGACCAGGCTTGACGGTTTCAATTCGAAAATGATGTGGCCCCGCGGCACATCGAAAACAACTTTGCCGAACTGGTCCAGCAGCGAGTTGCCGATCACCCCGGCAAAGCCCGTGCGGGCGGCGACGGGGTCGCTTTGCAATTTGAAGACCGTCAGATGGCTGGCTTCCGTTCGACCCATCAAGAGAGAGTTGAGAATGCCATATTGCATCAGGAAGTATCCTCCCAGCCCGTACGCCTGCTGCGATACCTTGGAAAGAAAAATACCTTCCAGGTGAGCGCCATGCACGTAGCGTGGATACAGCAACAACGTGACGTCGCTGCCTGTATCGATCTCCACCTTGACCTGCCGCTGCATGTGGTCCACTGTGCCCAGCATCACCGGGATCGACGTCGCAGTAGATCGGCTGGTCAGAAAGAGCGTGTCGCCCGGCCCCCGATACAGGTATCTCTTCGACGGCATCAGGGTCAGCACATGCTTCTCAAAGTCCAACTGCACCACAAAATGTTGCAGAAATGGAAAACCTAGAATCCCGTCAATTCGATGCCCAAACCGCTGATCGAGGTCCTTGAGATCGACCACCGCCATCAGGTTCGCGATTTGTACCCCTCCGATCCTCGCATCGATATCTTTTGCCGCTGCGACATATACCTTTCCAGAGCCCAGCCCCAGTCCTTTCTCCTGCTGAATACTGACCGGTTGCAATCCCATCGCGGCCGCGGTATTCATGTTCAGGATGTTGCTGCTGGTGCCGCTGTCCAGCAGGAAAACCATCCCCGGAGTGCCATTCAGCGTGACCGTGATAAAGATATGCCGGTTGAAGTAATCGAAGGGCACACTGACAGGAGAAAAATGTTGCGCCGGAACCATCGGAGCAACACGCGCAATCGGGGGCGATTGCGGAACCAGCGTCGTGGACATCGCGAGAAGAAGACTGCCGAACATGGCGGTTTCCTCCTACCTATGTGACAGCCATCATATACCGATATTCAAAAATGTGCTTTCAATTTTACGCCTGCCTGTGCGTACTCTGGTTGTATGCAGAATCTCGACAAGTTACTGGAGGAAGCCGAAATTGCCCACGGGCACCTCTGCGCCGGCCAGGTGCTGGGCGTGCGCATGGCCATGCTGGGGTGCGCCCGTCTTGGCATCTCCGACCCGCGCGGAAAAGACCGCAAGCGCCTCGTCATATTTGTTGAAATTGACCGCTGCGCTACGGATGCAATTGGGGTTGTCACTGGCTGCCGCCTGGGCAAGCGCGCGTTGAAGTTTCGCGATTGGGGGAAAATGGCCGCGACGTTTGTGGATCTTGAGACTGGCCGGGCGGTGCGCATCTCGGCGCGCGAGTCCTCCAAGGATGCCGCCCGCCAACTGCACCCGGAGATCGAGAACAAAAACCAGCAACAAATGCTGGCTTATCGCGAACTGCCTGAAAACATTCTGTTTACCGAGGAGTGTGTAGAGGTCGCGCTCAGCGAGAAGGAGTTTCCCGGCTACAAAGGCGACCGTGCTGTTTGCTGTATCTGCGGGGAAGGCATCAATTACGAGCGATATACGGTGCGCGACGGGCAAAAACTTTGCCTCGGCTGCGCCTCGCCCGAGGAACGTTACTACCAGCCGCTTTCAAACACAAAGAAGCCGGCAAGCTAGCGGGCTTTTGGTCGCTGAGGGGGCCCAGACCGCCGGCAATTCCTCTAATCTTCCGCCTGAAACAGGCGGCGGAAATATTAGTGTCTCCATCGGGGATGGTTGAAACCCCTCGCCTTCAGGCGAAGAACATTGGTCGAAGTCTCCGAAGGAGACGAGACTGCCGACTGAAAGTCGGCGGCTTTGTTAAGAGCGGGCACGTTTATCGAATTCATTCGATGTGCCCGATCAACCCCTCGACTTCAAGTCGAGGGTCGTTTAGTTGCCTTAGCAACCAACTGCACACAATTGGTTGCTAAGGCAACTAAATTCTCGCCGGCCTGTTTCAACCCGCTTCCGCCCCGCAAAAGGCCCCTCAAAGTCGGCCTCCAGACGCAAAAATGCCCGGCACTGTTGCCGGGCCCTTTTGCTTGCCTTGAACAGGGTTACTTCTTTTTTGCGGCCTTCTTGGCTGCTTTCTTTGCGGGTGCCTTCTTTGCTGCAGCCTTCTTTGCTGGAGCCTTCTTTGCTGCCTTTTTCGTTGCCTTTTTAACTGCCAATTTAGTACCCCTTGTTGTAGTAGATTTACGGTGCTGCTTGACCGCTTTCTTTGCGGACTTCTTCACGGCCGGTTTAGCCGAAACTTTTTTGGCTGCCTTCTTGGCCGCTTTCTTTACGGGAGCCTTCTTGACAGCGGCTTTCTTTGCCGGAGCTTTCTTGGCGGGTGTCTTTACACTGGCCTTCTTCACTGCGGGCTTGGCGACGGCGCCCCCGCTGGCTGGTTTCTTGGCTGGCGGCGCCTTCGTTACCGGCTTCACAGCGGCAGGGGCCACGGGCCGCTGGTATTCCACCGCGGGTCTCGGCGGAAGCACGACTGTCGCCTCTTCATTGCGCTGGTCTGCGTCTTCGTCGTCGTCCGACGTGATGGAGATGGTCACTTCTTCTTCCTCTTCAAAGCCGTCGTTGGCGTCCTCGCCAAGCTCATTCGTCTCCGCCTCGTACTCACTGTCATCGGACATTCGCTTGAATTGATCGTCGATCATGCTCGTCTCCCCTTGGCTGTTACCGCTCATGGCCGTATCTTACATCTTCGACCATAAAGCCGCAGCAGGCATTCCAATGCATACCTGCATAAGGATGCTACGAGTTCGCCGGAAACACAAGCGCGAAATTTCCGCGAGAGATTACCTTCCGTCAACGACGAAGCATCTCAATCGGCTTTTTTCTTATGGCGCTTGCTGGAAGAAGCCTTCACATGGCCCGATGATCCGGCGTGGTGGGCGTTGCTGCCGCCGGACGAATGTGCATTGGGCGGGCCCTGGAAACCATTATGTGCGATGGTTCGGCCAGCGGCAGGCGCGTGGCGACCCCGACGATGGCGCGTCCTGACCGGCTCCGATACATAGATCGTTCTCCCGACCGGGAGGCGGTTTCCGCGGAGTCCGTTCCAACGCCGCAACTGGCTGGTGGTCACGCCAAAGCGGTCTGCCAGTGTCACCATGGTGTCTCCCCGCCGCACGCGGTAGCGCATGTGCGCGGAAGAGATCGTCGGCGGAGGAACGGGGATGACCAGGGCTTCACCCGGATGCGGCGGATCATCCTGCTCCAGTCCGTTGGCGGCTGCCAGCGCCTTTGTCGTCACATGAAAGGTCTGCGCGATACTGGCCAGGGTGTCGTCCTGGGTTGCGATGTGGAAGCGCCATGCATTGCGATGTTCTTCCGGCACTAACGCAAGGCGCTGTTGAAACAACGGAGCGGTTCCCGGCGGCAGATGCAAATCGAAGGCGAAACCGCTGGGCGTGCTCATCTGCAGCAGGCTGGGATTCAGTTGCCGGATCTGGTCCGTCGTGGTTCCCACTAGGTCCGCCACCAGGCGAAGATTGATGCTGGAATTCGTTGTGACCGTGTCCGAACGCAGCGGAGGGTCGACGGGAATATCAGAGAGCCCGTACTGGCTTGGGTTCTTGGCCATGATCGCGGCCGCCACGATGATGGGGACATAATTCTTTGTCTCGGCGGGCAAGACATTGCGCTGATACAGTTCCCAGAAATCCGCATACCCGGTGCGCTGCACAGCGCGCTGCACCTTGCCCGCGCCCCAGTCGTAGGCTGCCATGGCCAGGTACCAGTCGCCGAACTGCTCATGCAGTTCTTTGATATAGCGGGCATAGGCGCGCGTCGATTTTTCCGGGTCGAAGCGTTCATCCACCCACGCATTCCGCACCAGGCCATAGTCGCCATACGGCATAAACTGCCACATCCCGCCCGCTCCGCTTCGGGAATTGACGGCCCTCGGCCGAAAACCCGACTCCGCGATGGCAAGATAGATCAAATCCTTCGGCACGCCCGAGTCGGTAAGGACCTGCTCCACCATGGCGCGATATTGTCCCTCGCGGGCCAGCGAATTCTCGATCGTGTTATGACCTTTTTTCGTATTGGTGAAGTAGTTGATATACCCGGCAACGTAGTCGTTCACGACCAAGGGAAGATCGGAATGGGTGACTTTCAAATCTGCCTGGGCCCGCGCCAGAAGGTTCGGGTCGACCGGGAATGTCACATCGTTGGCCACCCCGACCGGCGTCTGGTCCTCCTGGCTGAAGCCGTTGCTCTGCTGCAGGGAGTCGAGTTCGAGCGCATTGATCGAATCGACCATGTGCTCAAATGCATCGTCGAGGACGGGATCGCTTTTGAAATCTCGGCCGCTGGTCAGAAAGATATCGACCGCGCGGTCAAAATCCTCGCGGGCGGGCTGGTACTGTCCAGCCTGGTACAACGAAATTCCCGTGTCATACGCCCGCTTGGAAGCGGCGATGAGCGTCTGGTCCTGCTGCGCGTGATCTTCGGTCGCAGAGGGCGAGACTGCCGCTTCAGGGTTTTTCTCCGCTGTTGCGGTCGCGTTTCCACTGGCAAGCGTTGGCGCGGTGACGTGCGGAGAGGCGCTTGCGGGCGCGCCCGGCTGCTGCGCCGGACATCCGCAGAGCAAGAGAAGCAAGCAGCTCGCAACCGGGAGAAGGAAATATTTCATCAATAGATGTCAGGGACGTTCGCTTCCCATTGTATGGCCATCGCCCGCATGCTGCTCAGGAACTGCAACCCGTGTAGTGGATCAGGTTGAAATCCTTATGCATCATGGGTGGACAGTCGGGGAACTGGTATTCTTGCAGGAAATGAGACCGACGTTCTACTGGATGAAGGGTGTGGTATGAACAAGCTTTTCTATGGCGACAATCTGGACATTCTGCGGCGCAGAGGCAAGGGCAGTATTTAAGGATGAGTCTGTCGACCTCTGCTATATCGACCCACCTTTCAACTCCAAGCGGAATTACAACCAGATTTACACCTGAATTATGCACGTCGTTTGGATTTCGCCGCGAATTGAGCGGCGAAATCGTAGTTTCGGGGGCACCCGCATGGTTCCCGAGAAGTAATGGGGACATTCGCCAGTTCCCAGTTGGCAACGGTTTTGAGGAGTTATTGGGAACCCCAATAAAAATGCGCCTCCCAGCCAAAGACGCTGAGGACAAAGTCTGTGCATAAAATTCTATGCACAGCCAGCCTTTTATTATCAACAACCTACAGCCACCCTCCTCGCCGCCAGTGAAACGCGGGTGGGGGTCAGATCATAAGGGTGTGCATAATTCAGGTGTGGAACAAGTCCAGCAGTGAAGTTTTGGCGCAGTAGTCTATCGTTCCTGTAATCTATTAGATATGATTTGTGCGATTTGCCAAACTCCTTCGGAGTATTTTGGGGAAGCGCTTGTCCTGGACAAGTACCAGGTCCATTATTTTCGTTGCACAAAGTGCGGTTTTGTCCAGACAGAAAAGCCATACTGGCTTTCTGAAGCCTACACCGAAGCGCTTGTGGCCGCTGATGTGGGTATTATGCTGAGGAATCTGCAAACTTCCGCAGTCACCTCTGCGGTAATATCTTTGCTTTTTCCCGCAGGAAAGCAATTTCTGGATTATGGCGGCGGCCATGGGACCTTCGTTCGATTGATGCGAGACCGAGGATTCAACTTCTTTTGGCAAGATATGTATGCTAAGAACGTACACGCTCGGAGTTTCGAGCACATAGCGGACACTCGATACGACCTGGTAACAGCTTTTGAATTGCTGGAACACCTGCCGGACCCTTTGGAGGACATTTCGCAGGCATTTGCCCTCTCCGACAACGTGCTGACAACGACGCTGTTAGTGCCCGACCCGCCGCCGACCCCGCCGAACTGGTGGTACTACGCTGTCCGAGGCGGCCAGCATGTCTCGTTCTATACTCCCGCTGCCCTGAAGGAACTTGCACGGCATTTCGGTCGGCATGTTGCGTCGAGCGGAGGCTTCCACTTGTTTACTCGCGAGCCGGTGAGTGCGATCAAGTTTCGTATGGCCACATGGCCGAGGACAACCGGCCTGATAAACAGGCTGCGACGCAGAAAATCTCTCGTGGAATCCGACTTTGAAAGGCTCAGCGGAATCTCCTTGAATGGCCGTGCATAGCGCTGGGTGCTCAATCATCCCGCATAAAGGCTGGAGCACCAGCGTCGAAAAAGCAAAATCCATGGAAAGCTGTCGCGCGAGCCTCAAGCCGAATCGGTACAATCCCTGTAGGGGTCTCGAATGCAGCAGGATACGATCCAGCGCCAGGAGGGTGGTCGGCGCACGCGTGGAGATGCTCGGACAGAACGGCCGCTGGTTTCTATTATTACCGTCGTATACAACGGTGGCGATGCCCTGCGTTCTACATTGGATAGCACCTTTGCACAAAGTTATAAAGACTATGAATTGATAATTATTGACGGTGCATCCACTGACGGAACTATTCAAAAACTGATATCTCTCGACAACGAGATTGATTACTGGCTTAGCGAACGAGATGGAGGCATCTACGACGCGATGAACAAAGGATTAAAGATAGCCAGGGGTGCATGGATTTATTTTTTGAACGCTGGGGATACGTTTGTGGGTCCTCATGTATTGGAACAGATCGCAGCTGAGCTAAAGAAGTCCAATGTTGGAATAGTAGTAGGCTATGTGAGAGCTCTAGCGGATGGCGAAGTGACAGGCAGATTTCCTCTCGATGTCAGCAAAACAGACTCAGCGCGACAATTGTTTGGATGTAAATTCTGTCATCAGGCACTCTTCGTTCGTAAACAAAGATACGAAAACATTGAAGGATTTGATCTTAGATTCTCAACCTTTGCAGATTTTTTTGCTTGTTATCAGATAGTTCGCAAATTTGGCGGCTTCGATCATGCTCCGATTGAAATAGCGAATTTCGATTTGGGCGGAGTCAGCAGCGATTACAGAAAGAGCGCGCGACTGTATCGGGAGAGAGAACGCATCTTTCAAGTTGTTGGAGAGGGAAAATCACCATTTTTATATTTCCTCGGTCTCTGTAGGGCCTATGCGTACCGATATAAACGCACGGTTTTAAAGAAACTATAAATGGATTTATTAGACATAATCCCTATCTGGGCAGTAATACTGTCGGCAGTCCTTGGTTTCTTAGGGATGGGAATTTTCTTGCGCTTTCGTGTGGTTCGCTCGGTTGC
>JAJZAL010000178.1 GCA_021799405.1 Acidobacteriota bacterium
GGGAGTGAAGTCATGCTTTGCCGCCTGCTGCTCAATCATGATCCTTGCGCCCTCCACATGCTGGCGCGCCAGCCGTTCCGCCTCATCGGGGAAGTTGTGGTCGATCGCTTCGACGATGCGCAGATGTTCCTCATACACGATGTGCGGGTCGCGCGAGGCGCGAACGGCCATGCCCAGGACGCGGTAGCCCTCGGCCAGGCGCAGCAGAATCTTATTTCTCGACAAGTTCATGATCTGGAGATGGAAGGCGCGATCCGCCGCGCCCATCTCTTCCAGCTTGTTCTCGTTCGACAACTCCCAGACATGGTCGGCCATCTTGCGTAACTGAACGATGTCAGCCCTGCCGGCGTGATTGCACGCAAGTCTGGCGGCCAGGCCTTCGAGAAACTCACGCACCTGATATGCCTCGCAAAGGCGTGCGGCATCCAACTGACCAACGAATACGCCAAGCCGGTCGACCGACTCGACCAGCCCGAGCCATTGCAGCTCGAGCAGGGATTCCCTCACAGTCCCCTGGGCAACACCCAGTTCCTTGGCCAGGCTCTGCTGCGTCAGCCGTTCTCCCGGCTGGCTCTCACCGGACAGGATCCGGCGCTGTATTTCTTCCCGAACGTGGTGCCTTGCAATGGGGGTTCGAACTGCCATAACTACGAGTCTCCTTCCATCCTGCCGTTGGCCCGTACAGTCCCTTCGCCGCGCAACCTTCTCCTACTCCACCCAGCGAATGCCCATCAGCCGTGCCAGCCGGCGATGCACGTCCGCGTAGTGGCCGTAGTAAAGCAGCACATGATGCGGCATCCCTTCATGCACGAGGGTGTCGAATCTTTCCGGCACGCTCTTGCCCGCGACTTCAACCAGAACGGTATTGCCCGTCAACGAACGCCGCGAAGGAACCGATTTTCCCTCAAAAGCCGTCATCCTGTACTCGTTATCGCAACGCCACAGCCGCGCGACGGTCACAGGCTTGCCGGCCTGCAACTCACCGTCAACGACGAGCGGCTTCACAATATTGAAATGCTTGCCCAGACTGGGACCGTCAGGACTACCCACAGGATTACACATGCTGAACGGCGCCATACCGGGATGCCAGAGGAAAATTGTGGACGCATCATGCTCGAGCCAGTCGGTAAGGAAGGCGCGGCCCAGGCCGAGTACGCTTCCCATCAGTTCCGCAATCGCGCCGTCCACATCGCCTTCCATTGAAACCGCGCGCCCCTCTGTCGTGTGCCGCGAGATGGCAAGGTATGGCCATTGCCCCAGAACCTCGGGGAGTTCCGGCCAGCACTGAATGGAAAGCCCGTCCAGGCTTTCTTCCTGCATCAGGTCAAGCATGGCGAGGTAGCAGCGCGAGTTCATCGCCAGATCCTTCTCCTCGACATCAACCAGAGGAAGTCCCATCTGCTTGACCCGCTCCACATCGCCACGCACCACTGCCTCATCAATGCTGTTCACCCGGCTGATGAACTGCGGCAGACTGAGCGGATGCAGTTGGATTCCCAACGCCCTGCGCAACAGGAAGGGATCGGCCGCGAGATCAATGAACCCGGGAGCGTGCGTGCCGACCATGCCGATCTTTGCGTCGCGCAGGCGCGCCACTGTGCGCGAGAGGGCGATAGCCTTCACCAGATCCTGTCTCAGCGCCTTGTCGTCAGGATCGCCGTAGACCAATTCAAAGGGATGGCCGGCCTGGCGGAGCATGGAACCCCACAGATGCTGGCCCACCAGCGAGCAGGAGCTCACCTTGCCATCTGCGGGCCTTTCCGGAGTCGCCCATAGCACGATGGGCCCCGGCCACAATTGCGACAGGCTCAAAGCGAGCTGCCCGTTGCCCATCGACGGCTGCAGCATCAGCAGGCTGTCGCAGCCGGCCGCGCGAATTCCATCAAGCGCGGCGCGCAGGGTCTGGTCGTCGATCACCGGAGCATCCTGCCCGATGCACTCGAAGCCCAGCTCGCGCATGGCTGCAATGCTGCGCTGGCAAATGATCTTGTTCCACTCCTGGTCGAAGCCCGGGCGCTTGCGTCCCAGGATCAGCACCCCGACGGGTTTCTGCACGGCCAGCGCTTCAGGCGTTTTCGTAGGACTCTGAACGGTCGAAGACATCTTCGTACTCCAATAGCTCTCCGATGAATGGCCGGAGATACTCTGCAAAATGGTGGTTTGTGGGAGGGTTGCCTTTCCCAAGCCATTCCCTGGGAATCGCCCGGTCTGGGCCGGAAACCGCCTCCAGTGGGATCAATTTCGTTGTTGCCGGCTCTCCGCTGCGCAGCGGCATGAGCGCTACCATCTGCTCATCGCAACCGGCCGCCAGAGCCTCATGCGCTACGCGTCCAACCAGCTCCGCATCCATCCTGTCCTGCGGCGAAACATGCAGGATCGACGCTCTTCCCAGCAATCCCGGCTTCTCATCGCGACAGCGAATCTTCAGCCTGCGCGTCACCGTCTCCGCCAGGAAGTGTCCAACGCCTCCCGGCAACGCGCGGTTGAACTCATCTCTCTGCGATGCCTCGGAAGTCTCGTAAACCGGGCGCCCCGCGCTGTCCCGAAGCCCTTCAGAGACAACCACAATCGCCCAGTTCTGCTTCCTGAGAGTCGTATCGAGGTCCGCGAGAAACACATCCATCTCAAAGGGAACCTCGGGAATGTAAACCAGATGTGGGGCGTCTTGCGCGCTCCTTTTTGCCATGACGGATGCTGCAGCCAGCCAGCCTACGTGCCGGCCCATCGTCTCCAGAACCGATACAGGCTGGGCGAGCGCGCGGACGTCCATCCCCAGGTCGCGGGTAGACTGTGCCACATAGCGCGCTGCGCTGCCGTATCCGGGGCAGCGGTCGGTCCCGTTGATGTCGTTGTCCACCGTCTTGGGGATGCCAACGACCTGCATCTCGTAGTTTGCCTGCTTGCAGAAGCGGCTGATCATAAGCGCGGCATGCATGGTGCCGTTGCCACCAATGAAAAGCGCCTGGTGAATATCTCGCTCGCGAAGATCGCGCAGAATCCCGGTCAGCTCTGCTTCCGACGGCTTGACGCGCGAGGAGCCGAGCATCGCGCCAGGGCTGTGGCGCAGCAGCTCCAATTGAGAAGAGGTCAGGAAACCAAGGTCAACCAGGTCGCCGCGAATGAGTCCCTGCAACCCGTTTCTGGAACCGAAAATCCTGCGGCTGGTCTTCTGCCGCCGCTCGGAATCCAGCACCGCATAGAGGCTCGCATTGACAACCGCGGTTGGCCCTCCGGCCTGGATCACCACCAGATTTCCCGCACCCATGCCACCCTCGTGTCCGTTCGGCCCTCGTGTAGTAGGAGGCACCCTCCCGCCACAGAAACGGCTGTTTTGTTGATGAACCGTGTAATCCTGATGCTAATGGATGAAGCCGCGGCTCTAGCGACTCGCTTTCGTCGCAGGGGGCGCCGCAAGACTGCGATGAACATCTCTTGCCATGTTCTCCGTGCCGCCGGTAGCCTAACCGCTCAGCTCCACAGGCCCACCGGTTATCGTGGAAAAATTCAACATCCGAAACTTTAATCGAACGAGCCAATCTCTGTCAATCGATTATTATCGATGGAACAGCCTTCCACGAATCGCAGTCGAAGTCTGTTTATAGGCCGATGTCTTCCAGCGATCGATCGAAAACCCGCCAAATTCAATTCCAGCTTCCGGCATCTTCGGCAACATCGTCACGTGCTACGGTATACGGCGGCCATCCAAATTCTGTGGTAATGCCAAGATCCCGCCGGGTGGGCACTTTTCTGGGGAACGACCCCGGAGCACGAGGCTGTCCGGGTTACCGCCTGGACCGGTTGAAGCCAGTCCCTGCGAGAAAAAGGCGACGAAGGCGGCCATAGTGAAAGCGATAAGGTGCCACGGATTCATGGCGAAATCCACGATAAGCGCCAGGGATTCATGACGAAATTCACTTTCCCACCGAGATCGTTTTCTCTGCCCGGATGTCGGTCGATGAGCTGCCGATCATCACGCGCACGCGGCCACTTTCGATCTTCCAGCCTTTGCCGGCATCGTCCCAATGGGCAAGAGACTTCGCGCTCAGGGGTAGCGAAACCGTTTTTGTCTCTCCGGCGGCGAGATGGATCCGCTGGAAGCCTTTCAACTCCTCCGACGGCCCCTGAGATTTTGCATCCATGTGCCGCACGTACATCTGCACCACTTCATCCCCTGAGCGCTTGCCGGTGTTCGTCACCTTGACGCTTACTTCAACTCTTCCGTTTTCATGAAGCCTGGCGTGACTTACCCGCAAGTCAGAATATTTGAAGCTTGTATAACTCAGCCCGTAGCCGAAGGGGTAGAGCGGCTTTCCCTTGAAGTACATGTAAGTCCTGCCATCGCGTATGTTGTAGTCCATCATCGGCGGCAACTGGCTGATGGATTGCGGCCAGGTCACGGAGACGCGCCCAGCCGGGTCGTAATCGCCGAACAAGACGTCAGCCAGCGCCGCACCTTCTTCTTCGCTGCTGTGCGCCATATGAACGATGACCGGAACGTGCTCCTGCTCCCAGTCGATTGTGAAGGGAAAGCCGCTGACCAAAACTACAACCGTATGCGGATTCGCCGCATAAACGTCCTCAACCAGCTTCTGCTGCTCGGGATTCAGATGGATCCGCTTCCGGTCAATCGCTTCCTTGCCTTCTGTAGGATCAGGGCAACGGCCGAATCTGGCTCCGCACACCGGCTGGTTGCCGATGACCACAATCGCCACGTCAGAGGTCTTCGCCATCTGTACCGCCTGATCGTGATCGGCGCTGTATTTCACGGTGGCACCAGCACCAACCTTCTCTTTGATTCCTTGCAGGGGCGTAATACCAAACGGCGGCATGCCGCCGTAGCCGTCCGCATCCACTTCATCGGCGCGCGGCCCGACCACGGCGATCGACCTCAGCTTCGCTACATCGAGCGGAAGCAGCGGCGCTGCATTCCCGGCAGGCGCATTCTTCAACAGCACAATCGACTCTTCCGTGACGCGCAGCGCCAGAGCCTTGCTCTTCTGCGTCTCCCAGGGCGTCGGCACCTTGCCTTCTTTGATGTTCGTGTAAGGGCATGTGTCCGGCGCATCGAGCGCGCCAAGCCGCAGCAAAACCCTAAAGACGCCCTTCAGGTTTTCGTTGATGTCCGCTTCGGAGATCAGGTGCTCGCGCAACGCGTTTTCAATATAGGGCTCATATGGATTCAGGAACTGGTTGACCCCGGCCTTGATGGCGCCGGCAACGGCGTGATCCATGTCGGGATAATATTTGTGCCGCGTGACCATATCGGTAACGGCGCCGCGATCGGTATCAATCATGCCGTTCAATCCCCACCGCTTCATGGCCAGGCTTTTCAGCAGAGGGCTGGTTGCCATCGGGATGCCGTTGACCGCGTTGTAGGCGGTCATCAGCGCATCGGCGCCTCCCTGCTCTATGCCCATGCGGAAGGGAGCGGCATAATATTCGTGCATCAGAGCCGCATCGAAGTCTGAAGAAGAGCTGGTCCTCTTGTCCTCATTGCTGTTGGCCATAAAGTGCTTGAGCAACGATATGGTCTGCCAACAGCCCGGAGTGTCTCCCTGAAGGCCCTTCACGAAGGCTACCGCCATCGTTCCCACCAGGTACGGATCCTCGCCATAGGATTCCTCGGAACGTCCCCAGCGCGGATCACGGGCCAGGTCCGCATTGGGAGCGCGGATAATCAGGCCGCCGCGATCATAGCTCTGAAAGATGTAGCGAGCCTCGTAGCCTTCCTCGGCGGCTGCCTGCTGGAGTAATGCAGGATCCCATGTTTCGCCCAGTCCCGCTGCCTGCGGAAATTGCGTGGTTGGAATCGGAGTGATACCGCTGTACTCTCCTGAGCCGCCCGGAGACTTTCTCGCCCACGCCTTGTCCATTGCAACGCCGTGCAGGCCCTCAAACTGTCCGTTCGAACCAAGCGGGCTCGGCAGAGCGCCGGAAGCATGAATCCCGAGGCGCGGCACGTTCAGCGTCTTTCCAAGGAGATCGATCTTTTCCTGAAGCGAGAGCAACGAAACCAGATTGTCGATGCGCTGCTCGGCGGGGAGATTCCGGTTCTGAAAGGGATAGTGTTCCTGCGCGGGCGCCTGCGCGCTTTGCCCAAGGACAACGACGGTGAACATCAAACTCAGCAGCGAACTCTTCAACATAACCTCTCCTTGAAATCCCATGTCGATTGCGCACGCGATGTATGGAGGACTTGAACCAACGTCACTCTTTGCTACAGAAGCTCCCTCCGCCCATCACCAGAGATAAGCAGGGCGCGACAAAACGATGCAATCATTCCGCATCACCGCGGTTGCAAGCAAGATCGCTGCAGAATATGCGGCAAGAGTGACTCGCGACCGAGCGGCGTTCTCATTCCTCCAGCATCGCTCGGCCAGTTCATCGCCACTGCTGGCCGCGCCCTTAAAACCGGCTTGCCGCCACATCGCCGCGCAAAGGCGCTGCGCAATCTCACCAAGCAGTGTAATCGATCACGATCAATTGACAACTCTCCATTCGCACTCTATATTGTCTCCGGTGATTTCACTCTCGATTCAGGGGCTCTGAACAAGCTCCAATCTTCATGTCACATTCCCCAGGGGCCTACGCTTTCATGAATTTGCCCCACATGCGGCACGATTCAACAGGGCGCGGAAAAGTGCAGATGATAAGTGAATTCGGCTCGAAAAATTCTGCAGAGACTCAAGCCCTCACTCGCCCTGGAGTGTCTTCGGCACGACTGAAGTCGTGCCCTGTTACAAGACCCTGCTCGTGTCGAAATTTTGCGCTCGTTGCGGCGAGTAACACCGCAACCTTTGAAATCAGTTACTGTTTTGGAGCTTCCTCAAGACAACGAATCTTGTCCTGACCAGAAACCGGAAATCCTGCAAGCATTTTCTTAGTTCACACGCGAGGTATTCATGCAGCACTGGATAAAGAGCCTTCTGTTTGCCGTCATCGCACTCACGCTCAGCGCGCAGGCGCAGACGGCCAATACTCCTGATATCACCAGGCAGCCGACACTCTACGTGGTCCCCTACGCGCACCTGGACACGCAGTGGCGCTGGGAGTTTCCCCAGACGATCAGTGAGTATCTACTCAAGACGATGAAGGTGAATTTTTACTACTTCAATAAGTATCCACATTATATTTTCAACTGGACCGGGGCCAACCGCTATCGGCTGATGAAGGAGTACTATCCGGCCGACTATGCGCAAATGAAGCAATACGTGGCCGAGGGCAAGTGGTTCCCTGCCGGCTCCTCAGTGGAGGAAGGCGACGTCAACCTGCCCAGCGCAGAGTCGATCTTTCGCCAGGTTCTGTACGGCAACACATTTTTCCGCAAGGAATTCGGCAAGGCCAGCGCGGAATATATGCTGCCCGATTGCTTTGGCTTTCCGGCATCCCTGCCGACGATCCTTGCAGCTTCCGGCGTAAAGGGCTTCTCCACGCAGAAGCTGAGCCCCGGCTGGCAGCCCGCGCCTCTAGTCGGCGGACCAGACTCACCCGAGAAAACATCCGAGGGAATCCCCTTCAACGTTGGCGTCTGGATCGGGCCCGATGGCGAGCGTGTGATTGCCGCCTTGAACCCGCTCGGCTACGGAAGCCGCATTCGCTATGACCTGAGCAAAGCGCCGCCACCGCCGCCGGCTGGATTGACGCCCGCGCAGGCGCGCAGGTGGGATACGAACGATGTGAACTGGGTCTCCCGCATCAACATCGACGGCAAGGTGACCGGCGTCTACGCCGATTATCACTACGTCGGCACCGGCGATAACGGCGGCGCGACCGATGAAGAAACAGTGAAGATGCTCGAAGCCATCGTCACCAAGGGAAAGATCGTGCTTCCAAATCCAGATGACGCGGCGGCAGGGACTGAAGCAACTGTAGGGCAGCCGGTGCGGGTCGGAGATGGCCCGGTCCGTGTCCTCTCTACAGAGGCCGACCAGCTGTTCCTCGACCTCAAACCTGATATGACCTCTCGAATGCCCACCTATACGGGCGATCTGGAGCTGATCAATCACTCGGCGGGCTCGCTCACCTCACAGGCCTACCACAAGCGCTGGAACCGCAAGAACGAAATCCTGGCCGACGACGCCGAGAAAGCTTCCATCGCGGCCTCGTGGATGGGCGGCCGCCCTTATCCGCAGGAACGGCTGAATGACGCGTGGATGCTGGTGATGGGCGGGCAGTTTCACGATACGGGCGCCGGCACGGCCACTCCGCGCGCTTATCAGTTTGCATGGAATGACGACGTGATTGCTCTGAACCAGTTTGCCGATGTGCTCACCAGCGCGACGGAAGCGGTTGCCTCCGCGCTGAATACGCGCACCGCGGGCACTCCGGTAGTGGTCTACAATCCGCTCAACATCGCACGCCAGGATGTCGTGGAGGCCAGGGTCCACTTCGCCGGCGGAACGCCCCAGGCCGTGAAGGTTACCGCACCGGATGGGCAGGACGTCCCGGCGCAGTTGGAAGACGGCAAGGTATTGTTCCTGGCCAAGGCGCCTTCCGTTGGCTATTCCGTGTACTCCGTCCAACCGGCCTCCGCACCTGAGCATTCGAGCGAGCTTAAAGTCTCGGATTCCTCGCTGGAGAATGCGCGTTATCGCGTCACGCTCAATTCGGACGGTGATGTAACCAGCATCTTTGACAAGTCGCTGAACAAGGAACTGCTTTCAGGACCGATGCGTCTGGCTATTTCCACTGATGCGCCGGAGCACTACCCGGCGTGGAATATGGACTTCGACCAGGAGCAGGCGGCGCCGCGTGCTTATGTCAGCGGCCCGGCAAAGATCCGCATCGTCGAGAATGGCCCGGTGCGCGTAGCGATTCAGGTCTCGCGCAAGACTGAGGGCTCTACCTTTGTGCAGACGGTCCGTTTGTCGGCGGGCGACCCGGGCAATCGCGTCGAGTTCAGTGATGCAATCGACTGGAGAACCGCGGACGCCAACCTCAAAGCGGTCTTCCCGCTTTCAGCCGACAATCGCATGGCGACCTATAACTGGGAAGTGGGCACCGTGCAGCGGCCCACCGCCTTTGACCGGCAGTTTGAAGTTGCTTCGCACCACTGGATCGACCTCACGGATAAGAGCGGCTCGTATGGAGCCACAATTCTGACCGATGTGAAGAATGGCTCGGATAAGCGCGATGACCACACCATCCGGCTGACGCTGCTGCGCACGCCCGGATTTCGCACTCCGGCTCCGGGACAGCCTCCGGTCCGCAAGTCGTATTCCGATCAGCTCAGCCAGGATTGGGGACACCATGACATCCTGTACGGCCTTGCCGGGCACTCCGGCGACTGGCACCAGGGGCAAACCGACTGGCAGGCTTACCGGCTGAGCACGCCACTCGTGGCTTTCACGACGAGCAGGCACCCGGGCGCGCTGGGCCGCAACTTCTCGCTGGTAAGCATCAGCAATCCGCACATCCGCATACTCGCTCTGAAGAAAGCGGAGATGAGCAATGAAGTGGTTCTGCGCATGGTTGAGCTGGATGGAGAAGCGGCCCCGCACGTCACGGTGAAGTTCGCCGGACCGGTCACCTCGGCGCGCGAAGTGAATGGGCAGGAACTGCCGGTAGGACCTGCGACCGTTGCTGATGGCGCGTTGGAAACTTCTTTCAAACCCTATCAGCCGCGGACGTTTGCCCTGCGATTGGGCACGGCTCCGGCCCATGTTGCTCCGGTAACATCGCAGCCGGTGGCGCTGCACTACGATCTCGCCGCCGCCAGCAACAACGACTCAGCGACGGTCGGCGGCTTCGACAGCAAAGGCGATGCGCTGCCCGCCGAGATGATGCCTGCGGACCTGAGCTTCAACGGCGTCCACTTCCACCTGGCTCCAGCAGCTACAGGCAAGCCCAATGCGGTAATCGCGCGCGGCCAGACGATCCAACTGCCGGCCGGCAATTTCAACCGCGTCTACCTGCTGGCCGCATCCATCAATGGCGACCAGAAAGCCGTCTTCCAGGCAGGCAGCCGTTCCGCTACGCTGACCATTCAGAATTGGGGCGGCTTTATCGGCCAATGGGACACGCGTCTCTGGAAGCCCGAGCCGGACTTCGTTACCATGAATGGCAAGCAGGTTCCATTGCGCAAGAATTGGGCCGTCTCGGCGAATCATGCTACATGGCCGGACATCACCTATCGCGGCTCGCCGATCTGGTCTCCGAGTTATCCCGATGACTATCTCGGACTCACGCCGGGCTACATCAAGCGCGCCAGTCTCGCCTGGTACTCCGATCACCATCACACCCCGGAGGGGCTCAACGAGCCGTATGCGTACAGCTATCTCTTCGGCTACTCCATTGCATTGCCACCCCATGCAACAACGCTAACCCTGCCGAACAACGACAACATCCGCATTCTGGCCATCTCAGTGGCGCGCGAAGAGCCTGCGGTCAGGCCGGCACAGCCGCTCTACGACACGCTCAACTGGCAGAAACACCACCCACAGGAATACACGGCCGCCGCTCGCTGAGCGGCCGGCCGTCTTGAAAGGAACGTGATGGCTCAGGAGAGGGAAAAGCTGCGGAGACGCGAATTTTTGAAGTCCTGCGCGGCGGCCGCAGCTGGCGCGGCTATGCCTGCCGGCGTGCTGTTTGACGCAAGCGATGCGCACGCGAAACAGG